>CBDTUI010000027.1:0-26183 GCA_965363765.1 uncultured Acidimicrobiia bacterium
CGCGTTCCTCGCCGCGGTTACAGCGACGCACCTCCCAAGGCGCCTTTGAGGTTCGTTGCGTTGGGCTCGCCCGATGATGGGTCGATCCCTCAACGCAAAACCGCTAACCTAGACCTCTGTGACTGCTCGACCGATGTGAACTCCATGGGCCTCGGTGCGTGTTGACTCTACGGGTTTCTCGTCACGCAGGTCGATGACATCCTCGGCCTTGTCCCGCACATGATCCGAACCGTGCTTCACAAAGGGACGTAACGGAATCAGGGCCAGGGAGATTAAGACATGTTCGGCCGTTGCGATCAGGATCCCGATGTCGGCGAGCGGGGTCCAGTTCTCGACGTAATGAAGATCCAGACGACGATAGGCAGAGAAGTTGGGGTTCTCCCGAGCCTCGACTTGCCACAGCCCTGTGATACCTGGCTTCATTTTCATTCGATTCCGAAGCTCAGAGTCGAACGCCTCGGTCTCTTCGGGCAGGGCCGGTCGAGGACCGACGAGGCTCATTTCGCCACGTAGCACGTTGATCAGCTGCGGAAGTTCGTCGATCGACGTATCGCGTAGCAGCTTGCCAAGCCGTGTAACACGGGGGTCGGAGGAAATCTTGAAGATGGGGCCAGTTCGCTCGTTCTCGGCCATAAGCGATGCATGCTGTTGGTCGGCTCCGTCAACCATCGTGCGGAACTTCAACATCTCGAAGCTTTTGCCGCCAAAGCCTATTCTGGCTGATCGGTATAGAATCGGGCCCCGGCTACCAAGCCGGATCGCGATCGCCACAAGCAGCAGAATCGGCAAGGTCATCACGACCAGTAGCGACGAAGCGACAACATCGATGACGCGTTTCACGGCGAATCCGAAGCGCCGACCCGTTCGAGACGGTTTCAGCACCGTGATCGGCTCGTGTGACAGGTTTCGGATCGAGTATCCGCCTTCGGCCAGACGGCTGATGCCGTTGCTCAGCATGACCGGCCGTCCGCTTCGCTGAATGGTGCGGGACAGGCGCCTGAACGCGGGGCCACGAAAGCTAGTCGGCGTGACGAGTGCCGCATCAGCGTTGTGAAGCCCGAGGATTTCAACCACACGATCGATTGGGCCCAACATCAGCGGGGTGAGACCAAACTGCTTGCCGACTTCTGGGTCTCCGACGATGCCGAGCGGGCGCAGCCCTGACTCTGGATGATCAACCATTAGCTCGTAGAGTTCGCCTGCGTCCTCGCTGGCGCCGACAATGATCACGTCGAGCACCTGTTGCAGCATCCGTTCGCGACCTGATAGTTGGCGCAGCGTTCCGCGCACTAACAATCGGGCCAGATAGAACACGAATCCACCGAGTACGAGCTCCCAAGCTCCAACCGACCAATCAAGCAGATTTCCGGTCACCGCTACGATGCTTGTAGTCAGACCCGTTGCCGTGAGCACCGCAAGCCCTTCTTCGCTCCGCGTCGGAGATAAGAGTGCTGTGTACATCATGCGTCGCGCCAGCAGGATCACGGTGGCGATCGTCGCTACAGCGACAAGAATCCATGATTGCTTAAACGAGCGGCCCACACTCGTCGGACCGACATCGAACCCCAGTATCAAAATCCACACCAGCGAGGCGGTCACCCCGTCTAGCACCATTTGGGCATACCAAAAGCGCTTCCACCATTGCATGAAAAATTACCCTCCGCCACGGTCGCAATCCCGCTCACGAGTCCGTTCTTCGACTATAGGACACGAGACGACGAAGGTCGAGGTTTGATGCTAAGAGAATGTGCCCAGAGCGGTCACACAACAGCGAAGCGTCGTCGAGATGACTTGTTCCAAGAGGTCAGTGACTGAAGCGCTGTCCAGAGCTCAATGAGAATCCTATGAGCTGGGGATGGCGAGGGTTGCGGCGACCCAGCTGCGGCTGGTGTTGCCGTATTTGCCGGGGTCGATCGTCGTGCCGGAAACGTTTTGGTAGGCGATGCCGAGGGTCGCGGCGCTTGTCGTGTTCGCTGACCGCGTGCGGGTGATTTCTGTGTATCCGCTTGGGACGGCCCTGAGGTTGTCGGACTGGGAGGTGAAGTTTGGTGCAGCGAGTGCGAAGACGAGCCAGTCGTCTTCGGCGATGGTTCCGGTGGAGGGTGGGTTCGCACTGCCTCGTCGGTCATCTGCCGAGGTCAGACCGGCAAGGTCGGTGCTGACATTGGTCACTCCGTGGTTGGTGATCCGTACGGATTGGGCGACGAGGTCTTCGGCGAAGGTGTTGGGGGTGAAGGTGGTGGCGACGGTGAATGCGTCGTTGCCGTCGGCGATTCGTGCGAAGACTGAGAGGTGGGTGACGTCGGTGCCGCGTCGGGCGTCGAGGACTTTGACCCAGCCTGCAGATCCGGTGGTTGTGCCTTCTTTGTTGTTGAGGTCTGATGCGACGATGACGAGGAGTAGGTCACCGTTTTGGATGCCGGGTGGCATCGCGACAGCGACGCCTTGGGAACCGTCCGATGTCACGGTCACGGTTCCAGTGGATGAAACCACGGCCGGGCCAGCGGCCAAAGATGTGGTGCTAGTGCTAGTGCTAGTGGTTGTGGCTGCGGTGGTGCTAGTGGTTGTGGCTGCGGTGGTGCTAGTGGTTGCAGCCGAGGTGGTGGTGGTCCCGCCCGGGCCCCAAGCTGCGGGGATGGCGAGGGTTGCGGCGACCCAGCTGCGGCTGGTGTTGCCGTATTTGCCGGGGTCGATCGTCGTGCCGGAAACGTTTTGGTAGGCGATGCCGAGGGTCGCGGCGCTTGTCGTGTTCGCTGACCGCGTGCGGGTGATTTCTGTGTATCCGCTTGGGACGGCCCTGAGGTTGTCGGACTGGGAGGTGAAGTTTGGTGCAGCGAGTGCGAAGACGAGCCAGTCGTCTTCGGCGATGGTTCCGGTGGAGGGTGGGTTCGCACTGCCTCGTCGGTCATCTGCCGAGGTCAGACCGGCAAGGTCGGTGCTGACATTGGTCACTCCGTGGTTGGTGATCCGTACGGATTGGGCGACGAGGTCTTCGGCGAAGGTGTTGGGGGTGAAGGTGGTGGCGACGGTGAATGCGTCGTTGCCGTCGGCGATTCGTGCGAAGACTGAGAGGTGGGTGACGTCGGTGCCGCGTCGGGCGTCGAGGACTTTGACCCAGCCTGCAGATCCGGTGGTTGTGCCTTCTTTGTTGTTGAGGTCTGATGCGACGATGACGAGGAGTAGGTCACCGTTTTGGATGCCGGGTGGCATCGCGACAGCGACGCCTTGGGAACCGTCCGATGTCACGGTCACGGTTCCAGTGGATGAAACCAGAGCAGGACCCGCCGCCGAAGAAGGAGCTGGGTTAACCGCAACGAGAAGTGCTCCTAGCACCAGCGCCACCGTCAATACGCGTGCCATCCACCATTGAAAGATCGCCTTAGCCAGCATTGTTCCCTACCTCATCTGCACCGGTGGCCCGCCATGAGCCGGTGGTCCGCCATGAGCTGGCGGTCCCGCCCGGAGGACAATACTGACTGCGTTGCTCAGTGTCAACGACGCATCGCGTTTGGACCGATTGCCAGTAGTCTCCTCACGTGCGTCTAGTCAAAGCAGCAACCAGTCTCGGCGCGCTCGCCAGCCTCCTCACTTTTGGTGCCTTCATCGGTGGCTGGTTGCCGCGATTCACTGGCCTCGTCGCTGCTGGTCTCGGCATTCTGTTGGTGTTCCTGCTTGTGATCCTCAACTCGAATGCACCAGTTGACCAGGCCGCAGCGCCCGTCAAGAACGAACCTGACCGGATCGGCCCAGCCTCGGCATACTCAATGGTGGCAGTCGGACCTTATTCGCCGCGTGACATCGACCCGGTGCTTCAAGATGCGATCGCCAGCGGGCACTCCGGCAAACTCCTGCTTGTCAGTGGCGAACCGAGCTCCGGCAAGACCCGTGCGGCGTGGATGGCGGTCCAAGCTGTCCGACCTGACGCGCTGCTCTACAGCGTCGACGAACCCCGATACGGGAATCGACTAGCAGAGGGGCTTCCGCTTGAAGCTGCGCGTGCCGCCCTCGACACTTCCGCCTACGACGTCTTGTGGCTCGATGACGTTTCATTACATCTTGGTCGAGGACTGACAACTTCAATACTTCAGGAGTTTGCCGATCGGCAGGTGCTCGTCGTGGCGACTATTCAAGAGTCTGCGCTTGATAGTCTCCACTCGACTGATCCAGAACTCTGGATTGCGATGAGAGACAATGCCGGGGCGTTTCGGATGTCGGCTGAACTCTCTGCCAAGGAAGTCGACTCGCTCGACGAGGCCTATCATCATTTGGGCTCAATGGAATGTCGATTCCTTCCGGCCCATCTCGCTCAGATCGACTTCCTTTCCGATCGATTCCGCCTGGGGGCCCTGAGTTGCCCGCTCGGACTGGCGTACGTTGTAGCGGCCTGGTTGTGGCAGACGTTGGGCATGCCGCGATACTGCCCAGCCCCACATCTGAGAGCAATCGTGGACTCGCTCGTCCATGGGCAGCAGGGAGATGCGAAAGTCACCGAGGCTGAGCACCAATTTGCAATAGAATGGGCGACCGCGGGGGCCGACGGCCGCGAGGGGCTTCTGATTCGCAGTCCCTTCCTCGCCGATTCGTTCCGATCGTCGAGCGCCGTCGATGACTTGGTTGAAGCCTCGTATGGCTCTAGAGCGCTGATTGAGATTCTGAGCGCGGTCGTCGCTGCGGCGAATCCGCACGACTCACTTGCCGTTGCGAGGGCGACGGCCCTGTTCTTGTCAAGCGAGACGACGACCCCGCCTAGTTCCTCGGTCGACCACATAGCCGAAGGCACATTTTTGCTTGAGTTGGCGAACGCGTTGCTGTCCCAAGTTGAGCGGGACTCGACCTGAGCCGATTTACCCTTGATTGCTCCACCAGTAGGGGTGGCATACTTGTATTTTCGGCAGGCAATAACAGACGAGTGAGGGACCATGACGAAAAGCGGATCCGAAGTACCACAGAGCAGTGAACTATTGCGAGGCCCTGGCTTCAGAGTCAGGTATGACTTTCCACGCATCGCGCCCGAGGTGATCGACCGATTCAAGAAGCTCGACATCGCGGTCGTGTCCGACCTAATGAACAGGTTGTACACCTTGCAGTCTGGCTTGCATCCGATCGTCCCTCACACCGAGCCGCTGTTGGTTGGCACGGCCTGCACAGTGAAGGTTTTCCCCGGTGACAACCTCATGGTGCACGCATCGCTCGATTCCGCTGGCCCTGGCGACATCGTTGTGATCGACACTGCAGCAAGCACTGCCAATGCAGTCCTTGGTGACATGGTGACAAACAAGGCACGCGCTCGCGGAATCGCTGGCTTCGTTGTTGACGGCCTCGTGAGAGACGTTGACGCTATGCGGGAAGCTGGCGTGCCCGTCTTTGCCCGTGGCGTGACGCCACGTGGCCCGTTGCATCGTGGTCCAGGTGAGTTGAACTATCCGATTGCTTGTGGTGGGGTAACGGTAAATGCGGGCGATCTGGTAATTGCCGGCGCCGACGGTGTGGTCATTGTTCCACACGACTCTGTCGATGAAATTCTGGAGCGCGCCGAGGTACGGATGGCAAAGGAAACGATCTACGTCGAAGCGGTCAAGCGAGGCGACTTCAGCAATGACTGGGTTACCGCTGCGTTGCAAGCCGACAACTGCCAGATCGACTGACACGGTGTCGTCCGCCGACAGGCTCCTGACCATCGTGGGGCGGGGCCGTCGGTCGCTAGGCGGTGGTTCTAGAATCATCAATCGTCACGCCTACTACCACGACGGATGGACCGCTGCCGCGCTTCAGCTCGGTCACGAACTCACCGATCTCGGGTCCGGTTTTCTGCGACTCATCCACACCGGAGGAGCAACGATCTTCCGCGACGCAGTCGTCGGGGTCGATGACATCGCCACCTACCAAATGGTGGGCGACAAGTTGGTGACCGACCGCCTCTTGCGACAAGCCGGAGTTCCTCGCCTCTCCTGCCAGATTCATTCAGCCACGAGTCGGGCGCTCCTCAGCGAGCTGGGTCGCGACGGTTGGAAGCAGGTGATCAAGCCGGTCGCCGATACCGGTGGTGGTCAAGGAGTCACCGTGTCTCCCGGTTCGCGACGCCTGGCGCTCCGGGCAATCATGGAGGCTTCGGCCTATGGGACCCAGATTATGAGTGAGGACCATCAGCCCGGGAGGGTGTGTCGAGCCCTCGTTTTTGATGGCGAAGTTATCGATACCGTAGTTCGAGACCCGGCGCAGGTGATCGGGGACGGGGAGTCGAGCGTGGCCGAACTCGTCAAGCTGGAGAACCAGCGCCGAATGGCGCTCGGAGATCGCTCCACTGGCTTCATCGAGACCGGCACGGACTTCCTGGCCGCAGTGTCTCGTCAGGAGCAGCGGCGATCGGATATACCGCTACATGACCAACTTGTCACCGTGTCGGGTCGCAGCAATAGTGGATCAGAACTTGAGAGTCGCCGTCTGACGCTTGGTGCCCCAGCGAAGGCAATCGCGTCCCTCGCGGCTGAGGCCGTTGGAGTACGCCTCGCCGGAGTTGACCTGGTTCTCGATGACACGGGAGCCGTTGCGGCGGTCCTTGAGGTCAACACAACCCCGGGCCTGCACTGGCACTCGCTAGTGAATGGTGAACCCTACGACGTTTTCGTTGAAGTCATGAGGAGAGTCGCCGCCCAATGAAGCTGCGGGCCCAGTTCGCGGTATTTTGCAATGTCGGCCCTGGGTCATTGAGCCGCAGATAGGGGAGCGCCGGCCTCTTCATTGGCATCGCCGCCCACCGAAGCATCTCGCCCTTGGAGATCTGTCGGGCCGCCTTGAAATCGCCGAACGGATACCAATACCAGGCGTCTCGATCGGGTTGGCCCAATTCGAACGATTCACCGCGTGCCTGCTGATATACCGCCGTGACCAGGTCGATGCCGCTCCGCTGGATGAGTTCTGCAGCCGCAGTGATGCGGTGATTGCACTCGATGAGTTTCAGCTGGCCGTCTCGCTCGTCGAGCTTGAACTCGACGTTGCCGATTCCTTCGAGGCCAAGGCCATCGAAGAAACGCCGGCCGGCTTCAGCTGTGGACTCAAGGTGAATCATCTCGTGAACCGTGGCCGGTCCTTCGTTCAGGGGATGGCGTCGATACACGCGTTTGGTGAACTCGCCCAAAATCTGCCCATCTTGACGCAGTGCGTAGTAGCTGCTGAGGAGCGCGTCGCTGCCGGGCACGAATTCCATGATCATGATGCCTTGGGGCAAATCGGCAAGCTCGGCGACACCGGATGACAATTCGTCGACGTTCGCGGCCCGTAGGAACTTGCGGCCTGTTCGTCTCGTCAACTCGTAGGTTGCTCGCGGCTTGATCAGAACTGGAAATGTGACGTCGTCGATGAAGGTCTCGAGGTCTGCGGGTGATGACAAGGACCACTGCGTCGGCGTCGGAATGCCGATTTCTTTGGCGAGTTCCGCCGTTGTCTGCTTGTCGAGCATCGCCTTTAAGATCTCCGGCTTGATAAGCGACGGTAGATGAGACTTCTTGAGCTCGTCGTAGTGGACGGCATGGAACATCAGGCTCGGGTCGCTCAGCGGTATGACGACTGACCCAGACCATTTCTGGCCTTCGGAGGCGAACCAATCCTCTAGAGAAGCTTCAGTGACTTCGTTGCCGAGCCGGGCAGGCAAGACGCCCCGTACCCGATGTGCGGGTGATCGGTCCTCGGCAACGGTGACGACGCGGACCCCTTGGGCCACGAGGCATCGGGCCGCAGCCACGGCGTTATCAGCACCGCCTACAAGAAGTGCTGGCGGCGCCGCTGTGTCATGATCGAGTGATGTCAAGAATCTCCTCCGAGCGTTTGAACGACTTTATGAGCAAAATGTTGATGGCGGGAGGTGCGTCCTCGAACGAGGCCTCAACGGTTGCCGCCGTTTTGCTCTGGGCCGACGAACGTCAAAAGTTCCCACAGGGGAGCATATGGGTTGAGGTGCTAACCCAACGACTTGAGGCGGGTTCTCTGCGATCTCCGGTGGATTCTGATGTCGGTTCTCGAAACGGTGCGTTGGCGCTCGTTGATGCACAGATGGGCTTTGGACAAGTTGCGGCGACCCGTGCCGTCGACCTTGCCGTTCAACTGGCCTCTGAACTGGGCGTCGGGCTTGTTTCGGTCAGGAATAGCAACCACTTCGGGGCCGCCGGATACTACGCCGGGCTGATGGCCGACCGAGGTTGTATTGGCATCGCGATGACCAACGCTTTCCCGAAGGTTGCAGCAGAGAACGGACGGCGAGCGGCGCTGGGAACAAACCCGATCGCGTTTGCGACGCCGATTCGCAACGAGCCACCTCTAATTGCCGACTTCTCGTCGGGAAGTTTGGCTGGGTCACGAGTGCGTGAGGCCGTGAGCCGTGGCGAACAGTTGCCCCCAGGTTTCCTCGTGGATGCCAGCGGAGCGCCGAGTACTGACCCGGGGGCGCTGGATTCCGGCGGCGTCATGCTGCCCGCTGGCGGTCCAAAGGGCTATGGCCTGGCGTTGATGGTCGAGGTCTTGACGTCCTGTCTCGCCGGCGGACCGAGCGGAGCTGATATCGGTTCGGTCTTCGATGTCGCAAGGGATGCCGGACTCTCACACCTGATAATTGCAGTGCGGCCAACTGGTCTTGACTTCGGCGAACGAGTCGAGTCCTTGGGAACGTTTGTCCGCCAGTCGGGAGCTGAAGTGCGGCTGCCCGGTCAACGTGGCCCCGAGTTATCGAGCGAGGCCCTCGCCTCAGGGATTGCCCTGCCGCAACAAAGTCGGCTCGCGCTGGAGCGCTCGGCAGCCCGCTTGGGGATTAGCATGCCTGAGGAGCTACTTTGACCGCCAATACTGCCTGAGTACATCTCTTCATCTGCCATGAGACAAGACGGAGTATGGTTTGTTCTGAATCGGCCGGTAGCGGGCTAGCCGAGTGGGAGGGTAAAGTTGGCTTCGTTATCTTTGGAGGGGGCTTTGCGGCGATCAGCAAATTTACGGAGATCATTGACGTTGTGGACTCCAGCGCCCGAGCGGCAGCGTGTTTCGACGAAGCTCCGATCGCCGTTCGTAGCCTTCATGCTGCATCCGTTCCTTGTCCTGTTGACCTGTGGCGTGGTCACAGCAACCTCGGTCAATCTGGCTTCAGGCCAACAAGTGCTCTACACCGCGCAAGCCTCGTTGGTCGTAGGGCGCATCGATGTGCCCGGCAACGCGGTGCCCGGATACGCGCAGGCCACCAACACATTGGCGGGAACCTACAGCCGATTCGTTGGATCCGACACACATCTCGAAGAGATGGCATTCCTTACGGGCGTTGAGCCGGCCGAGCTGCAGCGGTTGGGCGATATCGAGGCGAGCAACATCGAACAGTCGGCAATTATTCTGGTTCGTGCTCACTCTGTCGATGAGCAAAACGCACTCCAGTTGGCCGATATTGCTAGCGCTGCTTTGGTCAGAGTCGTGACCGGTGTAAACAACCCCTCCATCGATGGCGACGCGCTGTTCGCCGAACATTCAGAGGCAGCGCTGTCTCTGGCCACGTCACAAGCCGACGTTGACGAATTGCAGCGAGACTTGTCGTTCTTTCTGGGCGCCGATCCGGTCAACGACGTTCCCGGTCTTCCCACCGCTGCTCAGAGTGCCATAGAAACCGAGAACGAACTCCTGAATGCTCGAGCTGACTTCAACCAGCAGCAGCTTCGCGTTGCGACCTTGGCGACCCTCTACCTCGAGAGTCAGCGACCTCGGGCCGATGGTGAGCTGATTCGAACACTGACGGGGGCCAAGAGTGTTGGAGACAACAGCTCAGCGAATGTCCGATTGGGCACTATTGTCGGAGTCGTCGGCGGACTTGCGCTCGGCGTAGGCCTCGCCTGGCTGGCCACGAACATCCCTGCACTCCTGGCGTGGCGCCGAGAGCTTAAGGCTCGCGTAGATCTGTCGGCCCAAGACGGCGCCCGAACCAATGGGAGCCGACCGCCCGGCAGGAACCGGATCGAAAGGCGGCATTCCGCCCACGCTGCCGTCAACGGGACAAGCTCTGGCCACGACAGCGCTTCAGAGCACGACGCCTCAGCCACATAGGGGTCGGGTTATCGTGGAATACATTGATGAGCAAGAGATCGGGCGTCCATCGTCATTGGTCGCCCCTGCAGTCCTCCTCCCAGTGATGCTGCTTGGTCTGCTACTGGTTCCCAGTTCGTACCGCGTCTGGCTCCTGCTGGTCGTCGGCGTTCCATTAGCAGCGGTAAGCGCGCTGCTTGTAGAACCTGGACTCATCTTCGCTCTGGGGCTTGCCGGTGCCGTGTTCTCAGGATTCGGTCCGCTTATTGGCCTCCCGATTAGCCCCGATCGCCCTCTGACCGTCCTCGGCATTGCTGCGCTATTCGCAGGTGCGCCTCTCGCTGTTCAGCGGACTCGCGGCCTGCGCTGGCATGCCGTTCACACCTGGATGCTCCTTACGGTTGGTGCAGTCATCATTCTCGGAACCATTACCGAGTCATTTGGCGTGGACGTTGCGATCTTCGCGCTGTTGGATCGTCTTGGCATTGTGCCCTTCATCGCCTTTACACTCGCCCCACTCTTCTTTGGGACTGCGCCGCAACGGGCAGTACTGTCTGCGATCCTCGTGGCAATCGGCTGGTACCTCGGCATCACCGCAGTCCTCGAAGGGTTCGGATTGCGAAGGCTGACATGGCCCGCGTATATCAACAATCCATCTATTGGGCTTCACTTCGAGAGGGCGCGCGGGCCGTTCATCGAGTCGACCGGTATGGGGCTCTCCCTCCTTGGCTGCATGATCGTGGCCATCGTTGCCACCGCAACCTGGCGCCATCGGTTCACGAGAGCGCTGGCTGGTGCCTCAGTGCCCGTCCTTCTGCTCGGCAGCGTCTTCACCTTGACGAGGGCTGTGTGGCTAGCGGCGATTGTCGCCCTTGCCCTTGGGATCATCTCTCACCCGAGGACCAGGCGTTGGTTCCTCCCTCTTATGGGTGTTGGTGTGCTGGCAGTTTTCCTCGCCCTTCTGATCGTTCCCGGCCTGTCCGAGCAGGTCACCGAGCGGCAAACCGAACGATTGGCAGTTTGGGACAGGTTGAACTCCAATCAGGCAGCTATCGAAGCGTTCAAGGAGAATCCAATCACCGGGATCGGTTGGGGACTCTTTGCCAAGCGCAGCGACCCTTACTTATGGCAGTCCGATTCAATTCCGCTGACCGGCCATCGCATCGAGGTGCACAACGTTTTGCTTTCCCGGCTGGCCGAGATCGGCCTAGCTGGAACCATTCCGTGGCTCATCACTTTGAGTCTTGGCATCGCCTTACCTGTCGTTCGGCGTCCACCCCCCGAACTCGAGGCCTGGCGACGAGGGTTGCTGATGTACTCCGCGGCGTGGGCTGTCATGGGCATGTTTGGGCCGATGTCGACCGCATTCCCAAATCTGCTGTTATGGGTGATAGCGGGCGTCGTTGCCGCGCCATTCACCAGTGTCTTGCTTGAGGGTGACGAGTCGGTTTCAGAGCGATCGCCGGAAGTACCTGCTGGGGTGGGCCCGGCAGTGTCGGGGACGGTCCACCTTTCGGCGCCAGTTCATGCGTCTGCATCCCGGGTCCTGAGATGAGGATGCCACGGAGAAGCAAGAGATCGCAATCCAACGCGGTGGCCGTTTGTTATGTGATTAGCGAGTATCCGATCGTGTCACACACGTTCATTGAGCGGGAGGTGGCGGGGCTGCGACGATCGGGCGTGCGGGTCGAGACCGTTGCCATGGCGCCGGCGCCAAGTCATGAGATCCTGACCGCAGCCTCGACGGCCGCTGCCGCAACTACGTACTACATCCGACCGGTGGGGATGCTCGACTTTCTCCGCAATATTGTGATGCCATTAGTGCTGCACCCCATCGCCGCTTTTGGCGCTCTAGTCAGTGCCCTACGGTCATCGCCACCAGGGCTGCGGTCCCATCTCTGGCGGTTCTTCTACTTCATTGAGGCTTTGCTGCTGTGGTCCTTCTGTCGACGGAACGGAATCCGGCACGTCCATGCTCATCACGCGAACGTCAGCTCTGAGCTCGCACGCGTGGTCGCCGACTTCGGGAATCGGATCGACGGGAGCGGCTGGAGCTGGAGCTTCACCATGCATGGATGCACCGAGTTGTATGACCTCATTCACTATGGGTTGGCTGGCAAGGTCGAGTCAGCGGCAATGGTTGTCGCCGTGAGCGACTACACCCGTGCTCAGCTACTGCGGATTGTCGACGAAGCTCATTGGTCCAAGGTCAACGTCGTCCACTGTGGAGTCGACGCCGACTCCTTCTTTCCAGCCACGGCCGAGGCGAATCCGGGTCGTTTCCGGCTTCTCTTCGTCGGTCGTCTGGTCGTTGAGAAAGGGCTGGCTGTGCTGCTGGATGCCATGCAGTCGCTTCAAAACGGTGGGGTTGCGGTCGAACTCACCATTATTGGTGACGGACCGTTACGCCTAGGTATCGAATCCAGAATCGTCGAACATGGCCTGAATGCTAAATGCCTCGGATCAGTGGGCCAGGCGGAGATCGTGGCGCACTACCAGCAGCATGATGCCTTTGTCATGACGAGCTTTGGCGAGGGACTTCCGGTTGTCCTCATGGAGGCCCTGGCATGCGAGTTGCCCGTCATCGCTCCGTGGATCAGCGGCATCCCAGAGCTAGTGGAACACGAGGCGACTGGTTTGCTGGTGCCGGCCGGGCGCAGTGATGCGTTGGTTGCCGCCATTCAGCGGTTGTCGTCCGATCCCGAGTTGCGGCAACGACTGGGGCGCAAAGGCCGGGAACGCGTGCTCGAATCATTCGATGCAGCCCACGAAAGCACCCTTCTCGCCGCCATTTTCTCCAATCTGCAGCAAGGGCGTTCATGACCAACCGCAAGCCGGATCTTTCGGTAATCATTCCAGCACATAACGAAGAGGCAGTCATCAAAAACTGCCTCGAGCCACTGCTGGCCGACCTCAACGATGGGCGAATCGAGGTCATTGTTGTCTGCAACGGATGCTCGGACCGAACGGCCGAGATCAGCCGGGCCGCCTCGCACCTCATTTCGGTTGTCGAGGCACCCGTGGCATCGAAGCACGAGGCGCTCAATTTCGGAGACGAACTGGCTCATGGCCGACATCGCGCCTACCTCGACGCCGATACCGTGCTGAGTCCGGGCGCACTCATGGCGGTCAAAGCGTTGCTCGAAACGCCCGGAGTCCATGCGGCTTCGCCTGAGGTCGCATTCGATGTGACTAACTGCTCCTGGGCGGCTCGCCAGTTTCATCGAATCTGGGCGCAGAGTCCGTATTTCTCACAGCGCACAACCCTCGGGGCCGGGTTCTATGCCCTTTCCGAAGAAGGACGAGCACGATTCGATCGCTTCCCAGAGGCGGTCGGCGATGACTACTTTGTTGCGTCGACCATTGATGAAGCGCATCGTGCCACCGCCCGAGGCGTAACGTTCACGCCACTTCTTCCCACGTCTCTTCGCCAGATGCTGAACGTGCATATTCGCCACTACGGGGCCCACGTCGAGCTTACCGACCAGTTCTCGCTCGCTGGTCGCGCCGATGAGCTCGCCCCGCCACCCCAGGATTATCGGTGGTTGCGGCCGTTGTTGCGCTCGTTGGCGAACTGGCCCGGCATAGCGCTGTTTGTCGCGGTGAAGATTGCGGCTAAGCCGCTTGGAAAACGTAAGGCGCGAAAATCACGAATGAAGGATTGGAATCGCGATGACGATGCACGCACCGCCACCACGTCGTAGCCCGCGCCGCATCGCGGTAGCTGCGGCGGCCCTGCTTCTGGCCGCGGGGTGTGCCAGTCAGTCGGCAACCTCGACCGATGCAGGCGACAGGGCGACGGTCCTCACCACAATCGGAGACGAGGTTATCGTTCGTGATCCGTTCCTCTGGCCCTTCGCCGCGACCTCGCCGTGGAATACGCCCATCGGAAGCGATGCCGAGTTCTCTGCGACCGACGGCCAACAGACGATCAATCTTCAAGATCGTACAATCGACGTATGGCTGAACTCTGACGAGTGGTCTCATCCGATCGTCAAAGCTGAACCAACAGATCCCCTATTCACTGTCTCGTACCTCAATAGTAATGCTGGAGCGAATGGGCCAGGGACGGTCAGTCTTCGGCTTCCCCTCGAAGCAGAACCAGCAGACGGTGCTGACTCTCATCTCCATGTTGTCGACACAGACGGCGTGACTGCGCGAGAGTTCTTCGCCTTAGAACTGACTGGGACCCACGAAGGTGAGGCAAGCTATTTCGTAGAGACCGACCTGCGTGGATCGGGTACCGGGACCGGTGGAACGCGCGCCTACGGCGGCAGCGCCTTAGGTGGTCTCATACGCACGTGGGAGGTCGAAGAGGGCCGAATCGGTCACGCACTTGCTCTCAGCCTTCAAGGCAGTCAGTTGCTGAAGGGGCCGGTTTGGCCCGCAACAGACCAGGACAGCACGGCGGACGAGACCTACACCGGAACGATTCCGATCGGAACGCTGATCGCGATTCCACCCTCGGTGAACGTCGACGCCATGCTGCTGTCGCCGCAAGCGCTCTTGGTCGCCAGAGCGCTTCAGGAGTATGGGGCCTATGTTGTCGATCAATCGACGGTCGTGACCTTCTACGCCGAGCCATCCGTCCCGCTGAGTGACGTCGAGGCGATTCGCGACGACCTCGATCGGATCAGAAGGGAGCTCCGACTCGTGGTGAACAGCACCGAGGACACTCCCGGTGGCGGCGGTCGCCCAATTGCTCCTTTGGCGTCTCCGCTAGACAGCTGAAGATTGCCTATCACGAGAGTGCTCAGAGCACTAGTATGAGCCCGGAGAGTGAGCTATAGTGTTGCAAGTTTCGTGTTCAGGTCGGTCGGCGGATCGGGGCCAAACGCGAATTTGTTGAGGGAACAAAGGTGAGAACGATGGAGCATCTCCTGGCGGAGGTCGATGTACTTGGTGTGTCGGTGCACGCACTAGGGCGTAAGCAGGCGCTCGATAAGGTCGATGACCTGATTCAGAGGATTGAACCGGCGTTTATGGCGTACGTTAACGCGCACACAGCGAATCTCGCAGTGACCCATGCGAAGTTCAGGGGGGTCCTGCAAGACGCCGATCTGGTTCTTCGCGATGGTGTTGGAGTCGGGATCACTGGCCGTCTGCACGGCAGGCCGTTTCCTGCCAATCTCAACGGGACCGACTTCACTCCAGCGTTGCTGGAGCGTTGCGCAGAGATGGGCTGGACGGTCTTCATCCTCGGGGGACGCCCTGGTGTGGCTGAGCGGGCTGCAGAGCGACTGGCAGAGGAGATCCCGGGCACAAAGATTGTGGGCACTCGTGACGGCATGTGGAGAATTCGCGACGAGTGGCGTGTCGTCGCCGACGTACGCGAGTCTGGCGCTGACATCCTTCTGGTAGCTCTCGGAAATCCTGCCCAGGAGGAGTTCTTGGCTAGGTATCTCTACGAACTCGGTATTCGGCTTGGGGTCGGGGTCGGTGCCTTTCTCGACTTCACTGTCGGCGACTTCTATCGCGCTCCAGAGATCGCCAATCGGTTGGGCATCGAGTGGCTCTTCCGTTTCGCGCAGGAGCCTCGGCGTCTTTGGCGACGCTACCTGGTCGGCAGTCCGCTATTTCTTTATCGATGCATCCGGCGTCGGTTGTCCCCGCCCGCGAAACATTGACCGCCGTCGGGACGTCTGATCAAACAAACCTGAGTCCGGGTCTCGGCTCGGCGGGAATGTCCTTCTTGGTCAATGCGCTACTGGTCTTGGTCAGCGCCGTCGTGACCTCTCGGCTTTATGGCGTAGAGCAAATTGGACTCTATGCACTGTCCATCGCCCCATGGCAGTTGCTGGTCAGCCTCTCGACGGTAAGCGAGCAAGTAGCGATGGTGCGGGCCTTGGCTCGGTTGCATCCCGGGAGCGATGAAGCCACAGGGTTGTTTTTCGCCGTCTCCTCGGCCTCGGTTGTATTGACCGCACTTATGGCTGTGCCGGTAATGATTGTCTCACGGTTTGTTCTATCGGGACCAGTCGACCAGCCAGACACCATCGGTCCAGCCCTGCTTATTCTTGTCGGCTACGTGTTGCTCGAAAATCCTGGGTGGAACCTAGATAGTGTTCTGAGCGCGTTTAGTGAGGGCAAACGCCTATTCTGGGCCCGCTTCAGTGTGGTAATCACCTTTCTGGTCGTATCGGTGCTGCTCAGACTCGTCACGTCGTCGGTTTGGGGCTTGGCCATTGCCACGGTTGCCAGCTTCGCCGTGGGGCTCGTGGTACGGATCGTCTTCATCCGTGGCCTTATTGGACTCGCGCCGACCTGGAAAGACTATCGGCTCGGCGTTAGCCGTCTCCCAGAGTTGCTGCGGTTCGGTCTTGGATTGGTGCCGGGGCAGGTATTCATTGGGGCAACGCTTCAGCTGCCGCTCATCATCGTCGCGAATAGTGTCGGGCTCAGAGGCGTTGGTGCCTACTCGCGAGCGTCGACAATGGCTGTCCGTCTTAATGAGGCGGGCTTTCGGATCAACGAGATGTTGTTCCCCGATCTCGTTCGCTACAGCGTTGAAGATGACATGGCCGGGTTTGCGGCAACCCTCAAACGTGTAGTTCGCGTCGCGCTGCTTGGACTCGTGTTGATCGCTTCGGTCGCAGGTGGAGCGGCCGAGGGCGTGATGAGGGTCTTCGGCGCCGGGTTCTCGTCGGCGTCGGGAGCTCTTGTGCTCCTTGTGCTCGTCCATGTGTGCTACGTGGCTGCATCCGTGATTGGCTCAGGCTTTAACGCGCTTGATCGCCCTCACCTGAACTCAATGTTCAGCGTTATCAGATTCGTAATTGGTCTTGGTCTGGTTGCTATTCTGACGTCGAGATATGGCATCACCGCCGCCGCCGGCGGGCTGTTGGTCGGCTACAGCATTGAAGTCGTTGCTCGTGTTGTCTGGTTCCACCAACTTCTCGATGATCAGCACGGCTGGCTCATTGGCGGTTGGGATGTGGTCAGGATGGCGGCCAGCTATGGGGCAACCTTCGGTGTGATCCGGTTGCTCAGCGTGCCGCTGGGACATGGCCCCCTCAGCATCGTTGTCGGAAGTTTTTTTGGCGTCACCGTCTTCTTGGCCGTCGCTCGGATCACGGGCCTCCTGGATTACCAGGACCGTCTCATGATCCAAGGCTTGTTCAACAAGCTCCGACAGTTACGACCAGTCCCACGTGGTCAGAGCCGGGGATCTTGAACTGCTCAGAAGTTGATGAGCACAGGTCGGGAGACGCCAGTATGTGGTCGATCCGTAGAAACAACGGGGCCAGAGATAGTCGGCGGCTCGTTGGACCAGTAGAAGAGGTGCGCATCAGGTCGCGCCAATCATCGGTCATCTCCCGGTAGCCGGCTTGACGGTCCGAGAGGTTGAGATCACCGATCAGCAGGCTGCGGTCAAGCGACGTCAGTTCGGCAAAGAGTGCTTCGAGAATGGTCCGATGGTTGGACGGGGTCGTTCGGCCGGGTTTCCAGAACAGAGGCGACGGAGCGGGAAGGTGCGCGGCATATATCCGAAGTGGCCCGCCGGCGGTCTCGATATCGACCCGAGTACCTCGCGCCGCTCGAAGAGGTTCCGATTCCGGTGCCACTACCGCCGGAAGGTCGGTCCAGATATTTACCGTCGCACAGCTTGCGGGGCCGTCTAGCGAGCAACCCCCCTCGTCGCCTGCCGACACGGTTACTGGCCCGAACCGCTCAGAAAGACTCAGGAACTGGGTCCCGTTGGTCTCGGCGGTGATCACAACGTCAGCGTCGAGAGCATCCAGAGTGTCGATCACCTGGGGCTCGACATTCGACAGCAGAAGGTTAGCGAATACGATTGTCACTGGGGCTGCGGCTGACGAGGGCTGAGGCTGTACCACTGCTCGCCACGGTGAGATGATGCTCACGATGCCGACACCGACGGTAGAAATGACTGGCAGCAGCCAGGCCAGGCGCCGAGTTCGGAAGGCGATCAGCAGAAGCGTGCCAGATGTCAAAGCGATGATCGGCGGAAACAGAATCGCAACGAGGTCGATTACACCGAACAGATCGAGATCTCTGATGGCGAACCACAACCACGGAGCTGCTCCGCCGCCGAAGCCCACGACCAGCGAACGAGGGAGGATGCTCACCGGTTGATCGAGCGCAACCGTGTCGTGAGGCTTTGGAGGGTCGGTTGAGTTCCGGCCACGACGCTCCGGAACCGAGAAAGGTCGTCTTCGGATTCAGTGTGGAGTCTCGACACGCGTAGGGGACCGTTTGCCAGGCTGCTCATCCGGTGATCGTGCAGAACGGCCAGTTGGTAACCAAGATCCATCAGTCGGGGCTCGATCACCGGCGACCAGTTGCCGTTGGGGTATGCGAAAATTGGGCACCATTGTTCTACGTGATTGACGAGCCAAACATGTGCCGACTCGAACTGCCGGAGCTGTTCCTCTTCGGATGCCATATCGAGACAGGGATGGTCCCAGCTGTGGTTGCCGACCGTATGACCAGCGTCGATCCATCTTTGGACGTCGTCGAGTTCCAGCTGCCGACGTGTCTCGGGAGCCGGATCGGGCAGCTGAGCAAGGATGTGTCGGCGTTCGTCATCGGGCATGCGCTTGAGCATGTCAACAGCCGGTTGGCCTTGGCCGAGATCGCGGTCGCCTGCTTCGGCGAGTTGAGTGCGAGTAGCGGCCAGGGCGATGTCCCACCAGAACGATTCTCCAGATTCGATCAAACCTGGACACACGAACATCGTGGCTGGAATCTCGTACCGGCGGAGGATGGACAGGCCGTGGTCGACAACTGTCGGTGATCCGTCGTCGAAGGTGACCCATACCGCACGAGCGGGAAGCGGCGAGCGCTCCTTCATGCTCCTGGCTACGGCTTCAGAATTGACCGGAGTGAAATTTTGAGCGAGCCAGGCCATTTGACGGTCAAAGGCGCGCGGATTATCAACCGTGTGGAAGGAAAGTGTCCTGAGTGACGGATTGACCAGGCGTCCACCGAGTTCTGAAACAACCGACGATCGGAATGTCGCCGCTGCGACCTTGCCGATCATCGCTTGAGCATGAGTCTGATTCTGGCGCTCTGGCCAGTGAATCGAAGTGATGGATCAGGCAAGAAGCAATACTCCAGCTTCGGCCAGCTCTGCGACCAATTGTCGTTCTGAGCCAGAGAGTAGCGCCGAGCTGACGGCACCGCCTTTGCTGACACGGCGGATGAGAGCGGTCGAGCGCTCGTCGAGGGCGACTGAGGTTTCCGTTCCAACGAATCGTGCCTGTACATGCAGGTGGCCACTCGGAAAGAACTCTTCGGTCCGCAAACCAACAAGCCGCGGTGAGACTGTTACTTCGAATTCATCATGGAGCGAGTCGTTCGCGAGAATGTCGCGTGTTCGTTCCTCGCTTTGCAAGGTTCGGGGGTCCTCGCCAAGCGGATCGAGACCCACGTCGTTGAACTTGAGATAGAGGACGGCTGTGCCTCCCGGGCGGTAGCGCTCGTGATAGATCTCCGATCCTCGGAATGCAACGAGGTCGCCAGCTCGCATGTCGACTTCGATCGGCTCGCTACCTTCAATAATTACTTCGGGCAGCTCGCTCGCGGCGCGACTACTCCGCCAATCGGCCGAGGTTGGATACGGGTTGGGGCGCCGGTCGACGTCGGGCCACAGCATGAGCCGAGAGTCTTCGGGTACGGTCACCGCGATCCCGACCGTGAAGGTAGATGCGCTCCGGTCCTTGTGCGGAGGTGGGAGTTCCTCGGCCTCGGCCGAGTACACCTTGATATGGCGCTCGGCCATCTTCGCCGTCTCGAGCGACATTCCTGTGAGGGAGCAAATGTTGGTCATAAGTGTCTCGAGAGGTAGGTCCTCTGGTAACTCCCACAAGAACTGGGCCTTCTTGCCCGGGAATCGCCAGTTTTCGAGATCTCCGCCACTTGTGGAGATCTGCCGATCGGTTTGTTCGACCAGGGCCGCAAGGAAGTCATCGCTCAAGGCTCCTGAGACGTGGACCCACCCGCGCTCCTCGATCGTGACTCGCGCGAGGTCGGTATCGAAGACAAATGGCTCCGAAACGTCTGATCCTGCTGACACATCGACTAAAGAAGTCATTGTGGTAGTACCTTCCCGCTTACACTGGAACCCCGCCGGCTCGCAGTCAATACCGAGAGTACACCCGTCGTGCCGCTCCGGCTAGCAGATGGGGCGAAATGCTCACACGGCTCGAGAGCAGATCGACCATACTAAGTTCTTCGTAGATTATGGGGGTCTCGTTCGTGAGGATCGGAATCGTTGGAGCAGGATACGTTTCGGACTTCTATGCCTCGACCGCGTCGTTGCATCCTGGCCTGAAGATCACTGCGGTGATGGACAAAATTCCCGAACGCGCTGATGCTCTCGCTAGTCGACTTGGAGCTCGAAGTGTCTCGTCGGTGGAGTCGCTGCTCGCGGAGGTGGACCTTGTTGTCAATCTCACGAATCCGGGTAGCCATTTTGAAATCAACGCCGCTGCGCTGGCCGACGGGAAGCACGTCTATACCGAGAAGCCGTTAGCGACGAGCTTGGATCAAGCAGCCGAATTGGGTCGACTCGCGGCGCGCTCGGGTGCCCATCTCTCCTCGGCGCCCTGCAATCTCTTGGGCGAGACGGCTCAAACAATGTGGCGACTGTTGCGAAGTGAAGCCGTTGGCACGGTGCGGTTGGTGTATGCCGAGATGGACGACGGGATGCTCCACCGGATGAACTTCCGGAGTTGGGTGAACACAATGGGAATTCCGTGGCCGTACCGCGACGAGATCGCCGTGGGATGCACGGCTGAGCATGCCGGCTACTACCTGACGTGGCTTGTCGCGTTCTTCGGCCAAGCGACGGCAGTGACCGCATTTTCCGGCACCCAAGTCATGGACAAGGTGCCTGGCGAACTTCTCGACAACGTCGCCCCCGACATCACCGTTGGGTGTGTGGAGTTTGCGAGCGGCGTCGTGGCCCGACTCACCTGCAGTGTTCTGGCCCCGCATGATCACTCGCTGCGGATCATCGGCGACGATGGATTGCTCGAAACGAAGGATTGCTGGAACTACCGCTCTCCGGTAACCAGCCGTCGTTGGATGAATGTGCGGCGAAAGACTTTCCTGGGACCACCGCGCCGCCACAAGCTCGCATCTTCCGGCTACACGAAGCCAACAACTGGCTCTGTCGCGACCATGGACTACTGGCGAGGGGTGCTCGACCTCATCGATGCTGTAGAGCACGGTCGGGGGCCGAGACTCGGGACTGATGTTGCTCTTCATGTCAACGAGCTCACGTTAGCTCTCGACACCGGAGGATTCGGGCAAGGTCGGTACGAGACGACGACGACAATGTGTCCGATTGAACCAATGCCCTGGGCCAATTGATCAGTCGGTGGCAGTCTCGGAACTAATTCGCCAGATCACGAACCTCGGCGGATCATTGCGTTTTTCTTGGCGTTGCAGTGGTTCCGATTGTTGCAACGTCGCACCCTAAGACGGGGTTCCAGTCCAACAGTTCATGGGCACGACGATTCGAGTACTCCAGGGGTTTGTGTCGGGCGGCGAGGCGTGAACGAGAAAGCACCTCTGGCAACCGGACCCGGAGCCGTGGAGCTGGGCGTGTGACAAACTCCGCGGCGACCGCTAGCGCGTCCGCTGCACGAAACGAGATTCTCACCGACCGCGGTAGATCGACACCTGCGCTCCGAAGCATGTTGGCGTACCCGCGTTGATCGGGGAGATTCGAGTCGATGATGTTCAATGTCTGCCCAATGGCTTCGGGCACGAGAGAGGCAACAATCGCGTCTGCCGCGCTTTGGACCGAAACGAGTTTCTGTCTCGTCGACGAGCCGATCGCCAAACCGACCCCGAACCTCGTAGCGGCCATCCCGCCGTTCCAGTGTCTGCCTGGCCCATACACCGCTCCCAATCGGAGGATCGTCGGCTCCACTTCGGCCGAAAGAACCAGTGCTTCTTCGTGGAGCTTGGACCGCGTGTACTGATCGCGCCGTGCGGGCGAGTGTTCTATTGGCGAATTCTCGTCTATCACGTCGCCGCATTGCGCCGAACGGTAGTCGTAGACAGCGAAGGAACTGATGTGGATCAGCCTCGTAACTCGAGCTTCGGCCATAGCCTTGAGAAGACAGCCTGTCGGGCTTTCATCGCCCTCGCCGACGGCGTGATCATCTCTCCCGCCGGCCATGTTTATCACTGCGTCACACGTGCTCAGATCAACCAGATAGTCTTCCACCGAGCAAAGATCGACGCGGCTCCATCCATTCCCCTTAGGGTCACGGCGACCGAGTGGTACGGCGACATGTCCCATGGTCTCAAGGGTGGCCATGGTATGCTGCCCGATGAATCCCGACGCTCCCGCAACGAACACTCTCACGAGAACTCGTCCCGCAGGGAGAAACGGCTACTAGGCGAATGAGCGAACAGCGGCCGGCTGGCGAGAAAGTCATCGTTGCGTATGTAATGACGCACTACCCTCGTCACGCTCAGACCTTCCTCTTCAACGAGGTCACCACGGTGGCCTCTCCTCGAATCGCCATCATACCGATGGCGTTGAACCCGCCAAGCATTGACGACGTCTCGTCCGTTGCGGACCAACAGGAGTTCGAGCGCACGGTGTATATAAAGTCTACGAGGGCTAGTGCCATTTTGTGGGCTGTCGTTCGTTGCATGGCTGCCAGTCCAAGACTCTTTTTCACCACGGTCATCGTAGCGCTTCGGATCGGACAGCGCGACCCGAAATCGTTGCTCTGGTCGCTGTTTCACTTCGTTGAGGCCGTCGTCGTGAAGGATCAAGCCACCAAACGAGGTTGCCAGCATCTTCACGCCCAGTTTGGGGGTGCGACGGCAACGGTGGCGCTCCTCGCCAGCAGGCTCAGTACAGACCTGACCTGGTCGTTCACCGTGCACGGCTATCACGAGTTCACCGCGGAGAAGGAAATCGCTCTCGAGGCCAAGGTGGCGGCCGCAACATTGGTTGTCGGCGTCAGCGATCACACAAGATCGCAGCTGATGCGAATTTCAGACCCTGGCCATTGGTCGAAGATCCGAACTGTCCGATGCGGAGTCGATTTGGTCGCCATGCCGTTCAGCGTCCGGCCGATTACAGACAAGGCCGTGCATGTCGTCACCGTGGGTCGACTCTCGCCAGAGAAAGGCCAGCTGATCCTCGTCGATGCCGTCGGCGAATTGGTCAACCGAGGTTTTGGGGATGTGCTGCGGTTGTCGTTTGTGGGTGATGGACCGAGTCGAGCATTGCTTGAGGCGCGAGTGGCCGAGCTAGGTCTCGAGGACGTGATCCACTTCGTCGGCCCAGTAGCTCCGGTTGCGGTGCGGGGATGGTTGGAGCAAGCGGACGTCTTCTGCCTTCCTTCCTTTGCCGAAGGCATCCCGGTGTCGATTATGGAAGCGTTCGCCATCGGTGTTCCCGTTGTGGCGTCAGCGGTCGGCGGTATACCCGAGTTAGTCGTTGACGGAGTGACGGGACGTCTTGTGGTCCCCGGACGACCAGATGCCCTGGCCGACGCAATTGAGACTCTCCTCGATAGTCAGCAGCGATCCGACATGGCTGCTGCCGCACGCCGACGCGTGGAGCAGCGACACGATCTCGCGAAAGTCTCGGCCGAGATGCGCCAACTTCTTCTCGGCAACGTGGGTTCAGCTGGCCTTCTCGGCAGTCATAATCATTGAACGCCAGAATGGCGCGAATCGCCCAGCGCCTTGGAATTTGACCGGAGAGAAACCTTGCCCCGTCAGGATTTCCGAGAGTGTTGCCTCTGAGAAGAACTTGATATGGCCGCCGTCGTGAAGTGGTTCGAGATGTTTGTCCCAACCCCCGAGCGCGGCGATCATCAGATTCTTAAAGTAGCCATGGAACGGAGTAGTCACGATGAGCGGCTGTCCTGGGCGCAGTAACTTTCCGGCAAATCTAGGGACCGCCGCTGGCTCGAAGAGATGCTCGATGACCTCGGCGCAGATGACTGCGTCAAACCCGACCAGTTCGCCAGGTTCGTCATAGACAGACATCTCGAGAAACTCGCCGCCCGCCGTTCGGGCCAACGCAACGCCTTCGTCGTCTGGTTCGATGCCAAGCATGTCGAAACCCACGCTTGACAACGCTCTGGTGAGAGAACCATTGCCGCTGCCGAGGTCGAGAACCCGACTCGCTCCGTATCTATGCAATTCGGCGATTAGCGGCTCGAGTATGTCGCTGTGGTGCGCGCACTCACCGGCACCCGTCCATCCAAATACATTCTCCACCAAGATAAACCCTCCGCCAAAACAGATTTGTACAGTAGGCCAGCATCGTCCAAGGGTCCAGGAAAGAGCCAAACTAGGGTTGATCTGCTCATCCTCATTGAAAGATCGAGAGCCTCCACGGATTCCAGTCGGCGATTCACCGGTACCGTTCTTGTCATGGCGGATCAGCGTTTGAGGAGGATTAAGAAGGCGTTTTCACATGAGTGGATGTCCGGTAGTCGTTTGACAGAGACCAGTGCACCGTCTCAAAGCAACCTCGCTCCGGCTCGCGATGTCTCGATCGAGGCCCTCCGGGGCGTTGCCATCCTACTTTTGGTCGCTTACCACGCAATTGAGGGCGCCGACGTAGTCTCAGGGACTTACGCAAGGACAGATCTATACGGGTATTTCACCTTCTCGACTGAGAACATTCGGATGCCACTGTTTACGGTGATATCCGGATTTCTCTACGGCCAAAGGCCCTTAGCCGGGTCGGCCCTGCTTTTCCTACGAGGAAAGGCGAGACGTCTTCTCTGGCCATTCCTGACTGTCTCGGCGATTTCGTTTGTGCTACGAATCATGGTTGGGAATACCGAATTGGAACTGCAGGGCAGCGATTGGTGGAGGATCTATCTCTATCGATTCGAGCAATTCTGGTATCTGCCGGCACTCATGCTGATCTTCGTGCTTCTTGTCGCGCTGGAGCGGAACAGACTCTTGGCGACGCCAATCCGATTGCTGCTCGCCATAGCAGTAGCTATCGCGCTCCGGACTGTGGTCTCGATCGAACTGCTGAATATCGATGGATTCGCCTACCTCTTGCCCTTTTTCCTCGTCGGCTGTGCCGTCTCCCGCTTCTCCTTTCGCCCACAGCGGGGGCGCCTCGTGGCCATCTATATCGTTGCCGGTGCTGGCTTGATGCTCCAGCAACTGATCTGGTTCACCGGAACGAATGTAGATGTTGGTCGCGACTCGTTGATCGGTACTGGCATCGGAATTGCAGCGGCAGTCGCGTGTCTTCTCGTGCGTCAGCCTGTGAGATGGCTGGCGACGATCGGCCAATTCTCGTTTCCAATATATTTGTTCCACATATTTGGGGTGGCCCTTTCTGTTCGGCTTGTGTCGTTGACGTCGGAGTTTGCGACGGTTGGTTTCAAGATCATCATGGCGATTGTCGTCTCGCTTGTATTGGAGAACATCTTGTCCAGGAGCAGATGGAGCGCCACCCTCTTGATGGGGACGCGTTGGCCTAGATGAATAGGGGCGGGATCACCCACAGGCTCCCTATGCCTTCGCCTCAACAGCACAACGACCGCTACCCACATACAAGTCGAAGTATCAGAACCCATCCATTACAGTCAGGTGGTGGCCGACCTGTTGATACGAAACGTGCATATAAGAGACGCTCCAGCGTCGGTGGACATCATGATCACGGGCGGACGGATCGAGTCGATTGGTGATGCACCGGCGGACTGGCGCGGGGCCACTCTTGATGGTCGCGGCTGCCTCGCACTTCCCGGCCTGGTCGACGGGCACGCCCACTTAGATAAGACGCTGTGGGGACTGCCGTGGCGCCCGAACAGCGCGAGGCCCGGGCTGGCGGGATTGATCTCCAACGAACGAACCGCTCGACGCGAACTTCCGCCCGTCGTCGACCGCGCCGGAGCTCTGCTGGATGCATACATCGCTAATGGAACGACCCTCGTTCGCACGCACGTCGATGTAGACCTCGACAACGGTCTGACTGCGATCGAGGGAGTCATCGAAGCGGCGGCCCGTCGCATCGAATCGATCGAGGTGCAGATCGTCGCCTTCCCCCAGAGCGGCATGTTGGTCGCACCTGGAACAATCGAGCTGCTCGATGCTGCTATGTCGACCGGAGCTCACCTCGTTGGCGGAATCGACCCGGCCGGCTTCGACGGCGACCCGGT
>CBDTUI010000028.1:0-25776 GCA_965363765.1 uncultured Acidimicrobiia bacterium
CCTCATGGCCTCACCTTGGAGCAAGCCGCCGTGGACCTGTGGGAACGCTCAGGCGCAGATGCCGTTGTGGTCTCTGGTTCCGGTACCGGGTCGGCGACCGATCCGGGTGATGTGCAACGGGTCCGACAAGCCATTGCCAACGCACCGATCTATATTGGCTCAGGCACGACTGCCGAGTCGTGCCGGGTTCTTGGCGAGTGGGCATCCGGATTCATTGTTGGATCGGCTTTGAAAACCGGCCCGGTCACGGGTCCGGTTGATCCCGACCTGGCGGCTGCGTTCATCACCGCGGTGCGTTAGCGCTCTTTTGTCACGCTGAAGCCAGTTTTGGCGAGTAGCCGGAGGAAGGCTTGGGCTGGCTCCTTGAACTGAGCAGGACGCAGAACATCGTCAAATTCATCCATGAACCGAACCATCTCTTCAACAATGTGTGAAAGGGAAATCGTGTTCAGGTTCGATCGTTCCGCACGACCAAAGGCAACCAATCGCGTCCTCACTACTCCCCCGGACCGGGCCGGTACGGTCGACATGCCCGAGTCGGACAGGTGCCCGATCACCTCGTCAAGCGGCGCCGCGTAGATCCACTCGACCCGGTGCAGCACCGTGTGGAGCACCTCGTGTCGAGTTAGGCCCGGATTGAAGACCGCTTCGCCCTGTTTCACCTCACCGATGATCACGTCGATTGTGTCGTCCTGTAGTTCAAGCACATCGTCGTTGATGAGAAGTAGGCGGCAGTCATCGTCGTCGTGCGGGTCGGTGGCGTAGATCTCGCCGGGGAACCGCAACGCCACAATGTCGACATCGGTGAGCGTTTCGTACAAACCGGACTTCATCTTCTTTTGGACTTCCATCTCGCTCAAGGTGAGATAGCCGTTCAAGCGAAGGTACGACTCCACGAGATTCACTGCGATATCCATCCTGCCATTGTGGTCGGCCCGCTCACCAACCTGGCGGATCCTTCTACGATGTCGCCATGCAGTTACCGTTCAGTCCGGCCACTTCGGCGTGGTTCGAGGCCTCATTTCAGGCACCGACCGTGGCCCAGTCGGCTGGATGGAAGGCAATCGGCGACGGTGCCCACACCCTCATCCACGCTCCGACCGGTTCCGGCAAGACCCTGGCTGCGTTTCTGTGGGCACTCGACGGACTGTTACACGCCCCGGTTCCCGAACGCGCCGACCGATGCCGAGTGCTTTATATATCGCCACTGAAAGCCCTCGCCTACGACGTTGAACGAAACTTACGGGCACCACTGCGCGGGATTCGTCATGCAGCGGCCAGACTGGAGCTCGACGAACTCCCGGAGGTGACAACGGCCCTTCGAACCGGTGATACCCCTGCGAATGAACGCCAACGAATGCGACGGACCCCTCCCGACATACTCATCACTACGCCCGAGTCGCTATTCCTTCTCCTCACCTCGCAGGCCCGCGAGTTCCTTCGTACGGTCGAGACGGTCATCATCGACGAGGTCCACGCGGTGGCCGGCACCAAACGTGGCGCCCACCTTGCCATTTCTTTGGAACGGCTAGAAGATATCTGCGAGCGCCCTCCCCAGCGGATTGGTCTTTCTGCAACGCAGCGTCCTCTTGAGACCATCGGCAAATTCCTGGCGGGCGGCCAAGTGGTGGATGACATCTGGCGACCGCGGCCAGTGACGATCGTCGACGACACGAGCGAAAAGGTACTCGACATCAGGGTTGTCGTACCGGTCGAGGACATGACCGCACCAGCTCCCCTCGACGGCGAGCCTGCCGAACGACAGGACACCCGGTCGATCTGGCCGGCCGTGTACCCAAAGATCCTCGAAACAATCAGAAAGAACACGTCGACGATCGTCTTTGCGAACAGTCGGCGTCTGGCTGAACGCCTGTCGAACGAGCTGAATCGGATTGCCGACGAGCCGTTATCGAGAGCTCACCACGGATCGGTGGCCAGGGAACAACGTGTCGAGATCGAAGAAGCACTTAAGGGAGGCAGCCTGCCGGCGGTCGTCGCCACCTCCACCCTCGAACTGGGGATCGACATGGGGGCGGTGGACCACGTCGTCCAGGTAGAGGCTCCGATCAGCGTCGCCTCAGGACTTCAGCGAGTCGGCCGGGCCGGGCACCATGTCGGTGCAACCTCTGCCATGACGATCTTCCCGAAATATCGGGGCGACCTGCTCGTCAGCACGGTCATCGCCGACCTCATGCGCAAACGGCTCGTCGAGGCCACGAGGATTCCCCGCAACCCGCTCGACGTGCTGGCCCAACAGATCGTGGCGATGGTCTCGATTGATGCATCAACGGTCGATGACGTCTTCGACGTCGTGCGTAGGGCAGCTCCCTATGCCGAGCTGGGAAGAGGTCCGTTCGAGGCAACGCTCGACATGCTGGCTGGCCGATACCCCTCGGACCTATTCGCCGAACTACGACCTCGAATTACGTGGGACCGGGTCACTGGTGCCCTGGAAGCCCGACCTGGCGCGCAGCGTTTGGCCGTTCAGAACGCCGGCACGATCCCCGATCGGGGGTTGTACATCGTCACGTTGCCTGAGGGTGGCAAGGTCGGTGAACTCGACGAAGAGATGGTGTACGAGTCGAGAGTTGGCGATGTCTTTCTCCTCGGAACCACCGCTTGGAAGATCACCGATATCACCCACGACCGGGTCATTGTCCTGCCCGCCCCGGGGGCTCCGGGAGCCAAGATGCCGTTCTGGCATGGCGACCAGGCCGGGAGGCCCCTCGCCACCGGACGAGCCCTCGGCGCGTTCGTGCGCGAGATAGCCGCCGCCGATCCTGAGGAAGCGTTGGTCCGGTTGCAGTCGGAATACCACCTCGACAGCCTCGCCGCCAAGAACCTGCTCGCCTACATCGCCGAGGAGCGGGAGATCGTCGGATCGCTCCCAACCGACCGCACCATCGTCATCGAACGGTTTCGAGACGAAATCGGCGACTGGCGACTCGTCTTGCTGTCGCCGTTCGGCGCCAAGGTCCATGCCCCGTGGGCCATGGCACTCGGCAAACGATTTGCCGAACAGTACGGCCACGATCCGAACGTCATCTGGGCAGACGACGGCATCGCTTTCCGATTCCCCGACGCAGACGAACCACCCAATCCTCAAGACCTCCTCATCGACCCCGAGGAGATCGAAGCGATGGTGGTTGATCGAGTCGCCGAATCCGCTCTGTTCGCAGCACGCTTTCGCGAAGCCGCAGCCCGGGCACTTCTGCTCCCCCGTCGCCGACCGGGAAGCCGAACCCCGTTGTGGCTTCAACGCCGGAAGTCCGCCGACCTGCTGTCCGTCGCCCGAGAATTCGGGTCATTTCCGATCATGCTGGAAACATATCGGGAGATCCTCCAGGACGACTTCGATCTCCCCGCGCTCGTCGAGGTTCTCGGCGACATCCGGGCCAGAAAAGTGCGAGTCGTCGAAGCCGACGTCGATCTGCCGTCTCCCTTCGCCGCCTCACTGCTTTTCTCGTTCATTGCGGCCTATCTGTACGAAGCGGACACGCCACTAGCCGAACGGAGAGCAGCTGCCCTTACGCTCGACCGTGACCTCCTTCGAGAACTTCTCGGTGAGGGCGAGCTTCGAGAACTGCTATCTATCGACGTGGTGGCGACCGTCGAGCTTGAACTCCAGCGCCTCACCGACGGATACCGAGCCAAGGGAGTCGAAGGGATCGCCGATTTGCTGCGCCTATTGGGGCCGATGACGACAACCGAAGTCGACGTTCGAACCGAAGACGTAGCACTCGACAACCTCGCAACGCTCGAAGAGTCGAGACGGATCATTCGGGTGACTATCTCTGGAGTCGAGCACTGGGCGGTCATCGAGGACGCCGCACGACTTCGCGACGGACTCGGCGTGCAGATGCCGCCCGGTGTCCCTCACGCCTTCCTCGAACCGGTCCCTGACCCTCTCGGGGATCTCGTCGGTCGGTTCGCCAGGACCCATGGACCTTTCACAAACCAGCATGTGGCTCATCGTCTCGGCCTTCCAATCGCCGTTGTCGACTCAACCCTGGTCCGACTCGAAGCTGGCGGCCGGGTAACCGCCGGAGAGTTCCGCCCGGGCGGCCGGGACCGCGAATGGGTCGACAACGAGGTGCTCCGCAGGCTCAAACGCCGATCATTAGCGGTACTTCGGAAGGAAATTGAGCCGACAGAGCCCGAGGCGCTGGCCCGTCTGTCGGTCAGCTGGAATGGTCTTACGACGCGACGCCGGTCCGGACCCGCCCCCCTGCTAGATGCGGTTCGGCGCCTCCAGGGGGCGACCATCCCCGCGTCCGTACTCGAGACCGATGTGCTCGCTGGCCGGGTCGATTACTCCCCGGCGGTGCTCGATCAGCTCATGGTGACCGGAGATGTTGTGTGGATGGGACGAGGAACGCTGGGCAGCCGGGATGGCAAACTCGCCCTTTACCTGCGAGAACAACTCCCGCTTCTGGCGCTTCCGTCTACTGACGACCCGTTGGATGGCCCGCTGCACGATCCGATCCGACAGCATCTCGCCAGTCGGGGGGCCTCGTTTTTTCGTGATCTGTACGAAGCAACCGGAGGTGGCGATCCGACTGAAGCCCTCGACGCCCTCTGGGATCTGGTCTGGCATGGGGAGGTAACCAACGACACCCTGGCGCCCGTGCGGGCGCTTTTGACCTCTCGTCCTCGCAAGGCAACCAACAAGGGGAGACCGTCGATGTCGAGCAGCTTCCCTCCCTCAGCCGCTGGCCGTTGGTACCTGGTGTCCGACTTGATCGGGTCGCCGCCGGAACCGACCGCCCGGGCAGCAGCTTGGGCAGATCAGCTCCTCGACCGTCATGGGGTCCTCACCCGGCGAGCCGTACTTGGCGAAGGCTTCCCTGGCGGGTTCTCAGCGTTGTATCCCGTGCTGAGCCAGATGGAAGACATCGGCAAAGTCCGCCGGGGCTACTTCGTCGAGGGCCTGGGCGGCTCCCAATTCGCTCTCCCTGGCGCAGTCGACCGGCTTCGTACCGACCCGGCTGATCAACCAGTACTCGTAGCCGCCACCGACCCTGCCAATCCGTACGGCGCGGCGATCGATTGGCCGCCTCACGAACACGGTCGAGCCTCCCGATCGGCGGGTGCCTACGTTATCCTCGCAGCCGGGAAACTCATCGTCTACGTCGAGAACCGGAAACTGCTCACGTTCACCGACGACGTGAACCTGCTCGCCGACGCCGCCGGACAGATCGCCGAAGTGGGCAGGAGACGGCGGGGGCTCAAACTTCTCACAGTCGATGATCAGCCCATCGGCCAAACCGCACTCGGAGCCCTCCTCAAAGAGCAGGGGTTTGTTCTGGGCCATCGGGGCTTGACGTACCGCAATGCCTGAAGGCGACACGATTTATCGGGCAGCCGTACGGGTCGGAGCCGCCCTTACGGGACACACATTGACCGCAGTTTCGGGCTCAGCCGGGCCGCTTCGGTCTCGCTCGTCGCAATTGGAGGGCTCGGTGGTCGAGACAGTGCGAAGCGTCGGCAAACATCTGCTGATCGAAACGGACGCCGGGCTGGTCATCCGCTCCCACATGGGCATGCCGGGGACCTGGGAGATCTATCAACCAGGCGCTCGATGGCGCCACCCGATTGGAGCAGCCCGAGTGGTGCTCGAGACCAGGACTGCCACGGCTGTTTGCTTCAGCGCACCGGACATTTCGGTAGACACACCCTCAGCGATCGAACACGAGATTTCGCACCTTGGCCCTGACCTATGCGCAGACGAGTTCGATCGGGAGGAGGCCATCCGGCGCATGAACGCACCCCTCAAAGCGACATTGGCAGAACACATCGCCGACCAGCGGATCATGGCTGGCGTTGGCAATGTCTATAAGTCTGAGATCTTGTTCCTTGAACGCCTCCACCCGGAACAGCCACCGACTTTGGAACCCGACCAGATCGAGCGAGTCGTCAATCGGGCTCGACAGCTACTCATGCTCAACCGGACCCGGCCAAATCGGATCACCACCGCAGAGACCCGTCGCGGAGCCGAGCTGTGGGTGTACGGGCGGGGCGGCCAACCCTGCCGTCGGTGCCGGACCAAGATCGAATCCGCCTGGATCGGCAACGTCGAACGAATCACATACTGGTGCCCCCGTTGCCAAACCGACGGTTCTGGCGCAGGTCCGGCGAACCCGCAGTAACCTGCGTTCGAGCATCTTCCAAGGAGCGCTAATGCCGGTGTTCAGAGTCAAGTCCCGTACTTCAGGTCGGACAATTCGTATCGAAGGTGCCTCGCTACTCGCCGACGGCAACTGGCTGTATATCAAGTCGGAAAAGAAGGAGACGATCGCTATTTTCGAAGCGGGGGCCGTTGACTACGCCATCGACGAAGACCTCGCCGAGGTGCTCGATAGCTAGCTACCTGCGGCCAATCGGAGCGTGAGGCTCACAACTCTCGCAATTGCGGAAACGTAAAAATCCCTGTGGCGTGTCCGTCGGGTTGGAAGGCAAAGCTTATCCCGTAGCTGCCCACCAGTTTGGCGTCGACGATCCGGGTGAGCGACGGAGCCATGAGCCGCAGCGGATTCGGCTCTTTGGACCGACAATCTGCGCAGCTGCACGCATTGCGGATCGTTGCAGCCGGCCAAGTTTGAATCAGACCGTCTTCCCACTCCATCGTGAGACTGGATCCTTCATCTCCGACTTCGATACGAACGGGAACATCCAAAGCCTCGCCAGCCTACCGGTAGTGTGTTCGAATGTTAGAGCTAACGATTCGCCCGGGGAACCCCGACTTTCTTGACCTTCCGTGGGACATTGCGCTGGAGGACTGGGACATAGACGAACTGGTTGAACTGCCCAAAGGGATCTCCCGCCACACCGTGCGGTTCGTCGCCTTCAATCAGGGCATCTACGCCATCAAACAGCTTCCTACCGAACCGGCCCGTCGCGACTATCAGGCCCTCCGGACCCTCGAGCCGCTGGCCGTGCCGTCGGTTGGCGCGGTCGGTCTCGTCGAAGGCCGGACCGACGACCCGACCGAGGAACGGTCGGCCGCCCTTATCACCCGGTACGTCGATTTCTCATTTTCGTACCGTGAGTTGCTGCAAGGACCCGGGTTCGGAACCAGGCGAACCCAAATGCTTGACGCATTCGCCAACTTGCTCGTACAACTTCACCTGGCCGGATGCTTCTGGGGCGACTGTTCGCTTTCCAACGTGTTGTACCGCTATGACGGCCCGGCGATCGAAACGATCATGGTCGACGGCGAAACGGCCTCGATCCACGCCAAGCTCAGCCACGGGCAGCGTGAGGAAGACCTGGCGATCATGGAACTCAACGTCGCTGGCGGTATGGCAGACATCGCCGCAGCCTCCGGCCAGGACATCGACACGGCCGACCTCAGCCTCGGCGAGGACATCGCCCGCCGTTACCGGAGACTCTGGAACGAACTCACAACCGCTATCTCCATCGGGCCAGACGAACGACACCAGATCGACGAACAGATCCAACGCTTGAACGACCTTGGCTTCACGGTTGATGAACTAGAAGTACAGCCAGAGGACCAACGCCTTACCGTACGAACCAAGGTGGTCGGCCGGACCTACCACCACGACCGTTTGCGCGAACTCACCGGTATCGACGCACTCGAAAACCAGGCCCGCCAGATTCTGTCCGACGTTTATTACTACCAGGCGCGTCAGCAAGGCTCGCGGCCGAGCGGCAAATCGGTAGCGGCGGTCAGGTGGCGGGTAGTCGAATTCGAACCGATGATCGAGCGCCTCCGTCAGACGGACGGTGTACTCGACCCGCTACAGGCCTTCTGCGACGTCCTCCATCATCGCTACCTAGCGTCCCAACAAGCGGGCACGGATATCGGCACCGAACCGGCCTACGCCAGCTGGGTAAAGGAGGACCGGCCCGGCTACAAGCTTTCCCGCTAGTGGTGCTAACCAATCCAGGTCACCTACGCTTCCAAACATGAAGCGAATCGAACCGGAACCAGGAGAAGAGTCAGTCTGGGACTACCCGCGTCCCCCTGCCATACATACCGACGATCGACAGGTGATCGTTGAGTACAACGGAGCCGTGATCGCTGATTCAACCGACACGATACGGATCCTCGAAACCTCCCATCCGCCCGTGTTCTATATTCCCAGCTCCGACACCAACATGGATTACTTGTTCCCGACCTTGTCGACCTCGTGGTGCGAACACAAAGGCCGGGCTGCCTACTGGACGGTGGCTGTCGGAGAACGAGAAGCGGTTGACGCGGCGTGGAGCTATCCGACCCCGGCCGGAGCGTACAGGGATCTGGCAGGTCGATTCGCCTTCTATCCCTCCCGGATGGACCAGTGCACCGTGGGTGGGGTCGAGGTTCTCACCCAGGAAGGCGACTTCTACGGGGGTTGGATCACCCCCGACGTCATAGGTCCATTCAAGGGCGGTCCGGGAACCAGTGGCTGGTGATCACCGCCAGATAAGGAGCCGTCCGTCGGTGGTTGCGGCCGCCAATACGACCTGACCATTGGCCGTTGCTGTCGCCATCAGGTTGGTCGCCAGGATGCCGCCGAGCGGCAACGACATGACGACCTCCACGCCGTCTCCGACCCGCCTCAGGACATCAAGCTGGTCTCTCGCCTGGGTGGGAACGACCAGCTCGGATTGCCCGTCTCCATCGACGTCGAAGGCGGTGGCCATGTCGAGATTCCGACTCCCGATCATATGGGACGAGTACCCGCCCATCGAGGCGACGAGGTCCAACCGGCCTTCCCGCATTCTGAAGTATTCGACCACGCCCCGGATATGTGGGGTGCGGAGATCGACGAGTTCAATCTCGCCGTCGGGACCGAATGGTCCGGCCGCCAGCTGGTGTCGCCACCTGCCCCCCTGCCCGATCGGCTCGGACTCGGCAACGACCTGCCCTTCCTGGTCGAACACGACCAGCCTGGCGCCCGTTTCGGCATTGGAGACGGTCATGATGAACTCATCGGTCCCATCACTATCGAGATCAGCAAACATCCCGACCAAGCCCTCAAAAACATCGGCCTCAAGCGTCACCTGGCTAACCACTTCTTGGGTATCGAGGGAGACGAAGGCGACTCCTGACGCCTCAACCCGATCCCCGACTACTCCGTGCCCGTATCGCTCGGTTGGGCCGGTCAGGACCGCCAGCAACCGATTTGAGGAGGTTACGAGACGGCCGTCGACCAGCGCGTCGACTTCCAGCTTACGATTGCTCGATCCGTCGGTGATCACGAGTGACCCGTTGGCGGTTACGAACACCAGGCCGCCCGACTCGAGTGCCAGGATGCCCGTATCGGGCGTGCCGGCCGCAAACGGCGGCATCACCACGAGCACACCACGGCCCGCCACAAGGCCCGGCGGAGTGCCGGGAATAGTCGATGACAAGTTGAGCGGGTCAGGTTCAAAGCCAGTACCCCCAAAATCCTGCATCGCCATTAGGTTTCCGTCGGTATCAGTGACCGCAAGCACCACCGAATCGCCGTCGCGAATTCCTACCAGCCACTCAGGAGCCTCAAATGGGCCAAGGATGCCCACTGAGTACTCCTGGTGACTACCCGGAGATATTTCGCCAACCCCCTCAACGTACCGGTTGCCGTCGCTATCACCGAAGGTTGTGGCGTAGCGCAGCCCCGGGTCGACGTCGGGGGTGTCGTAGGTTTCGGCGGGGGGCACGCACGCCGTGACCACCAGGAGCAGTGCTACCACCGCCGATCTAGCCAAGAATGCCACCGGCGCCGGTAACTCCACCATCGACCGGCAGCGTTACTCCGGTGATCCAGGTGGCCTTGTCAGAACATAAGAAGACGATCGCGTTGGCGACGTCCTCGGGCACCCCGAGTCGATTGAGGGGATGGGTGGCGGCCGCCGCCGACTCATCGGCTTCCCACAACAACCGCGAAATCCGGGTTTTCACCACTGCCGGGGCCACTGCATTCACGGTCACGGTCGGAGCCATCTCCAGAGCAAGTTGACGAGTCGTGTGGATCAATGCGGCCTTGGCAATGTTGTACGCGCCGATGACCCTGGCAGGTTGCAGACCACCAACGGAAGCCACGTTCACTATCGATCCGCCGTGGGTGCTCATCCACTGATTCCACACTTGAGCCGCCCACAAGATCGGGGCTCGCTGGTTCACCGACCAGGTTTTATCGAGGGCGCCCAGGTCCACATCGGCGAGGTTGCCGGGGGCGGGGTTGGTTCCGGCATTGTTCACGAGGATGTCACAGGCTCCGAAGTGGCTGATGGTCTCGGCCACCCCGTCCCGTGCTCGGTCGGCGTCGTCGGCTGCCGCCACGATTCCGTGGACCGCCTCGGGCCGACCGGTAAGTTGGGAGATCTCGCTGACGGCCGCCTCGACATTGTCCGGCTTTCGAGAGGTGATAACGACACCTCTGGCACCGGAATTGATCAACTCGACGGCTGTTGCCAGGCCGATCCCTCGTGAGCCTCCCGTTACTATCGCAACCTTGTCATCAACCCGTGCGTCCATGGTTCATCCCTCCAGAAACCGATGTTAGGTCATGGACCATCAGTGGTTTTCATGACCGCCGCGCGGGACCCCGCCGTACTTCATCCGTGTATCCGCCATTGACGCAGCCCGAGCGTCGTCATCGACGATCTGACAGGCTGTGAGTTCGCCGAGAAACAGCGTGTGAGTTCCACAATCAATCGACTCGCGAACCACGCAGTCCATCCAGGCGATCGCCTCTTCAAAGATCGGCGCACCCGAAGGCGCCTCACGAATCGACCAGCCGTTGAGACTCATGCCGTCCTTGTCGGCTGGTTTCGAGAACTTGCGAAATGGCTTCGTGTCTTCGGCCGACCACAGGTTGACCGTGAACGAACCTCCTGCAGCAATGAGGCGGTGGGTGAGAGCGGTATTGTCGATACCAACGGCGACTAAGACTGGCTTCATCGCGACCTGGGTGACCCATGATGTCGTCATGGCATTCCACTCGTCGCCGTGTCGGGAACCGACCAAAACCAGTGCATTGGGAATTTTCCACGTTATCCGGTTGATCAATTCCGGATCTAGCATCAACCGGCCCCTTCGGTTTCGCCGACTTCGTCGGGCGTCCGGGTAAGACCCGGAATCATCACGACAGGAATCGAGGATGCCTGCATGACTTTCACGGCAACGCTCTGCCAGACGTCTTCAGTGAATATGGGGCGGGTCGCTCCCATGATGATGAGTTCGACGTTCTGCCCTACGGCGGTCTCGATAATGGCAGTAGCCGGATCGCTCGACTCAACAAACAACGGATTAGCCGACAGGCCAGCCGCGTCAAGGCCTGACAGAATCGGCTGGACCAGCCGGCGACCGCGCTCGTCGACGTAGCGGGCGACCTGCCGCTCCGATTCGGCGCTCATGCCGGTATCTGCAAAAGGTCGCCATTCTTCGGTATCGAGTTCCTCAAGAAACGACCGCGGTACCTCAATGCTCGACATCACAATGATGGTGCTGCCAGGAGACCACAAGCCCGTCACAAGATCCACGACTGCTGCCGGAGGAAGCGCCCCCGCAGTGGCTATGAGAATGTGCACCTGCCCACAATAGGTCGACTGGTCGGCAAGCGCACCCGAGGGTGCGAGCCGGGCGATCTCCAGCTCGGTAGAACGCGAAAAGATTCCATGGTTGGACTTGAGAAATTCACGCTCGCTGCCGATAACAGACAAAGCAGACCAACCAGGGACGAGGTACCGCTATGAAACACACTTTTGGATTGTCGTGGGACCACGGAAAACGCAAACTTGTTGCCGCCGTCGCCCTGCTTCTGGTCGCCTTCGCATTGGCGGCCGCACCAACCGCCGCAAGCATCGAATCACGGAAAGTCGCTGAAGTCGGCGTAACCGTCGAGATTCAGAGCACCAGCTTCACGCTCCGGGGATCCACCTGGGGCTAGACCAACCCGAATACCACGAGAGAAGGCGTCCATCCTCCTGGACGCCTTTTCTTATGCCTCCCACTCCGTATCTGCCCAAGGTAGTGACTAGTCACATGTGGTTTGACCGGTTTGGTTCTTGGGGAATTCTCGTCGGCGGCCGATAAAGAAGACAAGACACCATCACTGGGGTAAAGGGATTGACATGAATGAAACTTTTGGGTTGTCGTGGGATCACGGAAAACGCAAACTAGCTGCGGCCATCGCTCTGCTCTTGATCGCCATCACGCTGGCGGTGGCTCCGGCCACAACCAGCCTCGAAGCAAAAAGGAGCGTTGAGGTCGTCGTAACCGACAGCGGCGCCGCTTTTGAAGTGCAGACCAGCAGCTTCTACCTGCGCGGATCTACCTGGGGCTAGTCGAAGACAAAGCCACAAAATGGAAAAGAGCGCCCTTCCTCCGGGGCGCTCTTTCTATTCGCGGATGGCAATACCCGTTTTTGTCACACAGCCTTGGCAAGATGTGGACATGCACAGTTGTGAGATGACCGCAATCGATACGGGTCCAGCCCGCTTGGCGGCCTGTTCTACCTGCAGCCGTTACGAATGGAGCGACCGGGACGGATCGCAGCTCGATCCCTCTGATGCGATTGCGGCCGTCTACGGACCATTCCCGCTTGTCCAACGCCTCGAATCGATTGGAGTGCCCGGAGGCAGCGCTTTGGTCTACCGGGTTCCGCGCCGTTACCGAACGCGCCTCGACGTTTTGGTCGTTGGCAAATGGACCCGCATTCACCCCGATCTGTATGCGAGTCAGGACGGAATCAATCTGCTGCTCGCCCCGACAGACCCGACGGTATCTCGCCGTTTTGCCACCGCCGGTTAGCAACCTGGTCTCATCAAACCGACCTAGCGGACGACTGAGGCCGGATCGGCGTTCGATCCACACACGATAACCCCGATCCGTTCCGCTAATCCGGGCACGTAAGCTCCAGATATGAGTGCCGCCAGGGCGACCGCCCCGCCCGGCTCGGCTACCAATCGGAACTCAGACCAGAGTCGGCGCTGCGCTTCTCGGACCGCTTGATCAGGTACCACGACCGATTGGACGTTGTACCGCTGCAAAACCTCGAAGGCAAGCGAGCCGATCGAGCTCGCCCCCAGCGAGTCGGCGGAAGGGCCGCCAATCCCTTCGATCGTGACCGGGTGGCCAGCGGCGACTGCGCTGGCATAGGTGTTCGTATGTTCCGTCTCGACTGCCACTATCGCCACATCATCGGCGTAGTAAGCAGCGATTCCGCCGGCCAGGCCGCCTCCCCCGACAGCCACCACGACTGCGTCAAGGTCCGGATCTTGTTGATGGAGCTCAACCGCGACGGTTCCCTGTCCCGCCACCACCATCGGATCGTCGTAAGCGTGGATCGAGAGCCCACCATTGGCAGCCTGCCAGACATCGGCTTCGACAAGGGCGTCGGCGTACACGGCACCGCTGACGTGAACAGTCGCTCCCATGGTCCGCAGCTTCGCCACTTTTATGGCCGATGAGATGGTCGGCACGAAGATATCTGCAGCGACCCCTAGTTTCTGCGCAGCGTAGGCAACCGCCAGGCCGTGGTTGCCGCCTGATGCGGCCACGAGGCGCTCTGGTGTGACCCCGGCGGATAGGACTTTGTTGAACGTTCCGCGCGGCTTGAACGAACCGGTGTGCTGAAGCAGTTCTAGCTTCAAGGTGGTGCCATCCAGATCAATGATTGGGGTTCGCCTCACCCGTCCGCCGATCGTCTCCGCTGCTGCGAGGACCGCCGACCGATCAACCATCAAAGCACTGGTTGGTGACGGAACTGAGTCTCGAAAAGCGACGCGTAAAGCCCGTTGCTGTCGAGTAGCTCACTATGCGTCCCTGATTCCACGAGCTGTCCCTGGTCGAGCACGAGAATCCGGTCGGCGGCGAGAATGGTCGACAGGCGGTGGGCGATCACGATCGACGTTCGCCCTTCCATAACTCGTTCCAGGGCGTCCTGAATGAGCGCTTCTGCCTGGGAATCAAGATGTGAGGTTGCTTCGTCGAGAATCAACATTCGAGGGTTCTTCAGAATCACCCGGGCGATTGCGATTCTTTGCTTTTCGCCGCCGGATAACCGATAGCCCCGCTCACCTGCCAGCGTCTCGAACCGGTTCGGCAGCGATTCGACAAAGTCGAGAATGTTGGCAGCCCGGCACGCCTCGACCAGTTCGGCTTCGGTGGCTTCTGGCTTGGCATATCGCAGGTTGGCCCCGATTGTGTCGTGAAACAGGTAGCTCTCCTGGGTAACGACCCCGATGCCATCGGCGATCGAACCGAGGGTGAGATCCCGCACATCGTGGCCATCAATCCGAATAGCTCCCTCGGTGACGTCATATAGACGGGGTACCAGGTAAGACAACGTCGTCTTACCAGCGCCGGAAGGACCCACAAGGGCGATCATCTGACCGGGAGAAGCCTCGAATGACACGTCTCGAACCGCCCAGGACCTCCCGACCGGACCCTCGACTGTCTCAGCATCGTCTGGCGCACCGCCACCAAATGCCCGAAAACGCTTGACCGCGTCGAGTCCCTCCCCGGAGTCGTACCGGAACGAGACCTTGTCAAAGGAAATGCGACCGTCGACGTGATCGAGATGAGTGGCGTCGTCCTTCTCGGCGATGTCCAACGGCAGATCTAGCACCTCGAAAACCCGTTCGAAGCTGACGAGCGATGTGGCGAATTCAACCCGAGCATTCGAAAGCGCCGAAAGAGGTCCATAAAGCTGCGCTGTCAGAGTGGAGAACATGATGAGTTCGCCGATCAGGATGACGCCGTTGATGACCATCGCCCCACCGACCCAGAACACACCAGCCGTACCAACTGCGGTGACCAACCCGAGTGCTGCGAAGAACCAGCGTCCCACGAGAGCCCGTCGCACCCCAAGGTCTCGAACTGCGGACGCCTCAACCGCGAACTTCTCCTGCTCCGTCTGCGACCGGTTGAACAGCTTGACCAGTAGCGCTCCGCTTACGTTGAACGTTTCCTGCAGGATGCTCGACATGTTGGCGTTGTGCTCCATGGCTTGTTCGGTGACCCGGCGCAGCACTTTCGCAACCCGGCGAGCCGGATACACGAACAGGGGCAACGCCGCTACGGCCAGAAGGGTCAAGCGCCACTCGGTGCCAACCATCACGACCAGGATGACCACGACAGACACGACATTCGACACGATCGTCACGAACGTGCCCGTGATCGCCGACTGAGCTCCCACCACATCGTTATTGAGGCGCGAAATCAGCTCACCGGTCCGGGTATTCGTGAAGAACCGCAGCGACATTGCCTGAAGATGCGCGTATGACTGCCGCCGAAGATCAAAAATGATGCCCTCACCGACTCGAGCCGACAGCCAACGTTGAAATCCCCCGATGATGGCGTTACCGAACGGCACCGCCACCATGCCCAGACCGAGAACGGTCAGGTAGCGGAAGTCTTTGTCCGGGATGGCTTTATCAAGCAGCTCACGAATAAGGATGGCCGGCAGTACGGTGAGTCCGGAGATGAAGAGAATCGTGCCGAATACACCCGCCAAAGCCATCCGGTAAGGCCGGGCATATGCGAAGACCCGCCTCAGCAGTCCCCTGTCTACCTTCGGCCTGTCTTGGTCTTCGTCGTATTGGAGCCGGGCGTACCAGCCACCACCGTGAAACATGTTAGTTCTCCTCGGGTTGGTCGAACCCGATTACGAATCGGTTTGTTCCGCGAGTTCGACGTCCCGCAGCAAGATCATAGAGCCAGCCAGGTCAATGAGAACCTTCGGGCCGAACTTCTGGCGGTCGAGCAACTCGTAGCGAAGGCCGGAGTCGTACCAGACTAGGACCGGACCATCCATCGTGGCGATCCACCAGGCCCGCGCAGCCGACACGCTCACGGGCTCACAGGAAAGGATGTCCTGATCGTTGAACCGGTTACAGCCGAGGCTCTCATCGTTGGCTGCCGGAGCAGGATCTGAATTGTCCTCGGCTACTTTCATCTGCAGTAATTGAGATACCGAACGACTTGATGCGTAGGGCTCCGACTTCCAAAACCCGAACGCAGCAACGTAGGCATTTGTGAGCCGACCGGTCGACACTCCGTAAACAAGCTGCGAAGTGACATGGGCCGATCCGGGCGGTAGAACTGTTGGGACCTTGATGGCTGGGATGACGGCACTTATCTCATTGGGGGACGCTTGAACAAAGGCGTCGGTACCCGAGGAACGATCCCAGATCGTGTCGACAACGACTGCCGGGTCAGCGTCCACAAAAGGGGAAGGCTGGTTGTACCAGTCGAGCGATCCAATCGGAGGATTGACACTAACGAGTGTTGTGGTTGCGAAGCCAACGGTTCCGTCACCCTTGTCGCCTAACCAATCCTCCGCCACGCCGAAACCGGCCAGCGAGCTATCCCCACAAGCAGATAAAAGAAAGGCGCACGACAGCGCCACGAGTCCGATACGAACAATCAACATGTATCGCTATAACGCTAGCGGGCCGGAAACCGTTTCCACCAGAAGAGGATATGATCGGCGAGCAATGCGGACCGGCCTGATTCTTGACAACTTTCCCAACCCTCCCGAACTTGATACTGCTGTGTCGGCAGCCAGCCTTCAAGCAGTCGCGTCCGGGGACCTCCCCGACATCTTCCGTCTCCACACCCCTGGGCGAGTGGTGGCCTTCGGACGACAGGACACCCATGCCACAGGGTTCGGCCGAGCCGTTACCGCGTGCCGGGCCGAAGGTTTCACACCCGTTATACGCCTGGCAGGCGGACGGGCGGCGGTCTTTCACGAGGAAACCCTGGCGTTTTCCTGGCAAACCCGGACCGCACAGCCCAAACTCGGGATCAAGGACCGATTCGAATTCATCACGTCGGTACTCACGGGAGCGCTCCACACCCTGAATGTCCCGGCGGTCGTAGGCGAGATCCCCGGTGAGTACTGTCCAGGCACCTACAGCATTCATGTCGGAGGACGCAAAGTGATCGGGGTCGGGCAACGGCTTATCGCAGGTGCGGCCCATGTCGGAGGGGTCATCGTTGTTGGCGACGCCGATGCGATCAATCAGGTCCTCACCCCGGTCTACGAGGCATTAGCCCTGACATTTGATCCGACCGTGACCGGGGCGATAGGCGACTCCAGCTCTCTGGCCACCTCCGACCTCACCCAATCCATCATCGCCCGCCTCGGTGAGTTCGTCGATCTATCGGAAATGTCGCTCCCGTCCGACCTTATCGTGCATGCCACGGGATTCGTGTCGAACCACCGGCCGCCTGACCATTAGGCTCTCGCACAACCTCAGCCAACAACGTCCGCAAAACAACATCAGCAAGGTGACATGCCGAAAATACTGCTCATCAACGGACCCAACCTCAACCGCCTCGGCTTCAGGGACCCGGCCACCTACGGCACAACGACTTTGGCGGAACTTGAACAGCGTTGTCGCGGCTGGGCAGACTCGATGGGATTCGAGCTCGATTCGATGCAATCCAACCATGAGGGCGACCTCATCGACGCTATCCAACAGCACGGGGCCGATGGAATCGTCATCAACCCGGGCGCCCTAACCCACTATTCCTATGCCCTGCATGACGCCCTGGCCGATTCTTCGCTGCCGGCCGTCGAAGTGCATATTTCAAACATTAAGGAGCGTGAGGCCTGGCGGGCCTACTCCGTGGTTAGCCCCGCCTGCCTGACGACCATCTACGGTCGCGGGATCGGTGGCTATGCAGACGCTATTTTTCGTCTCGCCACCCATATGAAACTACCCGCCACCACCTATTCCTACGGGCAGGAAGCCGACCAAGTGGGCGATCTTAGAGTCCCGGCTCCCCAAAGTCCGGTGATGGTATTCATCCATGGTGGCTTCTGGCGACATCAGTGGACCAGAGACCTCATGGATCGTCTCGCCGTCGACGCCACCGAGGCCGGATGGGCCACCTGGAACATCGAGTACCGTCGAATCGGAACCGGGGGCGGGTGGCCGGCGACTGCTTCCGACGTGGCTCAGGCCATTGATCATCTCGCCGTCCTAGCCGTCGAACATCAGCTCGACCTTTCTCGCGTCGTACTGGTCGGACATTCGGCCGGTGGTCAGCTGGCCTTGTGGGCCGGATCAAGGCCGAACCGTCCATCTCAGTCGCCAGGGGCAGATCCACTCGTACGGGCTACCGATGTTGTCGGCCTGGCCCCTATTTGCGACCTTCGGGCAGCCAGGACTCTCAGCGATCGGGCAGTCGATGAGTTGCTGGCAACGTCGCCCACCCACACCGACGTCTACCGGTCTGCTTCTCCGATCGACTTTGTTCCGGTTGGCGTAAACCAGATCATTGTCCACGGCACAGCTGACACCGACGTCCCTGTCGAACAGAGCCAGGCGTACACCCAGGCAGCCCGGCAGGCCGGTGATGTGATCGTATATCACGAGTTCGACGACGTCGACCACTTGTCCCTGATTGATCCAACGTCGCAAGCGTGGCGAACCGCCTTCGCCGCGTTGACGTGAATCTGTCATCGTGAACGCGATGGTGCTGCCGGTCTCGCTGACAGCGGGGGCCCTTGTGGCGCTCCTCTTCGCCGAACGGACCGACCGGCCCCGCCTGATCTGGAAGGGGTTGGCGTCTGCCGGATTCGTATGGGCGGCGCTGGCGAAGGGCCTCCCAACCACGACGCTCGCCTGGCTGATCGTGGCCGGCCTTGTGGCGTCATTCATCGGAGACATCGCCCTGGTGTACGAAAGCGGGTTCTTGGCTGGTCTGGTCGCATTCGCCCTCGCTCATGTCTTCTATGCCGGGGCGTTCGTGGTGAGTGGCACGCAAGTCAGCATTCTTATCCCGGCACTGCTCTTCGCCACGATCGCCTTTCTGGCGGTGAGGTCGTGGCTACTCGGGAAAGTTTCGCCCCGGTTGCACCGTCCCGTGATCGGATACATGGTGATCATTTCGGTCATGCTCGTGACCGCAGCGGCTTCTACAAGATTCGTGCTGTATGCCGGGGCAGCCCTGTTCTACCTGTCCGATCTCGCCGTGGCCCGCCAACGTTTTGTCATGCCCGGCTTCGAAAACAAGCTCATCGGGTTGCCGCTGTATTACTCCGCGCAGCTGCTCTTGGCATCGACGGTTACCTGATCCGACTCGTCAGTCGGTGACCTGGTAGATAACCGAGTTTCCGTCCTTGCCAACCATCGAAATGGTGCCCATTTTCCGGAGGCAATAGGCGGCTTGCTGAGCGGACCGGCGGTTGACGGACGCCAATTCGGCGATGGTGGCGGTGGTGAACTCAGGTGGCATTTCAGGCAGGAGATTCAGATAATCGCTGGCGGAGGAGAACCGGTGGGTGTCAATCACCTGCACGAGTCTGCGCTCCTGCGTTACCCAGCCTCGTCGGCGGCGTCGCTCCCGCTTCTCGTCGAACACCCTATCTTCCTCTTCCTCGATCAGAACAACCTCGATGCTCAGATTGGATCGGTCGACAAGATGGGCAAGGGAGACCACCTCTCCGAAGATATCAAAGACCTGTCCCCTTTTTGGGGACCGGCGGCGTTTGCTGGGCGGATCGGTCAGCTTGTTCAGCCATTTGGTGACCGCAATGGGGTACACGACCTGGACGGCATGGTCTCGAGTGAGGCGATCGAGTTTCGTGCGCATCGCTGAGAAATTACGGGTTTGGATCTCGATGAGTTGGTCGCCCCGGACCATATCGATGATGTACCCGTCGAGCGGCACTTCAAATTCGTCACCTGGCAGGTGATACCAGTCTTTCAGCTGCGCATGCAGAGACTTCTCATTCAGGGTGCCAACACCAGCCATAGTCCTTCATCGTGGCAGGTCACCTCAGTCGAGCGGTGGACCTATCGACATTCGATCGTCAGCCCGACCGGCGGCAATGGTGAGGACGGCTGCCAACGAAACGGCTCCGGTAAGCCCGATCAGGATGGGAACATACGAGCCAGCCAAATCACGAGCCGCCCCGACCACCGTCGCTCCGAACGCCGCCACGAAGAAGATGACGGACGCCTGGGTGCCTGATATTTCCCCGTATTCGCTCCCGGCATACCACCTGGTCATAACCATGGCCCGCAATGGAGTGATGGCCCCGAACGCCACCCCAAACAGGGCGAAGTGGCCGATCATCGACCCGTTCGAATCGCCAGGAATCGCCACGAGGATCGCCAGGGCCATCACCCCGAACACCCCGGCTGTCAGTACGGTCGCCCGTACTCTGGCGACCAGTAGAGGGGCCACATACCTTCCGGGCATCGAGATGACCGACGCCAGGCCCGCCCAGACGGCCACCGTTGATAGCGGAAACCCTGCCTCGGTGAAGCGATCAACTCGGTGGGCAACCAGACCCTGAACGGACAAATAGGCGAGCACGAGGGCGGCGGTGAAATACAGAAACCTTCGGTCACTCACCAAGGTCCTGATCGCCGGCGGCGTCCGGCTTCGCTCGGTTGCATAGCCTCCCGGTCCGCTCGGTATCGCCCAATGGGCGGCCACGAGGGCAGTAACGAGTATGGCGACTCCGAGCACCTGCACGGTCAGTCGCCATCCATACGCCGAGACGAGGCGCTCAGTTAGCGGGATGAAGATCGCTCCGGCCAATCCTCCCAGCAACGTCAGCGCCCCGAAGGCTTTTGGTTGATGCAGCGGGTCAATCCATGAGGCAATCCCGACCATGGCTGGCTCGTAGTACACGGCCGCCGTGCCCGGTCCGATCAGCAGCCACCAGGCCGCAAACACGTGCCAGGGTTCTCGTGAAAACGAGAACGCAACCATCCCCAGGCACGCCAACACCGCACCGACCACCGTGACCGATCGTACGCCTTGGTGGTCCATGTACCGGCCGAGTCGCCGAGCAATGAGAGCCGCCACGACGCCCGATCCGGTAATTCCGAGAGATAGAACTGTCGTTGAGAAGTCGGCCCCGGCGGCATCGTCGGTGACCAACACGCTGAATCCGTACAGAATCGACCCGAACGCTACGACTATGACCGCTGAAAGGCCGAGGACGATCCGCCGGTTCGAATAGGTCACCGGGAAAAGCCTAGGTCCGAGTCACGTCGGATCGCGCCATCGATGAATTAGCGAAAGTTACGAGACTGCGTGTGGAGAGTCGGGAACGGGGTGAATCCTCTGGCAACCAGGTTGGTTACCCCATCACGATATTCCAACACGCCATCGATGACGAGGCCAGGATTCCGCCTGGCGATGTGATGGTTTGCTGACCAGACGTCCGGCAGCACCACCACGTTCAGGAGGCCAGTTTCATCCTCAAGGTTGAAGAAAATGACTCCGGACGCCGTGCCGGGCCGCTGCCGATGAGTGACGATCCCTCCTACTTTGACAATGACTCCGTGTTTACGTTTGGCGAGCGCCTCGGCTGTTGAAATGCAGCCCTGGTCTACCAACCAGTCTCTGATGAATACAACGGGATGGTTGACAGAAATACTCGTTGCCCACCGCTCTGCTGCTGAAGCCTCTTCAGGCGTCATGCCAGGGAGCGTCGGCGCCTCTACTCCTGGAGCCAACGGGAGGCGATCAGGTCCGATCTCGGCCAGGGCACCGGCCGCCCACAATCCGTCCCGCTTGCCCAGTCCAATCGATTCCAAAGCACCTGATACCGCCAAAGCCTCGAAAGCTCCCACTCCCAACCCGGTCCGATGGGCCAACTCTTCTGGAGAAGTGAACGGGCCACCAATCTGTCTGGCGGCTTCAATGCGGGTGATCTCAGCATCGCCGAGGTTGCGGACATACCGAAGGCCAAGCCGGAGCGCCACCGCCACCCGAATCGGATCGTCTACCGGGCCTCTCCCCCGTCGCCAAGACTTCCCCATAAACGTGGCAATGTCGTCGGGATCGGCATCCTGCACTTCAATGGTGCAGTCGTGCCATGACCGATTGATGTCAGGCTGGTTGACTACGACCCCGTGCCGTTGCGCATCGTGGACCAGCGAATTCGGACTGTAGAAACCCATCGGTTGAGCGTTGAGAAGTCCGGCGAGAAACTCGGCGGGCCAGTGATACCGAAGCCACGCCGACATGTAGACGATGTACGCAAACGACACGGAATGACTTTCCGGAAAACCGAACGAACCAAACCCCTGGAGTTTCTCCCAGATCTCATCAGCGGCCGCCCCGACCACTCCCTGGCTGTCCATACCCTCAAACACTTCAGTTTTGAGCTTTTCCATGGCTTGCTCGGACCGTTTATGGGTCATGGCTTGTCGCAATCGATCACATTGACCGGGATCGAAGCCGGCACAGACCCTGGCCAGTTCCATCAGTTGCTCCTGGAAGATTGGTACGCCGAGAGTTTTCGCCAGGATCGGTTCGGCCAACGGATGTGGATAGCGAACCGGCTCTTCGCCATTACGACGTCGTAAATAGGGATGAACCGAATGACCCTGAATTGGCCCGGGACGAATGAGTGCCACTTCGACAGCCAGGTCGTAGAACGTTTTCGGCTTCATCTTCGGCAAGGTCGCCATCTGGGCACGTGATTCGATTTGAAACAGTCCAACCGTGTCGGCGGCAGTCAACGATTCGTAGATGGCTGGTTCCTGCTCGATCGTCGCCAGATCGACCGAAACACCGTGCATTTCCCGGATTCCATCGACTGCGAGGTGGAGCGAGTTGAGCATGCCGAGCCCCAGCAGGTCAAATTTCACGATGCCGATCATCCCGCACGACTCTTTGTCCCATTGCAGGATTGATCTGCCTTCCATCCTCCCCCATTCCAGCGGGACCACCTGCCACAGAGGACGGTCGGCGATCACCATGCCACCAGAGTGGATCCCCATATGGCGGGGAAACCCATCGAGTCGCCAGCACACGTCATAGATCTGATCGGCCGTGAGGCCTTCTGGCAATGGTGCTTCAAGGCGAAGTTTGGCCGGGTTGCGGGTATCAATGTATTTAGAGAGGCCATCCACCTGCGCCTGGGTAAACCCGAACGTTTTCGCAACATCCCGCAGAACAGAACGGGCCCGATACGTCACAACGTTGGCAACCATCGCCGCCCGTTCCCTGCCATAACGGCGGTAGCAGTATTGGATGACCTCCTCGCGGCGATCGGCTTCAAGGTCAAGGTCGATATCGGGGGCTCTCCCCCGGTCCTCGGAAAGGAACCGTTCAAAGGGCAGGTTGAGACGAATCGGGTCGACCTGGGTGAGCCCGATGCACCGGCAGATTGCCGAGTCGCCTCCCGATCCGCGTATCTGACAGAAAATATCCCGTGATCGGGCGAACTGCACGATGTCCCAAACGATGAGGAAATAGCCGGGAAAGTTCAGTCGATCGATAACGCCAAGTTCGTGTTCGAGTCGCGACAGAGCCCGCGGCTCGATTCCACCCGAGCCGTCCGAATACACCTGCCTGGCTCCTTCCAACGTGAGATGGCGAAGGAACTCCATCTCTGATCGAAAGTGACCGGGCATTGGAAAGTCAGGCAATTCGGGTGCGATCAGATCGAGATCAAAAGCCAGCTCACCACCAAGTTCTGCGGCTCTTTCAACCGAACCCGGGTAGCGCCGAAAGCGGTTCGCCATTTCCGCTGGAGTTTTCAGATGACGTTCATCGGTAGCCGGCCGGAAGCCATCGTTGGCACCGAGGGTTCTCCGACCTGCCACGGCCGCCAGGACCTCAGAGAGATCCGCTTTGGTGGCGGTGTCATAGTGGACATTGTTGGTAGCGACTGTCGACAATCCAAGACGGGCTCCCACCTCAGCCAGAACATCGTTGCGCATGTCGTCTTCTGGCATTCGATGGTGGGTGAGTTCCAGATAGAGGCGGTCGCCGAATAGTTCGCGCAGATGACCAGCTTCGGTCATGGCCATGGGCAGATCGCCAGTCTGGGCCGCCCGCGGGACCGCCCCTTGCCAGCATCCGGTCAACGCAATGATGTTGCCCGATTCTGCCGCGGTAGCCAGGTCTTCCCATGCGTATTCGGGCCGATCCTTTTCACCCCGAAACTGGGCGGTCGAGACCAGCTTGGAAATGTCGCCATATCCGGCCGGACCGTTAGCGAGAAGTATCAGATGATCAGTGAGTGACGGGCCGGTCGGTTTAGTTCCATGCATCCGTTTGGTTCTGCCCCGGCGAGGTTGATCCAAATCGAATAGGAGCTCCGGAGCTCGTTCGGTGTCCCACGCCTCAGCATCGGCAAAAGGGGCATCGTCGGTCACCTGACCGTATGCCGGCAAACCAATCTCGGTGCCGTAGACAATCGGCATGTCGAACTCTTTGGCGGCGTTTGCCACATGCGCCGCCCCGTAGAACCCGTGATGATCAGTGACTGCCAGGGCTCTATACCCCAACTCGGCGGCTTTTTCGACCAGCTCATGAGGATGGGAGGCTCCATCGAGGAAACTGAAATTGGTGTGGGCGTGCAGCTCGGCGTAGTCCATATCGGATCTGGAAGTATATCGAATGAATCGAACGTATGTTCGATCACAACTAAAGGGATCCCTTTTGTAATTCCTCGAACCCAGGGTTGAACCCAGGGTTCCAAGGTTCGGTCGGGTGGGCCTCACCATCGCGCTCAGGCACCTAGCCTGCGGAGCGTGCACGAACTCAAGTTGACCGACGCCGACCAGGCCATGCTTCACGGAGAAGCGGGTCCGGGGACGGCTCTCGCTATGCGGATCGTGACCGGACTCGCCCGGGTGTCTGGCGCAACCGCATTGCTCGACATCAGCGGCGCTCACATCGATGGCTGCATCTACCACGGCCCGGCCAGTCTCGACTTCGTCCACGCTCTGGCGGGCACACACGTCAAAGTGCCAACCACCCTCAACGTTTCTTCGCTCGACCTGCTCCACCCCGAACTCATCGCCTCTGACCCACCAACCCAACGGGCGGCTCGATCGTTGATGGATGCGTATGAAGCCATGGGCGCTCGCCCAACGTGGACGTGCGCCCCCTATCAGCTGATAGACCGACCCGCCTTTGGAGAACATATCGCCTGGGCAGAATCGAATGCCATCGTCTTTGCCAACAGCGTCCTGGGCGCCCGCACCGACCGCTATGGCGACTTCATCGATGCAGCCGCCGCCTTGACCGGCCGCGCCCCTGCTGCGGGACTCCACCTTGATGAAAATCGACGACCGCAGGTGGTATTTGACGTTTCCGGACTTTCTGAGAATCTCCGTCAACGCGACGCCTTCTTCGCCATCCTCGGCATGATCGTGGGAGCCCGTTCCGGAAACCGGGTACCGGCCATCGTTGGCATCGATACCGCAACCGAAGACCAGCTGAAGATCCTCGGGGCCGCCGCCGCGTCGGCAGGCGCGGTTGGCATGTTCCATATGGTTGGGGTCACACCGGAAGCCCCGTCAACCGTCGACCTGCAACAGGCCAATCTGCCTAGCGAACCCGTCACTTCGGAGATTCTGGTGGCCGCCCGGTCCAAGCTGAACCGGGCTGGCACCAGCCCGCAGCTCGGTTCGGTTCATCTCGGTACTCCCCACTACTCCGCCGACCAGCTCGATCAGCTCCAAGCGGTAATGGCTGGTCGTTCGCCGAGCATCGATCTCTATGTGAGTGCCGGACGTGACACCCTCCAATCCTGGGGGCGCTCCGAGGAGCTGACCAACCTGGGCGTCAAGATCGTCACCGACACCTGCACCTACGTCACGTCGATTATCGATCCAGCTTCCGGGGCAGCAATGACCGATTCAGCGAAGTGGGCGTACTACGCCCCCGGCAACCTTGGCGTCGTATCCGTCTTTGGATCACTCGAGGAATGCGTTGAGTCAGCGATCGCCGGCCACGTCGTACACCTGGACGAGCAATGGAGTTGATCTACCTCGTACCGGGCACGGCGAACGGCTCAACACTTGTGCTCGACGAGCCGCTCAGCTTTTGGGGAGGCGTCGACCCGA
>CBDTUI010000029.1:0-25558 GCA_965363765.1 uncultured Acidimicrobiia bacterium
GGGTTGATGCTCGTCCACATGTTGCGCACGTTCCAGCCGAGGCCGTCGATCAGGAAAGTGACGATCAGGCTGAACACGGCGACAGTGGCTCCCCCGACAGCACCGGTGATTGCTGCAGCCATGAGAGGTGGTGGGGCGGGCTGGCCATCTTTGCCGCGTTTGCCCGACAGGTAGGCAAACAGTGCGAACGTGACAGCGATCAGCACCGTGGCAAAGTTGAGGATGCCGGTGATAATCGCCCTGGCATCGAAGGCGGCGAGCATGCCGACCAGGCCGAGGTATATGACGATGGCGCCACTGATGAGGCCCTGGCGAACGGAACGCTTCTGAGCTGCGTTCATGCTCGTTTGTCCTCAGGTGCTCCAAGGAATCCACCAGGGAGAAAGATGAGGACCAGTACGAGGATGCCGAAGGCCACGATCGGGATCAGCTGGTTCGGTGAAGGAACCCCGGCGCCGTCGAGGAACAAGTTCGGCCCTACCGTTTCGAGAATCCCGAGGATGAGGCCGCCGAGCGCCGCACCGGTAATCGAGCCGATCCCGCCGAGCACTGCTGCCGTGAACGCTTTGAGCCCGGGGAAGAAGCCCATGAAGAAGTGGGCTTGGTTGAACAAGAATACGTAGAGGATGCCGGCTGCTCCTGCCAGAGCACCGCCGACTGCGAACGTGAACACAATGGTCCGATCGACGTCGACCCCCATGAGGGCGGCGATTTCGCGATCTTCTCCGACCGCCCGCATGGCCCGACCAATCCGGGTACGTTCGACGATCCAAAACAACATGAGCCAGAGTGCGACGGCTCCGAGAATGGAGATGACGTGCACTTTCTGGAAGTCATAGCCAAGGATGTTCCAGGTTCCCTGGATGGCGGGGATGGTTGGGTAGGCACGGGCGTTTGCGCCGTAGAAGCCCCGGAACGTGTACTGCAGGAACAGGGATGCGCCGATGGCGGTGATGAGTGGGACGAGGCGGGGGGCGCCGCGCAACGGACGGTAGGCGATTCGCTCAAGCAAAATCGCCACGACCATTGAGACGCCTGAAGAAACGAGAAATAGCAAGGCAATCGAGATGATCGGACTCGAAACCAACATGCCAGCGGTATCAAGGCCGACCGCAACAAAGTAGGCAGTAAACGCGCCGGCCATGAAGACTTCGCCGTGGGCGAAGTTGATGATGAACAGGATGCCGTAGACCAGCGTATAACCGAGGGCGATGATGGCGTAAACGCTGCCGCGGGCCACACCGGAGATGAACAGGTTGATCCAAACTTCACTGGAGAACCGACCGAGCTGCAAGGTGGCGATGGATCCGGCGGCCGCCCCGTAAGCGATGACAATCGCGAGAAGAATAAGAACAAATTTCCTGACCGGGAAACGTTCTAGAAATAGCCGGTAGCGGCTTTCTGTGTTTGAACTCGTCGTCATTCGGCCAACACCATTTGTTCTCTCCGTCCATGGTTTGGTGTACAAGGAGGGGGCCTCGAGGCCCCCTCCTTTCTAGATGTATGTCTGCTTAGCCCTCGAGCGAGATGACCTTGCTGAAGACCGGGGTCTCAGCTCGGGCACCGCCCACTACGTCGAACACCGCAATGGTGGCCGATGGCTGACAGTCACCAGTCGCATTACACGTAATCGAACCGGTGATCCCGACCAGTCCCGACGTTGCGCCGATCGCATCGCGAAGCGCCGTACGGGGGATGTACAGGGTGTCACCATCTTCGATGGCTACCTTGTCGATCGCCGCAAGCAACATGTTGGTTGCATCCCACGAGTGAGCGTGGAAGGCCGACAATGGCTCCGAGCCATACTTCTCTGCATACCGTGGCAAGAAGATGTCTGCGTACAGGGCGGCGTCGCCGGCGAAGGCCGTGACGTCAGGACCTGACAGGTAGACACCGTCGCCAGCGGCTGCGTAGAAGTCGTCTGACCAGAGGCCATCGGAACCGGCTAACACAACCGAGTCGCCGAGCGTTGTCTTGGCCTGCTGCACCAGAAGGCTGCCTTCACCGACAAAAATCGGGAAGTACAACAATTCCGGAGCTTCAGCCTGGATCGAAGCGAGCACGCCAGAGAAGTCAGTGTCACCGACCTGGATGGCATCCTGGCTAGTGATCGTTCCACCGAGAGCCGTGAATGACTCTGCAAACGCATTCGCCAGACCTTCGGCGTATGGGCTGCCGTCATGAACGGTCGCTGCGGTCGTCAATCCCTCTTGGGTGAACGCGAAATCCGCTACGGCCGCACCCTGCAACTTGTCGTTGTGGGCGGTACGGAAGTAGAACGGGTTGCGAATCGCCGCGTCGGTCAAAGCCGGAGCCGTGTTCGACGGGGACAGCAACGTAACGCCTTTGTCTCCGAGGATCTTGTCAGCGGTACCGAGAGCAGCTGATGAACAGCTGGTTCCGATTACGCCAACGATCTGCGTGTCGGCAGCGAGTTTGTTGGCACCAGCGGTACCACCCTCAGCCGAGCAGCCATCGTCTTCGGCGACGAGAACAACATCGTGGCCCTTGATCTGACCGTTGGTGTCATCGAACGTGCCGTCCATGTAATCCAACGCCATTTCGACGCCGTACTGGCTATCGAGGCCGAGCGACGAGTTCACGCCGGTAATGACGAGCAACGAGCCGATCTTGATCGGGTCGCCAGCTGCCACTGCCACGCAACCAAATGCGTCTGATGTACAAGCTTCAGGCTCGGTTCCAGCGTCGCCAGATCCGCCACCACAAGCTGCGGCGATCATGGCTAGAACAACCAGAAGAGCCGTTAGGCCTCTGTAGTTTTTGATCTTCATAAGCAATAGATTCCTTTCGATTCTTTTACATGCGACGAGTTCGCTCTCGCGTTTTCCAGTCGCCATGGGCAAGACAGCAACCCTGGCATCCACAGACGTAGTCCGCCTCCAGCTAGGTATTGCGCCTCACCATCGGTGTGACGATAGCCGTTGAAGACCGTACATAGCTAAAGAATCGGGCATTTTCTACCCCACGACACCCTGTTACGAATCTCGATTTTTCAGTGGGCACGGCAAGTTTGGGGGTTCGCCCCAGTGTATGGGCGACGCGTTCATTTGCCTTGCCAGCGAGGCGATCGTTTCTCGTTGAAGGCTGCAATCCCTTCATCGGCGTCCGCGGAGTCCAACACGACTTTGTACAGCGGAAACTGCCCGCCGCGCAAGGCCTTGAGGGCCGCCGGTGTGTCCATGGCCTCGCCGTGTTCGATCGCCTCAAGAATGGCCGCGACCGAAAGCGGGGCGGCGGCGATGACGGCGTCGGCTAGTTCTGTGGCCGAACTCATGAGTTCAGCGGCCGGAACGACCCGGTTGATCAGTCCAAGCCGCAACGCTTCCCGGGCCGACAGGCGGCGTGTGCCTAGGAGAACTTCTGTCGCCAACGCTTTTGGTAGAAGTTTGGGGAGCCGAATCAAACCGACGTCGGGGACGATGCCGGACAGTGCTTCTGGCAACAGGAATTCGCTGTGCTCTGCGGCAACGACGAGATCGGCGGCGAGAGCCATTTCGAATCCGCCCCCGACCGCCAGACCGTTGACGGCGACAATCACCGGCTTGCGGAGGTCAGGTAGCTCGGGGAATCCTCCGAAACCGCCCGGCCCGTAATCTGCTTCGTAGGCTTCGCCATCGGCTGCTGCTTTGAGGTCCCATCCAGCCGAGAAAAACCTATTCCCCGATCCGGTCACGATCGCCACCCTGAACTCCGGGCTGTCTCTGAAGCGTTCGAATGCTGCGCCCATCGTGCGACTCGTGGCGGCGTCGATTGCGTTGGCCTTGCCGCGGCTGATCGTCAGCGTCATGATCGGGGCGGACCAGTCGATGAGCAGGTCGTTGTTGGTTTTGTTGGTCATGTCGAGACCTCCATGAGTGCGTCGACGATCCAGACGCCTTCCTCGCATACCAGGAGTGGGTTTATTTCGATCTCGGCATGTTCGGCTACGGCCAACTCCGATAGTAGGAGGATCGCCGCCACCGCGGCCTCGATGTCTCCAGGAGGCACCGATCGGTATCCGACCAGCATGACGTTGATCGCGAGAGAGGCGAGCGCGTGTCGGATCTCATCGGCGGAGGTGGGAAGGACGATTGTCACGACATCGGCAATCAACTCGGTGAGAACTCCGCCTGCCCCGATCGTAAGCGTCCAACCGACCGGGCGGTCGATTTGGATACCAACCAGCAGTTCGGCAATCACGGAATCGACCATACGTTCTATAAGGAAGTCATCGCCCAGTTGAGCCATTGACGCCACAGCGCGGCTGAGATCTTTCTCGTCGTTCAACCCGAGCGCCACCCCCCCGACTTCTGAACGATGAGCGACACTCTGGGCTTTGAGGGCGATCGGGTAGCCGAGCGAGGCCGCTACCCCTTCAGCACTAGCCCGGTTGGTCGGATATCCGGTCGGGACCGGCAGCCCCCATGAAGCCAAGCGCTCCTTGGCGGCCGCCTCCGACAATATCGTCGTCGTTCCGGCCTGCGGCGGGCCGTGGTGGACCGCGCCAATCGTTTGTGTAGAGCGACACAGACGACTCAGCGTGAGGAGGCTGGTTGACATGCCCGGTAGGGGAGTCACGCCTCGTTCGACGAGATACTCGCAAACCGACCGAGGCAGGCTCTCGGTCATCGTGGATGTGACCACCCCGGCGCAGTCGTTCTTGCCAACTGCGGCGATGAAAGCGTCGAGCGTCGGCCACCAGTCCGCATCAGCGCCAGGAGCGGGAAAGTCGATCACCAGGATGGCGATGTCGACGCCCGACCGAATGGCCGTCGTGAAACAGTCGTCAAGTCGTTCGGCGTCTCCCCAAATAAACGTGTGATAGTCCAGCGGGTTTTCGATGGCCACCCTACCTTCGAGAATCCGGTCCAGGTCGGCTCGGGTAGCAGGTGGAAACGCCGGAAACTCAAGATCGAGGCCTTCAGAGAGGTCGGCCATCAGTTGGGCTTCGCCTCCCGAGCAAGAAAAAGAAACGAGGCGCTTGCCGGGCGGCTGGCCGTTGGTGTGCAGGTACGAGAGAGCTCCGAGCAGTTCTTCGGGTGTGTGTGCCTCGGTGATTGCGTAGCGCTTGAACAATGCCCGGTGAGCGTCGGCTGGCCCCGACAGAGAGGCAGTGTGGGTGTTGGCGATAGCGGAACCCTTGACGCTCGTTCCCGTCTTGAGAACAACAATTGGCTTGCCTACGGCACGGGCACGCAATGCTGCCCGACCGAATCGCACACTGTCAACGAGGCCTTCGATGTGGAGTCCGACGGCAGTGATGGTCGGATCGTCGATGAGTGCTTCGAGTAAGTCGGTAATGGTGACGTTGGCCTGATTGCCAGCCGTGATGACGGTGGCGATTGGCAGACCTCGCTGTTGCATGGTGAGGTCGATTCCGACGTTGCCCGACTGCGTGACGATGGCAACGCCTGAGTCGACCCGGGCGCATCCGTGAATATCTGGCCACAGCACGGCTCCTGATCGAGCGTTGACGAAACCGTGGCAATTCGGTCCGATCATCGGCATGCCAGCCGCTGCGGCAACGAGTCGGCCCTGGCGGTCTGCGCCGTCGGGACCAGTCTCGGCGAACTCGGCGGCGTAGACGACCGCCCCTGCAACGCCGATCCTCTCCGCCTGACCGACGACCTCGATCGCTTGCTCGGCGGCGACGCCAACGAAGACGGCATCCGGGACGCCCGGTAGATCGTCAAGCGTCTTGAATTCGGACTCGGGATGGACCCACCAGATGTCTCCCGTGTATCCGAACTTGGTCGTCTGTTCGACGGCCAGTCTCGCCCTGGCACCGCCGACGAAGACCACCGAACCCGGGTTCAAGAGACGGACGAGGCGTTTATCCGCCATGGGGTCGCAGCATCGCTCGCGAGATGATGTGTCGTTGGATCTCTGACGTTCCATCCCAGATCCGTTCGACTCGAGAGTCGCGCCACATTCGTTCAAGAGGTAGCTCGTCCATGAGACCCATCCCCCCGAGAATCTGAATGGCTTCGTCCGTGACGAAAGCCAGCATCTCGGTGGCGACCAGCTTGGCCATGGCGGCGTCCGAGTCAGTCATAGTGCCCTGCGATGACTTCCAGGCGGCGCGGTAGGTCAGCAACTCTGCCGCGTCGCGCCGGGTCGCCATGTCGGCAAGCTTGAAGGAAACACCTTGGAACTTCCCGATTTGTTGGCCGAACTGCGTTCGAGTTGCTGCCCAGGCAGTAGCGACTTCGATGGCCCGGTCGGCCCGACCGAGGGAGGTGGCTGCTACTTGGAGGCGAGTTGCTCCGAGCCACTCATTGGCAACGTCGAAGCCGTGGTGTTCCTGACCGAGGACGTTGCCGACCGGCACCCGACACCCATCGAAGTTGAGTACTGAGTTGTGATAACCGCGATGCGAAACCGAGTTGTAGCCGGTTGCCACTTCGAATCCTGGCGTGCCGACATCGACGAGGAACGAAGTGATCTTCTTACGGGTACCTCGTGAGGTTTCTTCTTCGCCGGTAGCTGCAAAGAGGATGACAAAGTCCGAAACGTCGGCGTGGCTGATGAAGTGCTTGGTTCCCGTGATTACATACTCTTCGCCGTCTCGCACGGCTCGACACTTCATGCCCCGTATATCTGACCCGGCATCGGGCTCTGACATGGCCAGGCATTCGACCTTCTCGCCGCTGATTGTCGGCAGGAGGTACTGGTCCACCTGATCGCCGCTGCAGGCCCGCAGGATGTTCGAAGGTCGCGCCACGATCATTTGTAGGGCATAGCCGGTCCTGCCGAGCGATCGTTCCACCATCGCCAGCGTCAGGTCATCGAGGCCGCCGCCTCCGAGGTCTTCGGGCATGTTGGCTGCGTAGATGCCCGCCTCCAATGCTCGTTGTTTGATCTGTTCGGCGAGCTCGGGCCGAACAGACCCTGAGCGCTCGACCTCGTCTTCGTAGGGAGCGAGTTCCTTCGCCACAAATGCGTCGACGGTTTCGACGATCATTTGCTGTTCGTCGGTGATTGCAAAGTCCATGGGTCTCCTATCCGACCTGGATGCTCATGACTGCTCGGTTCGGCCGAGGCGCCTTGCCGTGTTCCTTCCAGACTTCGTCGAGAATGGTCTTCGGTCCTGACAAGGTCGGCTGGCTTTTCCCGCGCTCCATATCGACGTGCACGAGGATCTGCTCGTTGGTGCAGAGCAAGTCGCCTGATTCGGCATGAAACATCGAATGAAAAAAATGCAGCCGCTTGTGGTCGTGCCCGAGCAGCTGGGTCGTGAACCGCAACGGTTCACCGGTCGACACTTCTTGGTGGTAGACGAGGTGACTTTCGACCGTATAAAAAGAGTGGCCGGCGGAGCGGTACGCCTCGTCAATGCCGATATACCGGAAGAATGCGTCGCTCGCCCATCCGAACGCAAGCAGGTAGGCAGATTCGGTCATGTGGTCGTTGTAGTCCACCCAGTCCGGAATCACCCTGGCCCGATAGAGAGAGAGTGGACACTCGGGGACTGTGTTCTTATCCCAGCGAACCGGTGCCGACTGGCCGACCGACCGTCCCTCCCTGCGGTTCACGATCTGGCCAGAAGCGATGCGCGACTCCCTCAGCGCATACATCACGGACACGAGGGCGTTGTCGCGCAGGTCTTCAAGTTCGGTGATCGACCGACCTGCGGCCTGATCCTCGGTGCCGGAGACCATGCGGTCGATGAGTTCGTCCGTGAGTGGGGGAGCGACCAGTTTTGTCCACGGCCATTCGAGGGCCGGCCCGAACTGTTCGAGCATGTGGCGCATGCCCTGTTCGCCTCCGGCCAAGTGGAAGGTGAGGTTGGTTCCCATCAGCGCCCATCGCAGACCGGGTCCGTACATAATGGCGTCGTCGAGTTCGCCGGTGGTAGCCACGCCGTCGGCGACCAGGTGAAGGATTTCCCGCCACATCGCCTCCTGGAGGCGGTCCGAAAGGAACCCTTCGATCTCATTGCGTACCCGCAGCGGATGCATGTCAAGGTCCCGGTAAACCGCTTCGGCGGTGTCCATGGCCTCCGATGAGGTTTGTTGCCCGGCCACTGTCTCGACGAGCGGGAGTATGTACACAGGATTAAAGGGATGGCCAACGACCAGTCGTTGGGGATGGGCCATGTCGCGCTGCATCTCAGTCGGTAGCAGCCCTGACGTGGAAGAGGCGATCACCGTTGAGACGGGAGCTGCCGCGTCGATCTGGCCGATGATCCGTCGCTTAATGTCCATGTCCTCTGGGACGGCTTCCTGGACGAAGGCACATTGAGCACCGACCGCCTCCGGTGAATCGACGAAGGTGAGAGCGGTGGCGTCTGCCCCCGGGTAGAGGCCAAGCTTTCGCAGGGCCGGCCAGGCTCGCTCGACCGCCGCCAACATGCGCTCCTCAGCGCCTGGAGCGGGATCGTGTGCCACTACCTCGTAGCCCCTACCGAGCGCCCGGGCCGCCCAACCGGACCCGATTACGCCACCGCCGACGACCCCGAACGGTCCATCTACTACCCGATCTGTCACTAGAAGTTGACCTGACTGGACCCCTTGAGATTGAGGATCTGGCGGGTTTCGTCCGGCGACAAGACCTCACGGGACAGTTCGTCGAGAATCCGCACGATCTTCTCGACCTGCTCGGCGTTCGATTCGGCCAGCTTGCCTTTGCGAAGATAGATCGAATCCTCCAGGCCGACCCGGACGTTGCCCCCGAGGGTGGCCGAGGTCGTGATGAGATCGAATTGGGCGCGTCCTCCGCCGAGTACGCCCCATTCGATGTCGCTGCCAAACAGCCGGACGGCGACCTCTTTCATATGGAAGACGTTCTCGACATCGGCCCCGATCCCGCCGAGCGTTCCGATGACAAACTGGACGAAGATGGGACCGTCGACGAGTCCCTGGTCGGCATAGTGCGCAAGGGTATAGAGGTGGCCGATGTCGTAGGCCTCGAACTCAAACCGGCATCCGGTTTCGGGAGCCAGCACCTTCAGCATGTACTCGATGTCGGAGAACCGGTTGATGAAGGGCTCGGATCGGGTCGATTCGAGGAACGGTTCCTCCCAGTCGTACTTCCAACGTCCCTCGTACTTCGGGATCATCTGAAACAGGCCGTAGTTCATCGTGCCGAGGTTGCAGGTGGCGAGTTCGGGTTTCAGGTGTTTGATGACGTTCAGCCGCTGCTCGATGGTTTGGCCGGTGGCTCCGCCGGTCGTAATAGATATCACCGCATCGCTGCGTTCCTTGATGCCTGAGCAGTATTCGCGGAATAGGCCGACGTCGGCTGATGGGCTTCCGTCCTCGGGATTGCGGGCGTGCAGGTGGATAACCCCGGCTCCGGCGGCGGCAGCCGCCACGGCGTCGTCGATCATATGCTCGATTGTGACTGGGATATCTGAGTTCATGGTGGGGGTGTGCGAGCTTCCGCTCGTGGCGCAGGTGAGGATGACTTTTCCGGCTGGTCGCATTCGGTGGGTCCCTTCGCGGTCTGACTGCCATTCCGTTATGCGGAACGGACTATATAATGGTTTCTAACTGTATCTGTTCGGTGACCGAGGCGGTGGGCAAAGTGTCAGAAAATGTTCAAGCCGTCGTGCGAGCCTTCACCTTGGTACGAGCATTGGCACTGGCGGGTGAGCCCGTATCCTTAGGTGAACTGGCCGAACAGGCGGCGCTTCCCAAGAGCACCGCTCGGCGGCTGCTGGCGACGCTCGAATCCATCGGTGTCGTCGATCGTGGTCCAGCAGCTGGCACATATCTGTCAGGGGCCGGTCTCGCGTCCCTGGCCGGGTCAGGCGGGGGACAGGTGCCGATCCACGCCCTGGCCGGACCCTTCCTGCGAGACATCGTCGACCTATTTGCCGAGGATGCAACGTTGGCGATCCTTGACGGGGATTCGGTGCTGTTTGCCGATCAGGTCATCGGCCCCAACCCGATTCAGGTTCCTGACGGCACCGGCGTTCGGTACCCACTCCACACAGTTGCCTCTGGCTACGTTTTCCTGGCCGAGCAATCAACCAGCTCAGTGCGGGACTACTGTCGGCGTGTTGGCGTTGAAGCGGACCCGATCCTCACCAAGGTGTCCGTGGCCGACGAGGAGGGTTACGCCTGGAACGATGGGTGGGCCGACGGCATTAGTGCGGTTGCTGCACCCGTGCGCTCCTCGGCAGGTATCGCTGGCGCCATCGGAGCATTCGGGCCGAGCTATCGATTCCCGGGGAACCGGTCCCGTGTTGAAGTGGGTGAAGCCATCGTCCGATTGGCGACTCGCCTCGGCCAACTCCTTGGTTGACGAGGCCTGCGACGCTGAGGTTCTGCGAATCTGAGAAGCCAGTACAGTTGGTGTCACAATCTTCCTCGAAAGGTACGAACCATGGCTCTTGACTCCACCGCTTCGACGCATTGGGAAGGCGACCTCATGACGGGCGCCGGAACCACGACACTCACTTCTGGTGCTGCCGCTCCGATGCCAGTCGACTGGAAGGCCCGTTCCGAAGCTCATGGTGGCAAGACCAGCCCGGAAGAGCTGATTGCGGCTGCCCACGCCTCCTGTTTTTCGATGGCCCTTTCAAACGCCCTCGGCAAGGCCGGCCTACCCCCGGCTTTCCTTGATGTAAAAGCCACCGCCACGTTTGTGCCAGGGGAAGGGATCACGGGCATGGCGCTCGTTTTGACCGGGAAAGTCCCTGGACTCGACCATGCTGGATTCCTCGAGGCGGCCGAAGGTGCCAAGGCCGGGTGCCCGGTGTCGCAGGCCCTAGCCGGCAATGTCCCGATCACCCTCGAGGTTCACGAGGTCTAGACGCTCTCAGTCGGAACGAAGGATTCGCTGCGATATCTGAGCGCTGGCCTCGGACGGAGATGTCTGTCTGTCTGCCAGCGCTCGAAGGACATCAGCCGAGGTGTCGGATGCGAGTTCAGCATCTAGTGCCTGGAGTAGTTTGCCGCCGACACGAGTGCGCAGTTCGGCGAATTGTCGATGTCGCCTTCGAATCTCGAGTTGTCCGGTGGTGGCCAGATGCTCACCGTGTTCGACAATGGCCGACCACAGCTCAGCGGCCCCGCTGCCGTCAAGTGAATTGGCCATGATGATCGGTGGGCGTCGCCCGGCGGCGTCCTCTTGTCCGGTCATGTGGCTCAGGTCGAGCATCAGCTCAAGGTCGCGGCGCGCATCATCGGCTCCGGCCAGGTCCGATTTGTTCACTACGAAAATGTCGGCAACCTCGAGCAAACCCGCTTTGTTGGCTTGAACGGCGTCACCAGTTCCCGGGTTGGCTACGACAATGGTTGTGTCGGCGGAGCCTGTGATCTCTACCTCGACCTGGCCAACTCCGACGGTCTCGATGATGACCGGGTCAAAGCCCACTGCATCGAGCACGCGCACTGCGCCCGGTACCGCCAACGCCAATCCGCCGGAATGGCCACGCGTGGCTATGGAACGGATAAAACTGCCGGTGTCCGTGGTATCGATTCGGACCCGGTCACCGAGTATCGCGCCGCCAGTTAAAGGAGAAGAGGGATCGACGGCGACTACGGCCGGGCGGAGGTCTGCTTCGGCGATCACTTTGAGCAGATGACTTAACAGTGAAGACTTTCCGGAGCCAGGCGGTCCGGTAATCCCGATGACGCGTGCTGTGCCTGACTGTTCGTGCGTGAGTTGGCCGACCGTATCGGCCAACGGACCGCCCTGTTCGACGAGCGACAGAAGGCGGCCGATTGCATGGCGGTTCCCGGCCTTCGCCGATTTGTATAACTCGGCCGGCGTTTGCGTGGCGCGTTTCACGTCCGAGAGGCTACGGCCTCGCGGACAGCGTTGACCACTTCTTCGGCCGAGGTGCCCGGACCCAAGATGACCGCGACCCCGGCTTTGAGTAGGGGAGCGACGTCCTGATCGGGCACGACTCCACCCAGAATCACCGGAACGTCGAGGTTGGCCGAGCGCAGCGCCTCCACCATCTTGGGAGCCAAGGTCAGGTGCTGAGCGTTGTGCATCGAAAGGCCTACGGCGTCGGCGTCTTCCTGTTCCACAACCGACACGACGTTGTCGGTTGTCTGGCGCAGTCCTAGATAGATCACTTCGCATCCGGCATCGCGCAGCATGCGGGCGACCATTCTCAATCCTCGGTCGTGCCCATCAAAACCGATTTTGGCAAGAACAATGCGTATCGGAGTCTCTGTCACATGACCGCCGTTTCTACATAGGTGCCGAACACGGTTTCCAGCGCGGCAACGATCTCGCCTTCGGTGGCGAGCGATTGAACCGCTTTGATGGTTGCCGGGATGGTGTTGATGGTCGGGTCTGACGCGTCGATGACGAGTTGGCCTAAGGCGACCTCAACCGCAGTGGAGTCCCTGGACTGTTTGACATCGGCCAGGCGTTTGAGCTGGTTGACTTCGACTTGTGGGTCGATGCGGAGAAGATTGCGATCTCCGGGATGATCGCCCTCGGTGAAGTCGTTCACGCCAACCACGATTCGTCGTCCGGCGTTGACTGCTCGTTCGAACCGATAGCCTGAGTCGGCGATCGCTCCGACGAAGTATCCGTTGTCGATGCCGGCATACACGCCTTCGAGCATCGATCCGCCACCGAGTTTGTCGAGATGGCTGAACACCTCTTCGGCCCTGCGTTCAATCTCATCGGTCATCCACTCGACGTATGCCGAGCCACCAAGAGGATCGGCGACGTTGGCGACGCCGGTCTCGTACGCAATAATTTGTTGGGTCCGGAGGGCGATTCGGGCGGCATCCTCGGTCGGCAACGCCATGGCCTCGTCGAAGCTGTCGGTATGCAAGCTCTGGGAGCCGCCAAGGACTCCAGCCAGAGCTTGGATGGCGACCCGAGCTACGTTGATCTCAGGTTGTTGGGCAGTGAGAGACACCCCGGCCGTCTGGGTGTGAAAGCGGCACAGCATGCTGCGCTCGTCCTTGGCTCCATACCGTTCCTTGATCCACTTCGCCCAGATCCGACGGGCAGCCCGGAACTTGCCGATCTCTTCAAAAAAGTCACTGTGGCTGTTGAAAAAGAAGCTCAACCGGGGAGCGAAGTCGTCGACGTCGAGCCCGGCGGCTACCGCCGCCTCGACGTATGCGAAACCGTTCGCCAGCGTGAAAGCCAGCTCTTGGGCGGCGTTGCTGCCAGCTTCGCGAATGTGATAGCCCGACACGGAAACGGGATGCCAGCGAGGCATCTCCGCGGCGGTGAACTGGATGAGATCGGTGATGAGCCGCATCGATGGTCGAGGCGGGAAGATGTATTCCTTCTGTGCTTGATATTCCTTGAGGATGTCGTTCTGGATCGTGCCGCTCAGTCGAGCCCGATCGACTGAGTTTTCTTCGGCCAAGGCGATGTACATCGACATAATGATGTGGGCCGGTCCGTTGATCGTCATTGACGTTGAAACGGCCCCCAGGTCAATGTCTGCGAAAAGATCCCGCATGTCGGCGAGGGTGTCAATCGCCACGCCCGCCCGCCCGACTTCGCCCAGTGCCCAGTCATGGTCGGAGTCGCGCCCCATGAGGGTCGGCATATCGAAGGCGGTCGAGAGGCCGGTGCCGCCATTACGAAGAATCTCCTTGAATCGACCGTTGGTGTCCTCGGCAGTGCCGAATCCGGCGAACATCCGCATCGTCCAGAGCCGGGACCGGTACATCGACGGTCGGATACCTCTCGTGAACGGGTACTCGCCCGGGTACGGCCCGTCGCCGTAGACCGGTTCGACCGGGATGCCCGACATGGTTTCAAAGTCGACATCTCGCAGGGGGGTGCGGTCGTAGGCATCTTGCCAAGCAGCCCGACTGGCTTCCGGATTCGGATCCATAGACACGATTGCTCACTTCCTAGTTGCACTCTCTGGGGTGAATAGTTGGACGTCCAACTATTGCACTCCCTATAGTATCTGGAATGGACGATGATGTCGACCTGATTCAAGAGGCCAAGCGCAACTGGGATGCCCGCAGTTGGGGTGAGTCGACGGCCATGGCCGCCGCGACGTCCATTACCCGAGCCCATCAGATCGTTCTCGCCAGGGTGAATGAGGCGCTCGCCCCGCACGGCCTGACGTTCTCAAGGTACGAGACCCTGGTGTTGATCAGTTTCACCCGTCGCGGCTCGTTGCCTATGGGCAAGATCGGTGAGCGCCTTCAGGTCCACCCGACGTCTGTAACGAACGCAATCGACCGACTCGAAAGCGCCGGGCTGGTGATCAGGGCACCACATCCGACTGATCGACGAACCACCCTGGCTGAGATCACGGATGCCGGTCGTGTCGTTGTTGACCTTGCCACCAAGGACCTGGAAGCCATTCGATATGGCATGGACGATTTGGCTGAGTCGACCATCGCCGAGATCGTTGAACTGCTTACTCCGTTGCGGCATTCGGCCGAGGACCTTTGAGGGCTCGGAATAGTCCACCGTTCGAATGGTTGTACCATGCAACTAGTTGTGCCATGCAACCAGCGCCATGCAATTACAAGGAAGGTGGACATGCCTGAGGATCCAGTAATCGAAGTCGTCGAACTTGGCATGCCTTGGCTGGGACTCGATCCCTTCATTTTCACGGTCCACCACCTCGACCAGTATCCAGCCGGCAACGACCAGCTAGGTCCGATCACCGGTCTCGCCGGTCGCAACATTGGTTCCGACTTTTCCTACCAGGACGGTTGGAGCATGTATCACGGCAATCCTGTGCCAGGATTTCCCCAACACCCGCATCGCGGTTTCGAAACAGTGACTGTTGTTCGCAAGGGGTACGTTGACCATTCAGACTCGCTCGGAGCGACTGCTCGATACGGCGGCGGTGACGCACAATGGCTTACGACGGGGTCGGGCGTTATGCACGCCGAGATGTTCCCGCTCCTGGATGAGGAAGCGGACAATCCGCTCGAGCTCTTCCAGATCTGGCTGAACCTGCCGCCCGAATCCAAAATGGTCCCTGCCCACTTTGCCATCTTGTGGGATGAAGACATCCCCACCGTCGAGGTGTCGCCGGGTGTGCTTGTCGACGTCATCGCCGGCGAAGTAGTCGGGCGTCGCGCTCCCGCTCCGCCGCCTGATTCATGGGCTGCGGATCCGGCTAACGAGCTCGGTATTTGGATCATCCGCATGGCCCCCGGGTCGTCCTGGCAGATTCCCACGGCCGGGACGGGGGCCAATCGGGTGCTTCACTGCTTCGAAGGCGAAGACATCAAGATTGCTGACACGGACATGGCTGGATCGGTTGGTGTCCAGCTAAGAGCGGATGTCCCGGCGACGATTGTCAATCAGGGAGGGCCAGCCCAGTTCTTGCTCCTGCAGGGCCAGCCGATCGGAGCGCCAGTCTTTCAGCTGGGACCATTCGTGATGAATACTCCAGAGGAGCTTCAAGAGGCCCTGGCGGATTATCGCCGGACCCAGTTTGGTGGTTGGCCGTGGTCGTCGCCGAGCCATGTGCACGATCGATCTGAAGGTCGCTTTGCGCTGCACGCCGATGGACGCATCGAGCATCGTGAGATGCAACCGCGCTAAAACGTCCTCGCCGTCAGTTGGATGAGGCGGCCGTAACCGGCTCTTTGATCCTTTCGGTACGTAGGAACAGGAAGAAGCTCCACGTCGATACGGCTCCGAGTAGATGCCAAATGGCGTGCGCCTGGATCAACGAATCGGGGTTGCAGGCCGGGTGTTCGTTGGTTCCGGTCAGCCAGATTACGTAGGCAAGAACGAAAGCGGCGGAGCCCACCCAATACCAGGGTATGTACTGTCGGCGGCCAACCGGTGGGTACTTGGCGAGCAGTCCGGGGAGCCAAAAGAAGATGATCCACCAGTGGCTCGCCAGGTCGGCAGCGATGACGGCCGGAGTCACGCCAAAGATGGCGCCGACGCCGAACCCGACGAAACCCGACGCCCAGCGCATAGTTGGCGAATGAAACCGGTAGAGGACTTCGGAGATGATCCACATGGCGATGCTCACCCCGAACAGGTCCAGCCCAATCCCCAGGTCGCTGCCGAGGAACCAGTAGCCAGCGGCATAGGCCGAGAGCAACGTGCCATAGGTCGAGAACAGGCGGCGTTCCGACCACCGTCCCATGATTGAAACGTTGAGCAGCCATGGCACGAGGATGTAGGCCACCATCGATACATTGTCGAGCCACGCTCCGAACTGGGTGTGGGTACCGTGCATGGCCATCGATCCGGGGCCGAGGAACAAAGCTGCCCCGGCATACAGCAGAGCGAGTGGGGAGCGTCCGATGAACCGGTTGGTGATGGGCCGTTCGTCCGTTTGGTCACGGCCGAGCACATAGAGCATGGCCAGCCCGGAGATCACAAAACCGAGATTGCCGAGGGTGTTGGCGGGTTCTCGGAGGAATCCTCCACTGACTCGTTCACACCAGCGTGAGACCTCGCCGATGGCGCTCTCGTTGGCGGCTGCATCGCCCCAGCCGTTGAGGCGGAATAGAGCGGCTGTTACGGCGAGCGCGCCAAGGACTCCCAATGCGGTCTTGAACGGTGTGAATGGTTTTAGCACAGGGCGACGCTAGCCGGGGCCGGCCTCGGTCAGCCGTGCCCCTCCGGTGGGAATGTTTCGATCCATGGTCATCGGTCCGCCATGTTGTGCGATCGACGCAAAGACGGGCTGGCCGTTGAATCGGTACTCGGCGTAGGAGCGCTCGGCTCGCTTCTCGAACCCGAGCTGTCCGAAGATATGCTGCGACACGGGGTTGGTCGCCTCGGTGACGGCTGACGTGAATCCGTTTATGGCCCCGTTGGCGAGACAAACGGCGACGAGATGCTGGCCGATCCTGCGTCGGGTGAACTGATCGGCAACTCCCAGAAGAAACAGGTGGAGGTATTGGCCCTGTTCGATCGTCCTTCCGGTCCGGTAGTCGGAATCGATCTGGCTGAGTAGATCGAGGATCGGGTCGAACTTCTCCGTTATGGCGTTGAGCCCCGGAGGAGGGGACGATGCGGCGTCGTCGGTCAGCAGGGCACCGGCCAACTGATGGGTCGCAATGTCTCGTGCGACAATGGTCAAGCCATCTTCTCCCGCCGTCTCCGACCAGAGCGTGACGAACTCCTCGAACTCGTCTGCGGCGAGCCCGGCGGCGACGGCGGGCGGATCGTGTTTCGTGAAGCTCTCCGCAAGCAGGCGCCCCATCTCGGCGGCGTCATCGGGCCGACAAACCGAGTACTCGATGCCGGAGATGACTTGGGGCGGAGCGTCGATCATGATTGACTCCTGGATGTTGTGAGATCTTCTTATGCCGATGCTACAGAATGCCAAACGCAGCGTCGGAGCTGTCCTCTTCCGGCAGTGCAATCGCAGCTGCGCACGGTTAGCACTATCCGAGGTGGTCGGAGATACCTGTCGTCGAGGCATCGACTCTGATAGGTCCGATAACCGGAACGGTTTCGCGTAGGTCGATTTCGATCGGTAAGCCGTTGGCCCGTTGGGCGGCCGTGATTACATCGATGATTTCATCGCCGATCAGTTCGTTTCGTTCGAGGAGCGCATCGGCGAGGGCACGGATGACGTGACGGTTCTGGGCGAGCAGTTCGTCGACACGGTCCTTGTTGCGGGAGAGAATCGTCTCCACCTGTTCACGAGCCCGGCCGTCCGACAAAACTTTGGCGGCGAGGTTGCCGCCCAGCACACCAGCATTGAGCGCTCGAAACGATACGAGTGAGTCGCCCATACCGAGCGATCCGACCATCTCGACGGCAGCGTTCGTGGCTGCCGCCAGGTCGCCGCCCGGCCCGGTCCCGGACTCACCGAAGAACAGTTCCTCGGCCACCATTCCGCCTAGCGCAATTTGGATAAGGGCGACCAGTTCGCTGCGCTTCTGCGTGTGGCGCTCCTCCTGCATACGGTGGGCGAGGAAACCGAGTGCTTCCCGACGCTTAACGATCGACAACATTTCAAGTCGACGACCCTTCCCGACGAGGTAGGCAACCGTGGCATGGCCCGCCTCATGGATTGCGATGGATTCACGTTCGTGTTCAGGGGAGTCGACTGGTTCGGCAAGTCCGAGTTCGGTGTCGGTGCGGGCTTGCCATACGTCGTCGATCGACAGAGCGTTTCGGTGACCTCTGAGCGCGATGAGAAGCGCTTCATCAAACAGGCGCTCAAGGGAAGCTGGTGTATACCCAAGGGTCGCCGAGGCGATGTCGATGCGGGTGGTTTCCTCATCGAGTTCAGGTTCGTGTGCTTTGGTCGCAAGAAAGAAGTCGATCAATTCGCGTCGGGCCGACGATCCAGGGATCCCGAAGTGGAGCTGGCGGTCGAATCGTCCAGGGCGCAAGAGGGCCGTGTCGAGCGAAGCCGCCCGGTTGGTGGCTGCAACGAGCAGCACGTTGTTGTAGGGCGTTGCCTTGACGTGGATGTGGTGGTCGGCCGGCAAGAACTTATTGGCGCGATTGACGGCCCAATTTCGGAACCGCTCACGACCGGCTGGCTGATCGAATGATTGCATCTGTATGAGCAACTCGTTGACTACTCCGCCCGTGCCAGATGACATCGATCGGTTGACATTCATATCTGAATAGGCCTCGGAAGTGTCTGACCGCCGCATCCCGATGGCATCGATCTCTTCGATGAAACCGATGACCCCGCCCTCTTCGCGGGCGACCTTGCGGAGTGCCTTGAAGTAGGACCTGATTTTGCGGGCAGTCATGCCGTACCACATGCTCTGGAATGCGGTAGAGGAAACAAAGAGGAAAGGCACGCCAGCTTCCTTCGCCATGGCCTTGGCAAGGTGGGTCTTGCCGGTCCCGGGCGGTCCTTCGAAAAGGATGCCCCGCCTCGGCGTGCCACCCATCTCATTGCGGAATTGGTCGTGGTCGGTGAGCACCGTCAGCGTGTGCTTGACGTCTTCGACGATCCGGCTCATTCCTTGCACCTGGTCGAATCCGACGTCGATTTGCTCGGGGAGGAACATGATGTGGGGTGAGCGAGAGTTCGTCAGCATCGGTCCGACCATCACAATTGCCAGGAGCAAAATGATGGCAAGGCCGGGGAGCCAGAACATCGCTTCGTCCGGCAAGCTGACTTGGGGGAGGATCGGCCGACCGTTGGCAACGCGCCACCAGAGGTAGGCGGCCGGTATCGCCAGCCATCCTGACAGCTTTAACAGGCGGCGTTGCCGCTGTTCTTCCCGGTGCTCCCTCACGCCCATAGCCACTCTCCGTGGTTCAGTGTTCTGACACTAGGCGCGATGTGGCCCTATGGCTAGGGAAATTTCGCCGAACCGTCGAACCGAGTTTCCACCACCTCTCACTGAGAAAACCGCAGAGAGTGTTGATAGGATCGCCCGCAGCGTCGGTGATTGTTGTTGAGTAGGCGCGCCGACCTCGGTAAGGTACCCAGGCGCTGGCCGGGAGGCGTGAAACCCAGGGGGGTGTCACATGTCGAGAGCCATGCGACTTGGATTAGTTCTTGCTATTGGTTTTGCGACATTCTTGACAGCTCCAGACGCCGCTCAGGCGCTCGGGCGTTTCAGCGATGACAACGGAAACATCCACGAGTCTTCGATCGAAGCCATTGCGGCCGCCGGTATAACACTGGGCTGCAACCCGCCCACGAACGACAAATACTGTCCGAATTCAGCTGTGAGTCGCGCCGAAATGGCGACCTTCCTCGTGCGAGCCCTCCCATTGGCAAGCTCGACCGTCGACGCCTTCAGTGATGACAATTCGAGTGTGCACGAAGCCAACATACAAGCGCTCGCCAAAGCCGGCATAACCCTTGGCTGTAACCCTCCATCGAACACCCGCTTTTGCCCGGATCGGGCCGTGACCCGCGCCGAAATGGCGACGTTCCTCACTCGAGCTCTCGACCTGGCGCCCTCGAGTGTCGACAAGTTTTCGGACGACAACACCAGCCCCCACGAGGCGAATATTCAGGCGCTTGCCCAGGCCAAGATCACGCTCGGATGCAACCCGCCCACCAACGACAAATACTGCCCATCGAAAGCGGTGACGAGGGCCGAGATGGCCACGTTTTTGACCAGGGGCTTGGGTCTCGATCCCATCACTCCACTGCCACCGACTCCCGTCGACAACGATCCAGCGCTGATCGCTCGCTATCACGTTATGGATGTCAACGAGAGCTCAAGCGCCATCACGGTGTGGGATATGCAGTACTGGCCGCGATCGATGAAGACTGGCCTTGACGTAGATCCCGATCCTTCGAGTGTGGCCAAGGTTGACAGCGCCGGCGATTACGCCGGCTGGGATGTGCTGGCGCCGTCGACCCGCTGGGAGTTCAAGAACCTCGGCCCCGACGCCGACTGGCTCCGCTTCACGCTGAACCGGCCTGCCGAAGTAGCCGTCGCCTGGCGAGGCGGTCTGCCGCTCCCGACCTGGTTGGGCGCCTGGGACTCCGCCGGGTTTGTCAACGTGGATGGTGACACGGTGCCCGTTTATGAGAAGAGTTTCCCCGCCGGCGAGGTGAAGCTAGGTTCGGTTGAGGGCCAAAACGGTTGGCGAGACATGTATTTGGTCCTGCTTGCCGAGGCGGGCGGATCGCTCAGTTCCAAACCCAAGGCGCCCACCGGCTATTCAGTGCCCACCGTTGGGGCGGCGTGCCCATCGTGGGTTCATGATCTTTATTGGACTGATGGCCCGGATGGAGATCTCTATGGAACTTGGCATCCGCAGATTGACCCGGTCTATTGGTGTTCATTCGGACATGAGCACGGTTCGAACCCGTCGTTGATTCCCGGTTCGCCGATGGTTCCGTACGAATACCTGGCCGACAAGCTCGGGCAGTCGGAGCCAAATGTTGGGTTCAAGGAGTTCACGTTCAAAACTGATGATGCTCAGCATTGGGTGCGGTTTGTTGTGCACGCCGGAACGAGTTCAGCCCGTCGGGTATGTGCTCGCTTCCATACTCTCTACATCCAGGCTTATGACGTGGCAGGCAACGAGGTCTACAGCGTTGGCTTTAAGGCCGACTATGGCGCTGCGGTCGCCACGAGCGATAGCGGGGGCGGGGTGTTGAATCCCACGAACTGTGGTTACAGCATGCAGTCGCTTGCCAACTCGATCGACTTCCGGGAACGAGCGATTAACGTCGGGACAGATTCCAATAACTATGAACGGTGGGAGAGTCGCAACGACACGCCGGAGACTCGTAACCTCGGTGTCGCTCAGTTCGATCACGAGTTCGATATTCGCAATCCGGCCTCCCACTGCGTCAATCAGACGTGCAATTCGGTGGTCGTGCGCGACCATGAGCGGGAGAATGCCACCCGTCGAACATTGTCGATGGCGACATGGAAGGCCAACTTCCTAATCTCCGCCCAACAGGCGGCCGGATCGGGGGAATTCTTCACGGATCCTTATGGCGCCGGGTTGGTCAATTCAGGCGCCTCAAACGCGGTCCGACAGTACATTCAGCCTGGTCTATCGATTGGTTTCTTCAAGAACACGACCGCCAACCGGATCGAATGTAAAGCGGTCGATCCTTGGACCTTCCGGTATAGCTGCTTTCAGATCGGCGGCGCAGGAAATTCAACCGACATCGGGCACGTACCAGACCTCAGTCTGGAGCATGCGCTTACTGGCAACTAGAACCAGTCTCTGGGTTCAGGCGGATCGACGGCGGCCAAACCAAATCGACAGGAAGACGGCTATCAGGGCGATGTTGCCGGCTACGGCGATTCTGGTCACGTCGATCGCTGGCTCCCAGGTGACTTTGCCGTCGGCGATGACGTAGCTACCAACCGGGCGGGCTCGCATGGCGAATCCCATTCCTTCGCCGCTGCCGCTGTCTTCGTTGGCGTTTCCGCCTCCGCCTCCTCCGCCGCCTCCGCCCCGGACCTCAACGACGGGCACGAGTGTCGCGCCGTCTCGTTCGATCGGTTCGCCGACAACCTGGCGGACCGTCATGAGATCTTTTGCTTCGGCGACCAGTCGCTGGATGCCCTGCGGTGTGAACGTGGTCTGCTCGGTCATAGAACCTCCTCTGGTGGCCACCTAACCGTACCCCCGCCGAGGGATTGCCAGGATCGGTTCGAGTCAAGTACTCGCGTTTTATCCTTCGTACCTACGATGCATCAGCCGGACACGACGAGCACAACGAGTCCCGCCGCGATGAGTGCCGATCCTTTCAGTCGACCTCGTGCCGCCGGTTCTTTGAGCAGCCACAAGCCCCCGAGCGTTCCGAACACGACGGATGTTTCGCGAAAGGCCGCGACCAATCCGATTGGGGCAAGTCGAGCCGCCGACAGCACCAGCGCATAAGCACCAGCGGATGCGATGCCAGCGAAGACGTGTCTAGGCCATTCCGCCTTTAGCCCGGCGATCGCTCCGGTCAGCGAGCGGCGCTTCACAATTACCGGGATGAGCAGCGCCGTCTGACCCCAGAACGTGGCAATCGTGTAAGGGAGTGCTGCGTCGAGCGACCTGACTGCGGCGGCGTCGTTGAGTGTGTAGGAGGCAATGATCGCGCCAACGAGCACGGCCCATCCGGCTCCTTTTCGGTCCTTCCCGAGTCCCACCCACAAGACGCCGGCCACCACCAAACCGATCGCGATTAGACCGCTGACGGTTGGGACATCGTCGAGCAGGAAGATCGCCGCAACGGTTACGAGGATTGGGGCGGTGCCCCGCGCCACCGGATAGACCAGGGACATGTCGCCATGGTCGTACGCAGTAATGAGGGCCAGTACGTATGCCAGGTGGATGAAGCTGGACACGACGATGGCCGGCCACACGTCGGTGGGGATTCCCGTGAAAAACAGGATCGGTCCGAACGCCATCGCCCCGAATGCCGCTTGGGAGAACCCGGCTATCAACCGGTCCTGGCTGCCTTTCACGATCAGATTCCACGAAGCGTGCAGAAGTGCCGACGTCAACACCAAGGTAAGTGGAACAACGTCGATGGCAGTCTCCCCATGGTGGTCGAGGCGGTCGGTTCGGCCCGCGACCTTTCGCTGCCGAACTACCGGGTTAGCGTAGGTCGCACAACATTGGCGATGGGGAAGAAGTGAACCTCACAACATTGAGAACTGACCTTTTAGATGAACAGCAAGCGCTTGATGACGTCGTTGAGCAGCTGTCGGAAAGCGCCTGGTCCCTTCCGACCCCCAGCGAAGGGTGGTCCGTTGCTGACCAGATCGGCCATCTGTCGTATTTCGACGATGCTGCCGTACTCGCGATCACTGACCCGGCAGGCTTCCGGTCGAAAGTAGGGGAGCTGTGGTCGATCGCCGGAGGCGGGGAACAGGCCATGGACGACCTTACGTTGGGAGCCTGCCGGCTTCTGGCCAGTGCTGAGGTCCTCGCGCTGTGGAGAAGCAACCGGCAGGCGTTGGCCGATGCGTCCCTCTCGCTCGAAGATGAACAACGAGTTGACTGGTACGGTCCGACCATGAGCGCCAAGTCGTTCCTGACCGCACGTCTAATGGAGACGTGGGCACACGGGCAAGACATCGTCGACACGGTCGGAATCGCCAGACCATCGTCGGATCGCCTCGTCCACATTGCCCGCCTGGGTTTTCTCACCCGGGCCTGGTCATACTCCAATCGAGGCCAGCCCCTACCGACCGAACCAGTGCGAGTCGAACTGGCGTCGCCGTCGGGATCCGTGTGGCGGTTTGGCCCAGAAGAAGCCGTCGAGTCGGTGGTGGGCGACGCAGAAGACTTTTGCCTCGTCGTAACGCAACGGAGACACCCAGACGACACAGAACTCACCGCTACCCCTCTGGCAGTCGAGTGGCTGGAGATAGCTCAGGCATTTGCCGGGCCGCCAACTCTCGGCCCAAGGGCATGATCGGCCTGCCAGCGAACTACGGTTGGAGCAGTCGAAGGTGACGGTCCGTAGGTGACATAGACTGGCCGAATGTCCCAGGCAGTCGCGCCACTCCGTATTCGACACTTCCGAGCGTTATGGATGGCCTCTGTCGTTTCCAACGTCGGGTCGTTCCTGCAGGGTGTCGCCGGTTCATGGCTCATGCTCGAGCTCACCGGATCAGCTACGTGGGTCGGCTTCATGGTCGCGTCAACGACGTTGCCTCTGCTCTTTTTGGCGCTGACCGCCGGCGCTCTCGCCGATCTCGTCGACCGGGCCAAACTGCTGCTGGTTTCTCAGATCGTCATGGGTGTGGCCGCCGCCGCGATGGCCATCGTCACTTCCCTTGGCGACATCAGCCCTGGTCTGTTGCTTGCGCTCGGTCTGCTGCTCGGTGTCGGCATGGCGTTCAATTTGCCTGCGTGGCAGGCGATGGTTCCCGATCTCGTACCGCGCGGCATGGTGGCGAGCGCGGTGGCACTCAACTCGGTGGCCTTCAATGTGGCGAGAGCCGTCGGTCCGGCACTCGGCGGGCTGATCGTGGCAACCGCCGGTCCGGAATTGGCATTCGGCCTCAATGCAGTGAGCTACGCAGGCGTGATCGGGGTACTCATTGTCATGCGTCGAACGGTGGTTGCTGTCGACAGGGAAGCCAGTTCGGTATCCAATGCGATCGCGCTTGGGGTTCGGTATGCCCGGTTCACCCAATCCTTTAGGCGCCTGTTGCTGCTGGCCGCCTTGTTTGCGTTGACCTCGGCGGTGGTCCAGGCGGTGCTGCCCACCCGAACCGAGGACCTCGGCGGCTCGGCTGCTGCGTATGGCCTCATGCTGGGAGCGATGGGCCTCGGAGCGCTCTTTGCGGCCTTCTTCCGAGAGCCGGTCGTCCGGAAGTTGGGACATCATTCGCTGCCCGCCACGATCGCCCTGTTTGGGTTAGCCGGTGTCGGCGTCGGTGCGGCCCCTTCGATCGCCTGGTCGATGGTTGCCCTCCTGGTGGCAGGGGCGGCGTGGGTGTGGACCCTGACGACCACCAACGCGACCGCTCAACTGATGGCCCCGCAATGGGTGCGAGGTCGGGCGATGAGCCTGTACTCACTGGCGTTTGTCGGTGTTTTGCCGATCGGTTCGATCATGGCTGGTGCGGTCGCCGACGCCATCGGAGCCGGGCGAACCATGATCATCTTTTCTGTGGGATCCCTCGCCTTGGCAGCCCTGGTGCCCCGTCTGGCGATTCCGGCGCTCGCCGACGTGACGACTCCCGAGTTCACTGCTGATGCAGCGAACGACCATGCTGACACAGTGGGTGGGCCGGTCATGGTCGTCAATACATGGGAGGTCGACTCTGACAAGCTCGACGCCTTCGGCGAGATGATGACCCAGGTGCGCCTGGTCAGGCTGCGGACAGGAGCCTATCGCTGGCGTCTCTACCGAAACGCTGAGAATCCGCACCGTCTCAGTGAGGTCTTCCTGACGGTGTCATGGGAGGAACATCTCGCTCAGCATCGTCGTATCGACGACGAGTCAGCGGCGCTGCTGCGGCAGGCGAGAACGCTTGATCATTCAGGTTCGCCAGTGAGCCGCCATCTCGTCGCGGTCGACGTAGAAGACCCGGCCGGATGGGAACAACTGATCGCATCCCACGAGCAGTATCACCGGGATGACGGGTCGATCCCGCTCGACACGACCTAGCGAAATCCAGGGCCGGATAGGATGAACTGTGCTCGTGCGGTGTGCGCACGGGATTCGGCAAGGTGGCAGCTTGAGTTCTCGATCTGACGGCCTAGAGATCGCCCGAGCGGCGATGCAAGAGCGAGCCTGGCAACGGGCTTCCGA
>CBDTUI010000030.1:0-24944 GCA_965363765.1 uncultured Acidimicrobiia bacterium
AGGATTTCGAGAAGAACCCGGATCGCGGATCTGGGGGCATATCCTCGAAATTTAGGAATCGCGCTGGCGATCTACGTCGCATCATGCGAACATATGTTCGATGGCGCGAATCGGTAGGGCAACCCGAACAGAGGCGACAATCCTCCATGCCGACCTCGACGCGTTCTACGCCTCGGTCGAACAGCGCGACAACCCGGAGCTGCGCGGCAAGCCGGTACTGGTCGGTGGTGGCGTCATCCTGGCGGCCAGCTATGAAGCCAAACGGTTCGGGGTTAAGACGGCAATGAGCGAACGCAAGGCCAAGTCATTGTGCCCACAAGCGATCGTCGTGAACCCTCGTTTCAGCGCCTATTCGGAGGCCAGCCGGGCTGTTTTCGATGTGTTCGACGACACCTCGCCCATTGTTGAGGGGCTGTCAATCGACGAGGCGTTCATCGATGTCGGTGGTCTCGCCAAGATTGCTGGTAGTCCGGAACGAATCGCCGCCTGGCTCCGAGCGGAGGTAAAGGATCGAGTTGGACTCAACATCACCGTTGGCGTCGCACGAACCAAGTTCCTTGCCAAAGTTGCGAGCGCGGTCGGCAAACCAGATGGGTTGCTGGTGGTGCATCCAGATCAGGAGACCGAGTTTCTGTACCCGCTCCCCGTCCAAGCCCTATGGGGCGTCGGGAAAGTGACAGCCGAGAAGCTCAACAACTGCGGACTGCACACAGTGGGAGATGTTGCCCTGGTCAGCCCCGAAACACTCGTGTCGTTTCTTGGCAAGGCATCGGGACGCCACCTGTACGCTCTCGCCCATCACCAGGACCCTCGTCGAGTTGAGACCGGCAAACGACGGGGCTCGGTCGGCTCGCAGCAGGCGCTGGGGCGCTCGAACAAGACGCCGGATGAACTCGAATCGTTGCTCCTGGGGATTGTCGACCGGGTGATGCGCCGACTCCGCTCAGGACATCGGATCGGCCGAACCGTGGTCCTTCGCATGCGCTACGACGACTTCACGAGAGCGACCCGTTCGAGAAGCTTGCGATGGCCCACCGGGTCCACCGAACTGATTGCTGACGTAGCACTGGCCTTGCTGGCGGAGGCGGAACCGACCATACGAGAGAAGGGGGGCTTGACGCTGATCGGCCTATCTGTGGCCAACCTGTCGGACGACAAAGTCATGCAACTCTCCTTCCCGATCACCGTACGTCACCAAACTGGCGCCCTGGATCACGCCCTCGACGACCTTCGCGATCGATTCGGCACAAAGGCGGTGACCCGCGCTTCCCTGCTTGGGGCACGCACCGGCTTTGAGGTTCCCAAGCTCCCGGACTGACCAGCATCTGTGGTGTTAGCGGTAGGGCTAGGTTTGACTAGCCTGGCATGCGATGCCTGCGATAGCTTCCATTCTTGAGAACCCGGTCAACGCGCTCGCCGCGGTCGTCATATTGGCGGTGGCCGCCGCTTATATAGCCTCTCGCCTCGACATCCCGTCGATCGTGGCGTTGCTGGCAACCGGAGTTATCGTTGGCCCGGGCCTGCTGCTTCTCGATCCCGACGCTCTCGCCGGAGATCTGCTCACACCCTTCGTATCGCTTTCGGTGGGGCTGATCCTGTTTGAAGGCGGCTTGAGTCTCCGACTACATGAGGCTCGACGGAACCCACGGGTTCTCTGGCTGCTCATTACCGTTGGTGTCCTCATCACCTGGCTGATTGGGAGCGTGGCTGCCAGCGTTTTTCTCGGCGTTCCCACCTCAATCGCCGTGTTACTCGGCGCGATTCTGATCGTGTCGGGCCCGACCGTGATTGGGCCGATCCTCCATCACGTGCGACCCAGCCGGACCGTTTCGTCGATCCTGAAGTGGGAAAGCATCGTCATCGATCCCGTCGGAGCGATGCTGGCAGCCTTAACATTTGAAATCCTTTTGCTTGGTGCCGGCCGAGAGCCCGCCCAGCTCATCACTGGAGCATTGTTGTTCACTGCTGCGGGTCTCGGGGCTGGACTTATCGTGGCGGTCCCGGCCGCCTTCGTCATCGGGCGGCATCTCGTTCCCGAGCGACTCGTTCCGCTCGTGGGTATGTCAAGCGCCCTCCTTGCCTTCGCCATCGCCAATGGGATTGCCGCCGAAGCCGGGCTGCTCGCCACGCCAGTGCTGGGCTTCGCTCTCGCTAACAATCGCAAGCTCCGCACTGAACCGCTCATTGAGTTCTCAGAGATTCTTCAGACCCTGTTGGTTGGCGTCCTGTTCATCCTGTTGAGCGCTCGCCTTACCCGTGAACAACTCGGATCGATCTCGTGGGGAGTCGTCGGCGTCATCCTCGTGCTCGTGCTCGTCGCTCGGCCGTTGTCTGTGGCTATCGCCACCTGGCGCTCGGATCTCAGTAAGTCCGAGCGGATCTTTGTCGGCTCGGTCGCTCCGCGTGGCATCGTGGCGGCGGCCGTTGCATCAGTCTTTGCGCTTGAACTCGAGCATGCCGGCGTCCCAGGGGCGGAAATACTCACGCCGGTCACCTTCGCCGTCATTGTGGGGACCGTCATCATCTACGCCTTTAGTGCCGGTCCGATTGCCCACCGACTGGGCCTTGCCGAGAAGACCAGCCAGGGCGCATTGATTCTCGGCGCTGGGCCTGTAGAAGAAGCCGTCGGCAGAGTACTGTCGGAGGTCGGGGTGCCGGTGTTGTTCTCTTCCACGAATCATCGGGATGAGTCCCGGCTACGCCAGCAAGGCTTTCGCACCTATTACGGCAACCTGATCGGGCACGAACTCCCCTGGGAGTTGGAGCTGTCGGGGCTCGGTCGGTTGCTGGCGCTTACGCCCAACGACGAGGTAAACACCCTCGCCACCCGAGGGTTCGCCACCTTATTCGGCGCGGCAGAGACCTACCAGCTTTCCGCAGAAGATCCGGGACCGGGCGTCGGCAGTGTTGCTGCTGAGATTGGCGGCCGGCAGCTATTTGCGTCCGGACTCACGTATAACGAGCTACGGAACAGGCTGCAGCGCGGCGTCAAGATCCGGCAAACCGGTCTCAGTGACCAGTTCACCGTGGATGACTTGAATGACCAACTCGGAGAAGAAGGTACGGTCTTGTTTCTCGTTCGTGGAACCAACCTCATGATCGCCACCCATGACCAGCGCCCATCGCTGCTAGATCGGGCCCGCCCCGGCGACACGATTCTCTGGATTCCCGTCGAACCGGCCTAAATCTCCGAATCTCTTTCAGGTGAGGTTCAGGAAGAATCAGGCACTATGGAAGCATCGACGACCAAACCAACTCGCGTTGGCTTGGTAGCGGATACTTCTCCCCTCCCCCGGGGGGAGTTGGATGTTGGTCAACCCAAACTTGGGCACCGCATCAAGAAGGAGGTGTGAACTGCCTGGCAGGTCCACACCTCTTTTCTTTTGCCCGGCTGGCCATTGTCAGGACGGTCGCTCACCGCCAGGACGAGTTATTTTTGATCAAGCTAAAATAGATCGCTAGGCTACGCCACGATGGATGTCATCCAGGTCATAACCGAACCGCATCGGCGGGAACTCTTGCGGCTGACATGGGATCACGAACGGTCAGCAGGCGATCTCGCTGGTCGCTTTGACCTCACGTTCGGGGCCGTGTCGCAGCACCTGGCACGCTTGCGCGATGCAGGCTTCGTTACCGTTCGAGCCGAGGGAAATCACCGGTACTACCGGGCCGACCAAAACCAACTCGCCCCATTCGCCCCGATGCTGCTGGCAATGTGGTCAACCAAACTCGACCAGCTCGTCGCCGACATCGAGGCGTCCAATGACTGACCCGCTCGTAGTTGAACGCCAAACCACGGCCTCGGCGTCCTCGGTCTACGACTACTTGACGACATCTGCCCGTTGGGTGCTTTGGCAAGGTTCAGATGCCGAGTTAGACCCGCAACCAGGCGGAATATTTCGAATGACCATGCCTGACGGGCGAACCGCTCGCGGCCAGTACCTGGACCTACAACCGCATACAAGGGTCGTATTCACGTGGGGATGGGTCGATACCCCCGGCATCCCGCCAGGTTCCAGCACAGTGACTGTAGATCTGATTCCGAATGAGGACGGGACCTTGATCCGCCTTACCCACACCGGACTGGCTCATGACGAGGCAGCGATGCATCGGATGGGGTGGGACCACTACATCCCGCGCCTCGCCGCGGTAGCCGAAGGCCATCCTCCGGCACCCGACACGGGGCCTTCCTAGCCTTGCGGTCTATTTCACATTGGACTAAAATAGATTTATGCAGATGCGGACCAGCCGCACTACCACCTGGAGGAATCCAAATGAAGTTGGCATGTGATGCAGTTGTTCCCGGCCTTGGTTGCGATTTCGTCGCAACTGGCGAGTCGTCGGACCACGTTTGTGACGCGATGACGAACCACGGCGGAGAGGTCCACGCGAACCTGATGGACGGCAAGACCGCCGAAGAAATGATGCAGATGAAGGGCGAAATGGATGTTCACATTCGCCAGCTCATCGCCACCCACAACTAACCAAATAGTTAGATGACCCCGGCACCCCAGGTGTCGGGGTCGTTTGCGGCGTACGCACCCCGGGCCTCGGCCTCTATCCTCACGGGATGCTGACCGCATTGAACAACTGATGGGTGCGCTTTTCGGGTCGCTCAGCGCCCTGTTCATCGGGTTCTCAGATCTGTTTGGTCGACGCGTGGTTGGTGCCTCGAGCGCGACTACCGCGGCGGCGACGATGCAGTTCGTCGCCATATTCTCGTCATTGGCATCCATGGTCATCGTGGTGAGCGCGTTCGGATGGCGCGACGTGATCATCGGAGCGTTGTCTGGGCTCGGTATGGGAGTCGGCTTATCGATGTACTACGGCGGGATTGCGAGGTCTTCATCGACAGTCGTCGCACCACTTGTAGGCGTCATGTCAGCAGTGATCCCCTATGGATACACCTTGTTAAGTGGCGCCCGACCCACGCCAATTGCCATTGGCGGTGCGGTGGTCGCCTTCGGCGGTTTGGCTCTGATAACCACCGGGAAAGCACGCGGGCGGGCCGCATTCGTCCGAACCGGACTGATCTGGGGACTTGGCTCCGGCCTTGGATACGGATTCGGGCTCAGCGTGATCATCGAAGCATCATCCACAAGTGGAGCGTGGCCAGCCGTGAGCCAACGTATTGTGGCTTTCCTGCTCATGGTGGTCGTGGCCCGAGGAGTCTCCGCACCGGTCGTGCCGCCTAGCGGGGTCAGGATCAGTGCCGTGACTGCCGGAGTATTCGCCGGTCTGACCACGATCTTCTATCTCATTGGCGTACAGGCCGACGCTCCACCCGCGGTGGTGACAGCGTCCATGTTCCCGGCCGCCAGCGTGGCCATTGGCCGCATATTCTTCGGTGATCCGGTCACCCGCACGCAAGCAGTGGGGATCGGCATCGTGCTACTGGGAGTAGCTGGCGTCGTGAGCGGCTAAGCAGGCCCAACGACAGAGCGCCCCAGGCCAATGTCCGGAGCGCTCTGTCTTTCTCAGGCGAACGCTGTCAGCTGAGGTAGCTCTGCATGAAGTACACCACAAATGCGGCAGTCACGATCCACATCCACACGTTCACGTCTGCCACCTTGCCGCGAGCGACTTTCACCAGGGTGTGCATGACGAAGCCAGCGCCGATGCCCACGGTGATGCTGTAGGTAAGCGGCATGAGAACGATGGCCAACAGCGCCGGGAATCCTTCTTCGAGATCCGCGAAGTCGATCTTGGTGATAAGCGACGCCATCAGGAAACCGACCAGGATTAGGACCGGCGCCGTGGCTTGGCTTGGAATGAGCGTTGCCAACGGCGATAGGAAGATGGAAACCAGAAAGAGTACTCCGACTACTACCGACGTCAGCCCGGTTCGGCCCCCTTCGGCGACTCCGGCCGAACTCTCGATGTAGCTCGTGTTCGAGCTGACCCCGGCCATGCCACCTAGGGCGGCCCCGACCGAATCAACGAAAAGCAGTTTGCCGACATCGGGTATTCGCCCGTCCTCGTCGATCAACTCTGCTTGCTCGGCGATGGCGGTGGCCGTGCCCATCGTATCGAAGAAGTCAGTCAGCATGAATGTGAAGATTGTGAGAATCGCCGCCAGGAATCCGAGCGTCTCGAATACGTTTCCAAGGTCGAACTGGCCGAGCGTCGAGAAGCTCGGAGCGGCCGACAACGAGGCGGGCATCGTGGCAACACCCATGATCAGACCGATGATGGTGGTAGCAACGATGCTGATGACGAGCGAACCCTTCACGCCTCTCGTGTATAGGAAGACCGTGATAACCAATCCGATCAGCGTGAGGACGGCGCCCTTTGAGTTGGGAAAGACAAACTCAACTGGGGTCCCCTCTCCCTGCTGGATAAGGCCGCCGTTGACAAACCCGATGAACAGAATGAACAATCCGATTCCCACGCCAATCGCGTATTTGAGGCTGGCAGGAACTGCGTCCATCACTTTCTCACGCAGTCCAAGCACCACCAGGACCGTGACGAGGATGCCCTCGAGGACGATGACGCCCATCGCCCCCTGCGGAGAGAGTCCCTGGCCGAATACGAGCCCGAAAGCCACCGCCGCGTTGATGCCGAGTCCGGCAGCCATGGCGAGTGGGTAGTTCGCTACGACGCCCATTGCGATGCACAAGATTCCAGCCACCAGAGCAGTACCAGCAGCGAGGGCAGCCGTGTCGAAGCCGATCTCACTGAGGATCGAAGGGTTCACGAAGATGATGTAAGCCATCACCAGGAATGTGGCGACACCGGCCCTAATCTCTGTGCCTACAGTAGAACCGCGCTCGCTGATTTTGAAGTAGGCGTCAAGTCCGGACGTCGTCGATGCCTTGGCTGTGTCAGCCATGTCTCCTCCTCTGCTGCCGCCACCGCAGCGGCAGCGTTTCCAGCGTAGTGATCGCCTGATGTCGACCCATGCCAAAAGTGACCAATTTCTGGGAATTGTGTGAGGCCCTGGCAGGGACGATGCCAAACTGTCCGTCATCCTGTCCGTCGATCGCGTACATTAAGAGTCCAGATCCCAGGAGTTAGATGGCCGATCCGGTCACTCCATCCAAGTCCGAGGCACACGCGACGCGCAAACGGCAGCGAAGTGACACCGTCCCGGTCCTACTTCGACCATTCGTCGACTTCGTGGCCAAAATCCAGGCCCGCCTTGAAACGAAGCTATTGGCAGGCTTCCTGGGCATCTCTGTACTGATGATGGCCCTCGGCGTCGTGGGTTTGCTAGCTGTGAATCGCATGGACAGTCAGGTCGATCGAATCTCGCGGCTTACCGAACAGACCGACGACGCCAACCACCTTCTATACAGCATCACCTCGCAGTCCCACTTCCGTACGATGGCTCTCCTCACCAACGATCCGGTGTGGACCGAGAAGATCGTCGTCGCCAAAGCGAGCTTCGTCACCCTGCTCGACCAAACCGAATCCATCGCGGTGGGTGACCACAGTGCGCTGTTCGCTTCACTTCGAACCATCAACGAACGGTACGCGGCTGCTGGGGTCCGGGTGGAGGCCATCCAAGCTGAAGATCGTGAGCAAGCGATTCTCGCTCATATCCAGTCAGAGCATGAGATAAGCCATGAACTCGAGGACATCCTTAAGGATTTCATCGTCGAATCAGAATCTGACGTGATTACCGAAATCGAGAATTTCTCTGGTGATCGACAATTCCTAACCGTTGCTCTGGCTGCGTTCTCGGCAATGAGCCTCTTCGGGGCTCTCGCCGTGGGAGCGATCATCTCGTGGACGGTCATCGGTCCCGTGCGCAAGATCGACCATGCGCTCGACACTATTGCGAGCGGCGACTTCACCGCCCGGGTCAACGTGTCCAATCGAGACGAGTTCGGGACGTTGTCCGAGAACGTGAATCGAGCGAGCGAACAACTAGAGACGCTCTATGGCCGTCTTGAGACCGTCAATCGCGACTTGCAGGCGACGGTCGATGAGCAGGTGGCGATGCTCGAGCACACGTCAGTATTGCGGCGTTATCTTTCACCGCAGGTGGCCGATGCCATCGTGGCCGGTCAATCCGGCATTGGTGAGTCTCGGCGCGAGGAGTTGACCATCGTCTTCGCTGATGTGCGCGGCTTCACCGCCCTCTCTGAACAAGCAGAGCCAGAAGAGATGATCGGCAGCCTCAACCAGTTTCTTTCTGCCATGACCGACGTGGTGTTTCGATACGAAGGAACTCTCGACAAATACATTGGCGACGCGTTGATGATTTTCTTCAACGACCCACTCCCCCAGGAAGATCATGCCGAGCGAGCGGTACGAATGGCCCTCGATATGCAGACTGAACTTGCTGACCTACGCTCACGGATGGGCGACGCGGCCCTGATGATGATCAGCGCCGGCATCGGCATATCCACCGGGTTCGTTACCGTAGGCAACGTCGGGTCGCCAACCCGAATGGACTACACGGTCATGGGCAATCATGTAAACCTGGCCTCACGTTTGGCCGACGACGCTGGACCCGGTGAAATCCTCATCTCCGAACGCACGTTGGCACTTCTGCCGCCCGGCCTGGTCACTTCCGAGTCGGCCGGTGAGCGGAATCTCAAAGGTGTCCAGCGTCCGATTGCCTTGTTCCGAGTGAGTGCGAGAACCGAAGAAGTCCAAGGGGTCTAGGAGATCTAGGTGCCGAGGTCAGCAACCGCCGGAAAGTCGACCTGAAATCTGGCGCCGCCCACCGGTGACTCACCAACCGCGAGTACTCCCCCGTAGCGATCCACTACTTCCTTGACGATCGACAGGCCGAGCCCGCTGCCGCCGTGTTCTCGATCCCGTGCCTCATCGAGTCGGGTGAAGCGACCCAACACTCGCTCCCGATCTGCTTCAGGAATGCCGGGTCCATCGTCGTCGATGACCAACGTGGCCATGCCATCCGCCTCCGTCAACGAAACCCGCACGCTCTTCGTTGCATAACGAACCGCGTTTTCGATGAGATTTCGGACCATACGGTCCAACCCGGCCCGGTCCCCGCTGACCTGAGCACCCGAAACGGCTGCCGTGTCGATTGTCACGTCGGTTGACTGTTGAAGTCGGTGGCTCTGTTCAAAGACGAGATCATCGAGATCGACCGCCGTGGTGAGCGCTGGAAGCTTATCTGCGTCGATCCGAGCGAGCATGAGCAAGTCTTCGATGAGCCGCTGCATCCGGAGAGCCTCATCTAGGACGTCGCTCGCGACCTCCGGCCAGTCTGCATCAGTCGGGTGGGCTTGGTTCACTTCGAGCGCCGACCGAATCACTGCCAGAGGGCTACGAAGCTCATGGGACGCATCGGCTACAAACCGCCGTTGCTGTTCGGAGCTCCGTTCCAGTCGCCCGAGCATCTCGTTCATGGTGACCGCCAGCCGGCCAATTTCGTCGTCCGAGCCAGGCACGGGCACCCGCCGATCTAGTTCCCGGTCACCGATCGACGCAACCTGGCTGCGAATGTGTTCGACCGGACGGAGGGAACGCCCGATGATCACCCAGACGGTCAACCCGACGAATCCAGTCAGGATCGGAATGCCTACGAGGAGCATGGCACTGAGTAGAGCAACGGTTTCGGTGACCGATTCCAGGTTCGTCGCTGTGTAGACGGTGAATTCGCCTTCGGCGGTGCTTACCGTTCGGGCTGCCAAGCGCAGCCGGCCGTCACCAATCGGCACCGAGTCGCTGGTGATCAGCCGCGTTTCGGATCCGGCTCGGATACCGGTGATCGCCGACTCGCCTTCGATGTTCTCACTGGAAGCAACCACGATCCCTTGCGAGTTGACGATTTGAACGAGGGCGTCGTCCTCGCCTGCCACCGCAAGCTGGACCGGGACGGAACCACCCTCGACGAGTGCGGCCACGTCGTCGGCTCTTGCCACCAATCCTGAATCGATCGCCGAAACCAACGCCGATCTCTGAAATGTGACCGCCGCCACCCCGGCGACTACTAGCGCGATACCAACCACGAGGGTCGCCGCGAACGTAGATCGGGCCCGCACAGTTGTTAAGCGACGGAGTGGATTAGCCACCATCGGTCGCCAATCGGTAGCCAGCGCCCCGAATCGTTTCGATTGAGGCCTTGTTGAAGGGCTCGTCGATTTTCTTACGCAGATGACGAACGTAGACCTCGACGATGTTGGGATCACCCTCGAACGCAAAGTCCCATACGTTCGAAAGGATCTCGGACTTCGGGACGACCTCTCCCTTGCGACGCAACAGGAACTCCAGAACGGAAAACTCCCGAGCGGTCAAGGTAACCGCGTCATCGCCCCGCCAACAGCGATGGGTGGCGGGGTCCAGTTTGAGGTCGCCCGCTTCGTATATGAGCTGCTGGGTGGCACCGCCCCTCCGCAGCAGGGCCCGGATCCTGGCGATGAGGACCACATAAGAGAAAGGTTTGGTGAGGTAATCGTCGGCGCCGGTGTCAAGCGCTTCGGCCTCGTCAAGTTCGCCGTCTTTGGCGGTAAGCATGAGCACCGGAGTCCAGTCGCCGCGTTCGCGCAATGTGCTGCACAGCTTGTAGCCGTTCATGCCTGGCAACATGATGTCCAAGACGATCACGTCATATTTGTTCTCTTGCGCAAACCAGTCCCCGTCGGTTCCGGTGAGTGCCACGTCGACCGCAAAGCCTTCCGCTTCGAGACCGCGACGCACCGCCGCAGCCAGTCTCTTCTCGTCCTCAACTACCAGCACCCGCATCGCCGTTCCTCATTCATGTGTCTAGCAACAGTGTGGCTTCTCGCACCTGAATGCGAGCTGAAAGGTACCTGAATCTCGGGCGAGCATTTACCTGAAGATTCGTTCAGGTCTCTTCAGCGCGGTTTCAGGGCCGCTCCGACATGATGCGTAAGTCGACATACAACTACCAATGCGAAGGAAGAACATGAACAGCGAATCGAAATTCAAAAAGCCCATCTATACCGGGGCAGTGGCCATCGGTCTAGCGCTGGGAACAATGGGCGTCGCCTCGGCGGCTTCCAGCCAGCCAGCGCCTCCCGCGCCAACTGACACGACCGTTGAGGCGGACACGACAGTCGATGCGGACGTACAAGAGCCGTCATACAACGGATCCGTTCAAGCACCAGTCGAAGATGAAACCCTCAGCGAAGCCGAAGAAGCCACGCAACTGGAGGGCCTGGCGACTATCACGCCCGAGGAAGCGGCCAACGCAGCGAACGCTGCTGTCGCCGGCGAAGTGACCGGCATCGAACTCGACGACGAGAACGGGTCCGTCGTCTACTCAGTCGGGATTCTCGATATCACCGGCGCTCAGATCGAAGTAGTCGTAGATGCTGGCGACGGAACCGTCCTCGACCAGCAAGCCGACGACGAGTCTGAGGACGAGTCCGCCATCGAAGCAGATGACGACGACGTCCAGCACGAGAACGAGCACGAAGGCGCTAACGACCCTGATGAAGGGAACGAGGGCTAACCACCCACCTCCCAGCAAGCAATGAAGAGAGGCGGGCTCCCCCAGCCCGCCTCTCTTTCGTTAACCTTCTGACGTGGCTCGCTAGCGCGGGATCCACATCGACATTGTGGTGCCGGTCGGGCCGGTTTGGGTGATCTCGAGGTCGCCGCCGTGAGCTCTCGCAAAGCTACGGGCGATCGAAAGGCCAAGACCACTGCCGTCGGAATCGGCCGACTTGGCGAATCGGTCGAAGACATGCGGGAGTAGATCCGGAGCGATGCCGCTCCCTGTGTCGACTACATCCACGACCGTCCGGTCAGTCTCCACGCGAATCAACAGGGTCAGGTGTCCGCCATCTGCCATTGCCCGCAGCGCGTTTACCACCAGATTCGTCACGGATTGACGAACACGGACCGGGTCCAATTCGATGGCCGGAACATCAGCCGGTATCTCGACCTGAATATCCACGCCAGAGGCTTGGGCCGTAGATGAGTACGACTCCGCTACCTCATTGACCAGCAACACCAGGTCACCTGTCTCCAACTGAAGATCCAATTTGCCGCCTTCGGACATCGAAAGGACACGCAAGTCTTCCAACAAGCGTTCCATCACTTCGATCTCATCAAGCAGGGAAGCCATCTGCTCGGGACCTCCGTCGCGAACGCCGTCGATCACCGCTTCGACCTCGCCACGGATGATTGCCAGCGGGGTCCGCAGCTCATGTCCCAGGTCAGACATCAGCCGCCTGCGCCGCTCGTCAGAGGTCTCGAGGCGTTCGGCCAAGGAGTTGAGTGAAGAACCAACCGCTCGCATGCTCGGCGAGGAGCGTACGTCGACTCGGGCTGCGTAATCCCCATCCGCCAACCGCCCGGCGGTATCGATGAGCGATCGAACCGGACGCCACGACCGTCGAAGTATGGCTCTAACAATCCTGAGCCCGATCACGAACAGGATGACGGTCCCGACCACGATCGGCCACCGCGAGCCGGAGGACGCTCCGCTCAACACTGTGGCGATGACTGTGCCGGCCAGCATCGCCACGAAGGCGATGAAGATCAAAAACATGATGGCGGCTCCGAATATTTTGCGACCGGCGCCCGACCATGCTTGGTGTCCTGGCCCACCGCGGGGCGGCCACTGTTCCCCTTCGGGCCACCAATTCGGACCGTGACCTCGGCTACGCATCGGCATACTTATACCCAACTCCATATACGGTCAGCAGATACTTGGGGCTGGCCGGGTCGGCTTCAAGCTTGCGGCGTAAGTTCTTGATGTGAGCATCGATCGCCCGCTCGTACGACTCGAACGCCACCCCGTGGATGGCGTCGAGCAGCTGAGACCTCGTGAACACCCGACCGGGCGAACGGGCGAAGTGCAGGAGCAGGTCGTATTCGGTTGGGGTTAGATCAACGGACCGACCGTCAACTGCAACCGATCGTTTTGCGGTATCGATGGTGAGTCCTGCCACACGCACGACCTCGGGAGCCTCAACTGAAGCGTCAACCCGTCGAAGGACTGCTCGAACGCGGGCGACGAGCTCTTTCGGGCTGAATGGTTTAACCAGATAGTCGTCGGCTCCGAGTTCCAGGCCGACAATCCGGTCGGACTCGTCTGCGCGAGCCGTGAGCATGATGATCGGAACGTCCGACGTCGTGCGTAGTGCACGGGTTACGTCAAGACCATCGAGTCCGGGAAGCCCGAGGTCCAGGACGATCATGTCCGGCTGTTCCCGCCGGGCGACGGTCAACGCCGAAGGCCCGTCCGCTGCTGTCAACACACTGAAGCCCGCCTGCTGCAGGTAATCGCGCAGCAGGCGGGTGATCTTCAGTTCGTCGTCGACTACGAGGACAGTCTTCATGATCTGTATTGTCGCCGATCAGTCTTCGATAGGCGGAACATGGTCGTCGACCTCTTCTCGGGCGTGCGCCATCCGGTGCCATTCCTCAAAGCGATCAGACCGTGAGGATGACTCAGCTTCTTCCCTAGATCCGTGTCGCTTCTGCCTGTGCTGGCGGGCTTCTTCGGACCATGGGCCTCCGGCCTTCTCCCAGTGCCTACGACCTCCAACTGCTTTGGCGATGAAGCCAATGATGAGGAAGAAGAACAGGATCTTGAAGATGAAGCCGAGGACGATGAACGGGGCTGCCAGCCAACCCGCCGTGGCAGCGGAGCCGCCAGCCAACGAGACACCAAACAACACACCGAGCCCCACCAGGAACAACAAACCGAGCGGACTCCTTCGCATTCCAATCATCGAAATCTCCTTTCAACTGATTCGATAGACACAGCATCTCGAGCAAATGTGGAGAACCTGTGAACGAGGTGCGGAGAGCCAACGGAGATCTACCGGTCTCTGAAAGAAATCCGTCAACGGGATAGACCGGCGGACCGGGGGTGAGCGTCGTACTGTCATGCAAACAAGGAGCGACGTGAACCGGACGGACTCGGATCCGCAACCTATCACCCTGGCGTTCGAGCCGTTCTACCGGGAGCACTACCCGGCGGTGGTCGGCCTCGTTTACACGCTGACGGGCAGCAGACACGGAGCCGAGGACATCGCCCAAGAGGCGTTCCTCAAAGCGCACCGAAACTGGGACGAAATTGCTCGATACGAGCGCCCCGGCGGATGGGTCCGAGTGGTTGCCATGAATCTTGGCCGAAGCCGGCTACGGCGGCTCGGTTCCGAAACCAGAGCCCTGACCCGATTCGTCGGCATGACGACCAACCCCTTTCCAGAGTTGGAACCGCCCAACGAGAAGTTCTGGGCGGCGGTTCGGTCTCTCCCCCGCAGACAGCGGGAAGTCGTCGCGCTCCACTATTTGGAGGACATGTCAACCGCCGACATCGCCACGACGCTGGATATCGCTCAAAGCACGGTCAAGAACTCACTCGCCCAGGCCAGGGCAAGCCTCGCAAAAACGTTGGAGATGGTGATATGAAACTTGAAGACCTCGCCCAAAGGGCCGCCCGCCAAGCTCGGTCCGCAGCCCAAGAAATGCCGGTTGTTGACATCACAACTGCCAGGCGCCAACGTCGCACTCTCAAAGTGCTCGTACCAGTTCTCGGCGTCGCCGCGGCATGGGTTGTCGTCGCCGTCCTGATTCCCCCACCCACTGCAACTCCCCCGGCCGCGACCAACCCGACCGTTTCCACCATCGGGAACACGGAAACAAGCCTGGCCGAACCGGATGTATTTGTGACCGAAACGGTCGTTATCACCGACTCAGACGTTTCCGCCTTTCCGGACCGTACTGACTCGATCATGCCAAGCACTGCCGTTGATGTAGAAGGCGGCACTCATGCACTGGCCCTAGCTCCGGGATTACCAGGTGAACTGCTCAAACTTGAGCCGCAACGGATTCTGTCGGTTGCAGATCAAACCACGGTTCTCGCTTCATGGACGGATCTCGGCGCTCTGGCACTTGCCAATACGACTGAGGGAATCCTCGTCTATGGAACGAACAGCTCATTCGAGTCACTTCTTCGCCTCTATGGGCGGGATGGACAACTGCAGTGGTCTCTGTCAGTACCGCTGCGAGAAGACTTACAAGGCGGCTCCCAACTAGCGGTCGACGCCGGCGGGGTGATTTGGCAGGGTTTCACAGATCTATTTCCAGAAGGCAGCGGTTTCGCCCCCGTGCAATGGATTTCGGTGGCCACGCTCGACGGAGAATTAATTGCCGTCAGCCAGCGAGCCGAATCGCGACCTCTCCCCGACGGGCGATCCATTGGCATATCCGAGACAAGTGCCAGCCTGATCGGGGCCGACGGGAGAGGTATCCGGTGGGAACTGCCGGCCAGTTTGACCGTAGTTGACGCCGAGTCCTTCCTTGATGGAATCCTCGTCACCGCAATCGACGATCCTGCGGCTGAATCGGGTCGAATGCTCGCCGTGTTTCTCAGGCCGGCGGCTGCTCCAACGGGTATCTGGATTGACAGACATTGGGGACGATGGACCCCCGGGCCGACAACCGTAGCCGTTACCGATCAGGCGATCTTCGGATTGGGCCGCACTGAGGACGGCGTAGATCTGTCGGCGACTTCAGTCGAGACCCTCTATCCAGTGCCGCCGTTCTCACTCGATGGGGTTGACTGGATCGGCGTGGACCATCAGACGACTAGATCGGCAGATGGCACGATTCTCGCTCGGGGTCGGTACGCTTTCCCGGGCCGTCCCTCTGCGTGGGATGAAGAGACCGGCGTTGTCACGTTCGGCGAAGATGGCCTCTTGTGGATGCGCCCAGACGGCGAATCTGCCCAGACGCTTCCCAGCGAAGCAATCGCTGAGCTCGTCGAGGTGGTCAAGGGCGACAGCGGACATACTGTGGGCGCACGACCCTTCCAAAGCTTGGACACGATCATCTGGTTCGAGCTCGAAACAGGCCGTCGCACCGACCCGCCTTCATCGGCACGCACCTTGGACGGTCTGACATTCACCGCCCAGGGACGCACCGCCACAATCGCGCAGCCCGATTGGAGGAACGTCGAGCGGGGAGAACCCAGCGAGCTCGTACTCCCCTACGACCTACCTGAACTGGTGGTTACCTCCCAGGACGGAACGGAGCTACTCAGGATGGTCGTCGGCACGAACGATCGGCCTTTCGTGCAGATCCACGACTTCGACGGACGACGCCTGATCCTTGACGCCACGCCGCAGGAGCCTGCGTCACCCCCGCAGACGGTGTGGGTTATCGACCTGGAGTGCAGTGATTGCACGCAAGCATTTCTGACCGGGCATCTGGTCTGGTTCGATCTTATCGGCACGGTTGAGACCGCCAGCGATGTTGTCCAGCCAATCCTGGAGAACGAACCCACTCGGTCATGGCCATCCCAGTGAGATCGAGCTAGACCTCGCGACCCATAACGCCATTGCGTCGTTGAACTGCTTGTTAGTCAGCCTATGCCCGACAGGCTGCTCAAGTGGCTTGGTTTCCCGAGCAGCAGGGACGGCTGGAGATCTAGGATAAGCAGATGAACCACACCCGGTGGGCAGCTCCTTTTATCGGTTTCACGCTCGTGGTGGCTCTGGTCACTCCGGTGGGTGCCATCGAAGATGCCGAGCCCCTCCGAATCGTCGTGCAAACGGACTCCGCCGTCCCCATCACCTCGGCTCGGGTCACTCTGGAAGGGGTCGCCCTGACCGCCTCCGCAGACGGAGCATTTCTGGCGACCGGCGCCGGAGCGGTGCGGGTCGAGGCACCTGCCTACCTGCCGGCTGAATACGCTTGGGACGGCACTCCCGGTCGACTGACGGTCAAACTCGCTCCGCGCCCCGTGTTCGCGTTGCACGTGACCGGAGACGCGGCTGCCAATCGATGGTCCTCGATGCTGGCCATCGCCGCCCGGAGCGCCGTCAACGCTCTAGTCATCGACCTCAAGGACGAATCGGGAAGAGTGTTCTCGTCGACCCCATCCGGTGTGGCCGCCACGGTGGGGGCATCCACTCCGCGGTTCGACCTGTCGTCCCGAACCGAGGCCGCCCATAACGCCGGGCTGTATGTGATCGTGCGCGTGGTCGCGTTTCAGGACCCCATCGCGGCACGGGCGGAGCCCTCGTGGGCCGTATGGAACACGGCCACAGCTGCTCCCTACAACAAAGCGGGCCAATGGTTCCTAGATCCATGGGATCCCGATGCTCGCGAATACGCCCTCACTCTGGCCGAGGATGCATGTGCGATGGGGGTCGACGAGGTGCAGTTCGACTATGTGCGTTTTCCGGACGGGTATCCAACGACGGCGCGTTTTGACGGCCCGACGACCGAAACTGGCCGGAAAGAGGCAATCACCGGATTCCTGGCCGAGGCGGCGGCTCGGTTGCACCCCACCGGATGTGCGGTCGCCGCTGACATCTTCGGATTCATCACTTCCACGCCCGGCGACGGTGGGATCGGTCAGCAACTCGAGGAGCTCGCTCAAGTGGCCGATGTTCTCTCGCCCATGCTCTACCCGAGCCACTATTCCACCGGTTGGTTCGGCTTCTCAGATCCGAACGCGCACCCGTACGATGTGGTAGCTCGGGCCCTGGCCGATGGGCAGGCCCGCATCGACGATACCCCGGCGGTGCTTCGCCCCTGGATCCAGGATTTCTACTACTCGACCTCGCAGGTGAATGCCGAGATCCGGGCAGCCGACGATCGCGGGGTCGGTTGGATCTTGTGGAACGCTCTCAGTTCATTCACGGAAGCTGCCATCCCTGCACCGGGCATCCTCGACGTCGAAGACGCCCGCAGCACGACTCGGTTCGAGGTACTTCCCGGCTCGGGGTTCTGGGATGTCCCAGACGGCTACCTGTTCGAGAACGAGGTCACTTGGCTTGCTCAGGAGGGGATTACGTTGGGATGCAATCCTCCCGCCAACGATCTGTTCTGCCCCTCGCTCTCGCTGACTCGAGGGCAGATGGCCGCAGTGCTCTCCCGGGCCCTGGACTATCCGGCCGGAGGAACGGCCGACCATTTCATCGACGATGACCTTTCGATCTTTGAAAATGACATCGATCGCCTGGCAGCTGCACGGGTGACCCTGGGATGCAACCCGCCTGCAAACGATCGTTTCTGCCCGAACAACACCGTGAGTCGCGCACAGATGGCGGCGCTCTTGCATAGGGCGCTGCCCGGCCTACCTGAGACTCGTGCGCCTATCAATTTTGCGGACGATGACGACTCGGTGTTTGAAGCCGATATCGAGTGGTTGTATTCGCGGGGTATTACACAGGGTGCGTCGGCAACGACGTTCGGTCCAAGGAATCCGGTGACTCGCGCCCAGATGGCTGCGTTCCTGTACCGGGCCCTCGCCGGATCTATCGAGGGATAGTTAGAACTGGTCGAGGTTTTGGCGATGGCCGATCAGCACGCCGCCTACGTTCGCTGCGATATGGAGACCCAGCGCCAGCGGCCAGCTGTAGGCACGCACCAGGCTCAGGCCGATCCAGAACACGAACAACCCGACGATCCTCCGCCAGCGACCGTCGACGAGCGGATGCTTGATGGCAAACAATCCGGCGGTAGCGAGCATGCCGATCTCTGGTCCTACAACCGCTCCCCACAGCAGCTCCTCGACCGGAGCGACCACTCCACCGAGAGCGACGAGTTCGAGCATGCGTACGTCGGGCGGAGGTTGACTAGGGCGATCGCCGAGCAACACTCGACCGACCTGATAGCCGCCCATCGCCAGTCCTACTCCGAGCACGACCTTCCAATCGAATGGATTGGCACTCGGCAGGGTGGGTTGGAGGATCACTGCGATACCGCCCAGCACTATATAACTGAGGATCCAGCCCTTAGCTCTTGATCCCGTAAACCTACGTCCCAGCCGTTCCAAGACGACGACAGCAGCCAGGACTGCCGGGCCGATGAGCCATGCGCTCATGACTTGTGGTGGACCGGGCAGCCGGTCGGGGCAGCGGCGGGTTCAAACTCCATGTGACCGGCAAACACGTCAGTCAGCGGTGTACCCGATCCCCACAGCGGTCCTCCGCCGGCGAGCTCATAGGTCGCTAGCCAGCCGCCCTTTGTGCGGTTTTCTTTCACCGCCCAGTCCCAGATCTCATGGTGGGTTTCGCCGTGGGCGAACTGCATCAGAGATTTGCGGCTTTCCCACCAGGTCATCAGACCAATCGTGGTCGAACCAGCCAGATACAACCGATGAGCGACGTAGCCGTTTGTGCCCTTGAGCTCACTGCGCATCGCCGGCCAGCGGCGGATGAGCCCCCACCAGCCACGCAGTCCTCGCACGTGCGAGGCGCCGTCGACAAGTATCAGTTTTCGCTCACTCATGAGGCACTCGCTTTCTTTCGGGCCGCCATCCAAACGAATGGCAACCTTGCCAGGGTCCGGGTTCTGCGAACCACCCGAGCTGGTCGGGGGGTCGTAATTCCAAACAGATCAACTCGCATCTGGGAGGGCAACGGTTCGTTGGCCAGCAGACGAAGCACGATCGGGGTGATGAGAGCGCCAAACAAGCTGGCAGTCATCGCCAGTTGCGGAAACCCTTGCTCACCGGACACCGACCCGTCAGCAATGATCGGCAAAATTTCCTCGGGTAGGGCCGTCGGAGGGATCAGTGCCGCCAGAACGTCCTCCGGCGACGTCTCGTTGGTCAGCTTGCCCGCGAACGCCTTGCGCAAGGTCCGGTAGTCGAACACTTCGACGAACTGACAGGCGGCGATGTCGTAGGCGGTGATGACCGGAACCCCAGCTCGAGATGCGGCCGCGTGGAGCGCTTTCTTGGCGATGATGCCCGACTCGGTCGTCACATCGATGGCGTCAACAACAACGTCTCCTGAGCGAAGCAGATCAGTGACCGTATCGGCCTCGATTCCGTGTTTGAGAACGGTGACCTTGGCGTGCGGGTTAATCGCCAGAACCGACTCCCCCGCTACTTCGGCTTTGTTGCGGCCGATGTCGGCGACCGTGGCGTTTTGACGATTGAGGTTTGAGAGATCGAAGGTGTCAGGATCCGCCAGCACGAAGTTGGTGGCGCCGGTTCGAACAAGGGGGACGATGGTGGCTCCGCCAGTAGAGCCACACCCAGCAACAACGACTCGACAGGTGGAGAGCATCTGCTGGGTACTCGCAGAAATCAGCCCCTGGTTGCGTTTGGTCAGCTCGGCGTAGAACTCGGTCGGGTTGTCGAAATCAACCACGGTTTCCTCCGGTCAGCAGATGATCTCTTGCAGCGAGTTGTTCCCATTGGTTGAGCGCATCCGCCGGAATCTTCGACAGATCCACCGCGAAGGGGACCACTGTTCGACCAGCGTACCGACCAGCCAGCAAACCATCGATGATTGGTGAATGTGACTCGGATCCGACGATCACGGGAACCCCAAACGCTTCGAGATGGCGGAGGGCAACGGTTGGTTCGACCTCTCCGACGATCATGGCGGCTCGACCTTCAGCAGCCAGAGTGGCAACTAGATGTGCGGCGGCGGTTGTGACTGCCACAACAGCGGCGCTTGAGTCGCGATCACGATCCCTGAGGAATCGTCCGGCTTCCCAGCAGAGGTCCATCTGTATGTCGCCGAGTGAGGAGAGGAAACTGGTGCCGTTGACCTTCTCAAGTCCGAACTCAGGTCGACCGGAATCGACGATCGAACGGCCGGCTACGCCATCGGGGCGCCGGAGCGACAGGGTCGCCAGGATCGCTCCGCCTGCATCAAGGGCGAGGATCTCGTAGTCATCGGGCCGATTGCTCTCGATTTTCAACCCGGCTTCACGCAATGCAACAACAGTGTTCTTGTCGTAGAAGCCTGCTGCGATGTAACGGTCAGTTCGCCAGTCAGAAATCTCGTCGGCAAAGCTTCCCAGTTCTGCTCTCGTTGCGGTTATCAGGGTCAGTTTCATGCTCGTAGCATCGGCCAAATCCCCGCATCCGGCTATGGGGCACGACCCTGAATGACCCCCTAGGGACCCTCACGAGCCGGGCGCAATCAACACGGATCTTCCCTACCGGTTAGTGTCTCGAACATCCTGACTGACAACACCGACCGTCAGCCATCCGGACACGGCTCTCTGAGTCGGACTCTGGGGCTATTAGGAGTCCTGACCCTTTCCATCGGAGCCATGATGGGGTCTGGCATTTTCGTCTTGCCCAGCCTGGCTTTCAAGATCACCGGTGCAGGCGCTGTGATCGCGTACCTCATAGCCGGGATTGTGGTTTTACCTGCTGTGTTCTCGAAGGCGGAAATGGCGACGGCGATGCCCAGCGCCGGGGGTACCTACCTGTTCATCGACCGGGCAATGGGTCCGATGCTGGGGACTATTGCGGGATTCGGAGTCTGGTTCTCGCTGACGTTCAAGGCGGCTTTCGCCTTGGTTGGTTTAGGGGCGTACCTGTCGCTGTTTATCGAAGTGCAGGCACAGTTGGTCGGCCTGGTGATCGCCGCATTGCTTATCGCCCTCAACCTGTATGGCATCAAACAATCGATCAAATTGCAGACGGGCTTGGTGGCAATCGTTGTGGTCGTACTGGCTGGCTTCATCGGATTCGGAGCTCCGGAGGTCGACACGTCGGCGTTCGATCCGTTCCTTACTCACGGCCCGATGAGTCTGCTGTCGGCGGCGGCGGTCGTATTCGTCTCGTACGCCGGCGTGACCAAAATCGCCTCGATCGCAGAGGAAGTCAACAACCCGGAACGGACCATACCGCGCGGCATGTTCCTGTCCATCGGGTTGATGATGATTCTGTACCCGGCCGTCGTCGGCATCATGATCGGAGTCACACCTCCTGACATCCTTGCCAAAACAACGACGCCGATGGCGTCGGCCGCCGAAGCGTTCGCGGGACGCACCGGACTCATCATTGTCTCGATTACCGCCATCATCGCCCTGATTTCAATGAGTAACGCCGGACTCGTCGCCTCAGCCCGGTACCCATTCGCCATGGCCCGCAACCGCCTGGCTCCTTCATTTCTTTCCATTGTTGGCAAAAAGTCAGGTGCGCCAACGGCCTCGATCCTTACGACCGGGGCCGTCCTTGGGTTGCTTGTTGCGTTCGTGCCAATCTTGGAACTTGCCAAGCTGGCATCAGCGTTTCAACTGCTGGTATTTGCGTTCGTTAACCTGGCCCTGATCGCTTTTCGTGAGAGTCGGCTCGACTGGTATCAACCGTCATTCCGATCGCCGCTCTACCCGTGGATCCAGGTGTTTGGGATTATCGCCAGCCTGCTCTTGCTCACCCAAATCGGCCTCATACCGATGATTGGGGCGGTTGGCTTCATCGTCGCCGGGGTTCTCTGGTACCGCGGTTTTGGACAGGCCCGTGCCTCCCGAGAATCGGCCGCGAGAGAGGCGATGCGCTATCGAGCACAGGACCGACTGGTAGCCGAAACCAACGCAGCCGTCTGCTCGCCGGGACTCCAGCACGTCCTCGTCGCCGTTCGCCGGCCAGCCCGGTTGGAACGAGTCCAGGGGCTGATCCGTCTCGCGTCATACCTGGTGGCACCCGGCGGACGGATCCATGTCCTTCACCTCGACGCCAAACTCGAGCATGTCGCCCCGTCGCAGGACGACATTGCCGAGATGGAGGGGCGAGGCATTACCGTCAGTGTCGAATATGCGCCTGATGCCAACCCGCGCGGCGAGGTGCATCGATACGCCGCCCGAAACGAGGTAGATCTGGTTTTGGCAGACCTCCCGCAAGAGCTGCATGCCACGAAGTCGATCGTCCGGGACTGGCGTTGGCTGCGAGAACACCTACCGAGCGACTCGGCCTTCATCCGCAACCGGCCGGCATCCGACATCAACACCATTTGCATACTCGGAACCGGAGGACCTTACGACCCGCTTAAGCTCAATCTGGCGTCTCGAATCGCCAAACACGAAAACGCCAGCCTTCGCCTGATTCACGTGCTGCAAGGCGAGGCTTCCGAAGAACAGATCGCTGCCATCGAGGAATACCACGACCGATTGATCGAAACGCTCGACGTCCCAGCAGTGTCGGTTGTTGAAGCTGCCAACGATCTCATCCAAACGGTGACCCGTCTATCGCTCGGGGCCAACCTGGTGCTCATGGGGGCCCCATCACATCGGTTCCACCTCGTAACCGACCTCGCCGATCGCATCGCTGAACAGGTTGACTGTCCAACGTTGCTAATCCACACGCCCACCCACGAAAACATGTCGTTGCGGCGCAGGGTGATCGAGCGGTTTATCGCTTAGCGCCACCGAATAGGCCGTCAGCGTTTGATCGCCAAGGTTACGCCGTCGGCGATCCCGATCATTTCGACATCAAAGTCTGAGTTGGCTACGAGCCAGGCGTTGAAACGCTGAATCGTGAGGGTGCTCGGCGACGGGTCTGCCTGAATCACTTGCTGGCGCCAGAGGGTGTTGTCGACCATGATTACGCCTCCGGACGGCATCATCGGAGAAACCGCTTCGACGTAGGCCTGCAAGTTGCCCTTATCGGCGTCGATGAACACCAGTTCAAATGGCCCTTCGAGTCGAGCCAAAGTGTCAAGGGCAGGACCCAGAATCAGGTCGATGCTATCTGAAACGCCGGCCTCCTCCCATGCCTGACGCGCCACCGTTGTGAATTCCTCGCTGACATCCAAACAAGTGATGCGGGCGTCATCTGGCAACACGCTCGCCATCACCAACGACGAGAGTCCTGTGAACGTACCGATCTCGAGGATGTTCTTGGGTCGAACCAAACGCACAATGGTGCGTAAGAAGATGCTCTGCTCAGGTGTGACCTGCATCGACCGTTCGTCCATGGCCTGCGTTTGTTCGATAACCCGGTGCAGAACCGGGTGAACCGGCTCAGATGAATCAAAGATGTACTGGCGGAGCTCGTCCGACAGTTCGATGGCGTTATCCATTACAACGTCTCGGGCGGCAACGATTTCAGGGCGACATACAGGGCGTCCTGGTCGATCGACCCGAACGCTGACGCCACCCCCTCATTCGTCGCGGCTTCGATCTGGCTGCGAAGCTCCAGGCCCGACTCGGTAACCTTTCCGTCCACGAGATAGCCACGCCGCTGCAGGCGACTGGCGAGAATGAGCGGAGCCTGCGGTTCTGTGCCCGCCCAAGCAGCTGTCAACGTCTCGATCTCGTCAGCGGACAAATCCTGTTGCTGCCAAGCCTCGACGTGCGCCTCATTTCGAAGCAGCCGCAAACCAGCGAGCCGGTAGTGAAACCGGTGGAACAGGTCGTCCGGCTTAGGTCCAGCCAAGGCAGCCTGGGCCAAGCCGTAACGCTCGGGGCTGGCTTCGAGAACTCGCCGCACAGGGCCTTGGGCAGCTTCGACGGCTACGCGGTGATCGATCCAGAAATGCCGGGCCGAATTACGGGTCGCCTGATCCAGTTCTTGCACCACGACTTGGAGCTGCGGAGTGGGAATGAGGTGGTCACCGTCTCGGACAAAGAAGCCCTTCGCGACGAGTTCCTCGACAAACTCTCTGATGACCCAGGCTGGACGGTAGATGTACCGTCGCAGGACAAACGTTTCGGTGAGCATGTCAACAAACGGGACCAGGTTATTGAAGAGGCCCATTGCTGCTGGCGACATCCCGACCTCGTCGAGGACGGCGTAATCAACTTCGTGATCCTTCGCCCGACCATTGATGGCCCACACCAGCCGATCGATTTCGGGGGCGAGCGCAGCAGGATTCATGCCCCCATCATATGTCCTAATTCTTGTGTGAGGGTTGTAGAGGCGCCCGAAACCGATGGGCGGGCTGATTTCAGTTCGCGCTTGCCTCGTTGGCGAGCTGCGTTGCGTCGGACCCAGCTTTGCCAACTGACCAACGTTTCCATGTGAATTGAGCGAAAGCTACCGGCAAGACGAGTTCGGTTGTCTCACCGAACTCGGAGACGCCAAAATAGAGGCTTTCGGGTGGTTCGAACAGATTCCGGTAGAACCGCCAGACAAACATAAGCAGGAACGCTGGGATCAGGATCGGGTGGGGCGCCAGTGTCTTAGCAAGCGGCGACCAGGACGAATATGACCCATACCGTTTCATGGCGTACCACGACGATCCAACGCCATAGGCGCCGATCACGAACATTGCCCAGCTGAACACGTCCTGGACTCCGTAGATGTTGTGCAGGTTGGACTCACCTTGGCGGTT
>CBDTUI010000031.1:0-24681 GCA_965363765.1 uncultured Acidimicrobiia bacterium
GTTGAGAACGATGCGGAGGCCACCGCCTCCGTCAGCAAAGCTGACAAACATGCTGAAGTTGAGAACGATGCGGAGGCCACCGCCTCCGTCAGCAAAGCTGACAAACATGCTGGAGTTGGGAACGATGCGGAGGCCTCCGCCTCCGTCAGCAAAGCTGACAAACATGCTGGAGTTGGGAACGATGCGGAGGCCTCCGCCTCCGTCAGCAAAGCTGACTGCGGCGGAGGGGGAGGGATTCGAACCCTCGAAGGGTTTAACCCCTTACACGCTTTCCAAGCGTGCGCACTAGGCCAGACTATGCGACCCCTCCGAATATCGACGACAGTGTATCGAACTTGCCGAGAGCGCCAAGTTGGCCAGCGCCCCCTTCAGCTCGCATGGGTAAGCTCTCGCCGTGGATTACAAACCCTTCATGACGATCGCTCTCGAAGAAGCCCGCGCCGCCACTGAACATGGTGACGTTCCTATCGGGGCAGTGCTGGTCGGGCCCGATGGCGCGGTGGTCGCTCGCGATCACAACCGGCGCGAAGAACTCTCCGACCCGACTGCCCACGCCGAAATGCTCGTTCTGTCCACCGGCGCACGACTCTTAGGGGACTGGCGACTGGCGGGGCACACCCTCGTCGTTACGCTCGAACCTTGTGCGATGTGTGCGGGAGCGGCCGTCAATGCCCGGGTAGATCGCATTGTCTACGGCGCCGCCGACCTCAAAGCTGGCGCCGCGTGGTCGCTGTACAACATTCCCCAAGACGCCCGTCTCAACCATCGATGCGAGTTGAAGGCCGGCGTGCTCGAAGAGGAGTGCTCGTCGTTACTCACGGAGTTCTTCCAGGAACGCCGGTAGGGCATCGACCCGTTCTTGGGGTTCGCATGAAGTGGGGGGCCTCGCCTCCACCAGCAAAGCTGGCGACATGCTGGAGTTGAGAACAATGCGGAGGCCTCCACCTCCACCAGCAAAGCTGGCTCCGGCGGAGGGGGAGGGATTCGAACCCTCGAAGGGCGCAAACCCTTACGGCATTTCGAGTGCCGCGCACTAGACCAGCCTATGCGACCCCTCCGAATGCTGGGCAAGACTAATCCAGCGTCCCCATCTCGGCCAGACGACTCGTCTACTCAGAACGCAGGGAGTAGGTGAGAACGGCGTTGCCGGCAGAAGTGGAGGCGCTGTCGACGAGGGCGAGGCGGGTCACGGGAACCGAGTCATCGAACAGGCGTCGTCCTTCGCCTATCACGGCAGGATGGATCGTGAGGGTGAGCGTGTCGATGACGCCGGCGATGAAGAGCGAGCGGACGGTTTCGATACCGCCGGCAACCATGATGCCGCCCTCGTCGTCGGAGGCCTTGAGCGCCTGCAGGTAGGCGATGGGTTCGCCCACGACGAGCTGGCTGTTCCATTCAATGTCGCCGGACAGCGTTGTGGAGAGCACATGCTTGCGGACGGGGTTGATGAAAACGCCGAACCCGTCGCCGCCGTTCGAAGGCCAGTACTCCGACCACTCCTGCCAGAGCCGGCGGCCCATGATCACGTCGGTGACACCGGCCAGCGCCCGACCCATCAGCGCACCCTCCTCTTCCCCGAACGAATCGAACTGGAACTGGTTCGGCGACTCCGATACACCGTTAACGGAGGAAAACATGTGGGCGCTGACGATACGAGACATGAGTGCGGTCTTTCGTGTCGATTCGGGTCCGGCCACAGAACGGCAAGACTGCTATCCAATGTGACCGTTAGGTCACTACGTGCAGCCCGCCTTTGAGTGGGAGAGGGCAAGCGCTGCCAGGTCGCTAGCTCGGATTGGGCTGTCCCACGTCACCCGCGACTGACCGCTTAGGGCTGCTTCCTTCCGGACCTGACCCACTTCACGGGGCCACGCCGCGTGGGACCCAATCTGTCAACACCGCGTGCCTGGCGCTAAACCTTGCTCAATACCACCCGCAGGCGGGCATTCGGTCCCGCATGAAGAGGACTTCGGGTACAGGACGCCCCTAACCGCCCCACCTAGCACGACGAAATAATAGTCCCGCCTCCGAGTCACAAAATCGGTCTCGGCTCGGTCGGGCAAATAGAATCGACGCGGTGTACACGATCCGGCCAGCCGTAGCGGCAGACAAAGCAGACCTAGCCGCGTTTACTAAGGACACGTTCGACTGGGGTGATTACATCGCCGACCGCTTCGACGACTGGCTCGCCGACCCGAACGGGCACCTCATCGTCGTCGAACATGACAGGCAAGCTGTGGCGGTTGCCAGAGCCGGATTGCTTTCGAAATCAGAACTGTGGCTCCAGGGCAGTCGGGTGCATCCCGACCATCGCGGGCAACGCCTGAGCGAAGACATGTCCGCCGAACTCCAATGCTGGGGCACCGAGCGGGGCGCTGAAGTGGTTCGCCTCTACATCGAAGACTGGAATCAGGCTCCCCAACACCTCGTGACATCGGGCGGATTTCGGCGCGTCTCCCGGTGGCTGTTGGCCCAGCGAGAGATCATCAACCGGGATCCTCAACCGACCGGCAACGGCGGCCTCCGGGTCCCCGGCGATGAACGGCTCCGACCAGCGCCCAAAGCGGAAGCCGAACCGGCCTTCATGGCTTGGTCGACGAGCGGGGTAGGACGCGCAGCCCGAGGCCTGTTCCCAACCGACTGGGCATGGAAACACCTAAGCGTTTCGGACCTTATCACCGCCGCCCCCGACGGAACCTTCCTCGAGAGCGCCTCCGGCTGGGCTCTTGCTCGCCGCCGAAACCAGCAACTTGTGGTCACATGGTTGATGGCCAACCCGGAGGACACCTATCGGCTTGTCAGGGCCGTCCTCGATCGGGCCATTGAGACCGCCGCCACCGAACTCGACTTCCTGGTGCCGACCACCGAACCCCTTCAAACCGCCCTCACACGGGTCGGATGCGAATTCGAACCAGGATCCATCTGGGAAAAGTCACTTCGCTGAGCCTCGCCCAAGACGGCGGGCCAATCGAACAGCTTCCCAGAAGGGTGGAGCCGCGCGCTGAGCGCGGTGCCCGCCGCGGGTCGGATCAGAACCAAGATCTTTCTGGGAAAGTCGCTGCGCCCGAGCTACAGGGCAGCTGGAAGCGCACCGTTTACGAGCAAAATGGTGCCGACCAACCACACGATGAAGAGGATGGCGAAGTCGGCGTCTTCACGGGTGCCGGGTTTCCACATGCGGAGCATCACAGCCAGGGGGAGGCCGATCAAGAGACCGAAGAAGAAGCCAGCTCGACCAACTTGTTCAATGACGATAGTTCCCAGGCCGAATGGCTTCGGAAGACTTTCCAGCACGCTGGGGAGCAGGCCAGCCACCCAACCGGCCAGGGCAGCCACGATGAGAATTGAAACAACCCGTGACACGTTCGCCGAAATGAGACCGACATGCTCACCGTCGCGAGGCGACGTCAGTGGGCCCTCGTTGGCGACGCCGAGAGCGAACGATCCGAACACGCCAACTAGCAGCGCGGATCCGAACATGGCTCCCGAGTTGTCGGTGAGTGACAGCTCGGTGATACCAAACCCATCGAGCAGGGTCGCGACGGCGATCGAAAGCAGCCCGATGCCAATCACCATCATGGCAATATCGAGAACCGCTCCGAATTCGTGAGCGAAGACGCGTCCGGCGTCGACGGCCATCTTCCACGCTGATCGGACATCAGTGGGGCGGCTGGCAGCCGGGGCGATCATTTCGAACAGTTCGGGTTCGAGTTCGACGGTCGGGGTTAGCGGCCCGACTTCCTCGTCGTTCACGACAGGCGCGGTCGCCTGATCATCGCTGTTGTTGGTGTCGTCTCCCACAGTCACCGGGCCAGACTAACGATCATCTTCTTGGACGGCTCGCCAGAGCAGCTCCACGGGGTGGACGAGTTCGTACTCAGCGCCCAGGTAGCTCCGGAGCTGCATCTCGCAGCCAGGGTTAGCCGCCGACACCAGCTTGAGGTCGGTCCGGCGGACCTGATTGGCCTTCGCCTCCCCCAACTGCCGGGAGAGGTCCGGCTGAAGGAGACTGTAAATGCCGGCCGCCCCACAACAGCGCCCGTCCGGATCGATCTCGACAGGGTCATAGCCGGCCGCCCGAAGAATCGCCCGCGGCTGAGCCACGATCCGTTGAGCATGCCGAAGGTGACACGGGTCCTGAACCGCAATGGGCCCCCGGTCAACCGAAGAGGAGGTGATCCGGCCCGAGTCGATCGCCAGCGCAATAACTTCGTTGATGTCGAAGACCCGCTTCGAGAACGACTTGCCTTCATCACCTGCAAAGTTCTCGTACTCCTTCATGTGCGCACCACACCCGGCTGAATCGACCACCACCAGATCAACGTTCGCGAACGCCACGACGTTCCTCTTGGCGAGCCGCTCGGCGTCTTTCATGTCACCGTCATGGGCGGCCAACGCCCCGCAACAAGTTTGGGCAGGCGAAAGAACCACGTCGTACCCGGCGCGCTGAAGAAGAGCAATGGACGCCGAATGCACCTCGGAGAACCACACGTCCATGACACATCCGGTCAGGAAACCGGCTCGCCCGATCCGCTCCCCGAGCGCCGGATAGGTAGATCCCGCCACCGCCGCGACCGGTTTGATGGGACGAATACCTGAAAATCCGGGCCGCAAGCGAGACGGCAACACTCGGCCCATATGCAGCTTCTGTCCGACCCTCACTGCGGCGGTTGCCAGGCGCAGCAACCCGGGCGACGCCAACACCTTCCCAACGACCAGATGTCGTGCTTTTCGCTGTGAGCTCGGCAGCTGTTCGGTGAGCTCGGCCCTGGCTCCCTCCATGGCCCGACCGAACGGAACGAGAGAAGGACACACCACTTCGCAGGCCCGGCATTGCAGGCACGAGTCCATGATCGCCTCAAAGGCGGCGTCGACCTGCACCACTCCGTCGGCTACTGCCGACATGGCGATCAACCGACCCCTCGGCGAGAACGTTTCTTTGCCGGTGAGGCGGAAAGTAGGGCATTCGGGCAAACAAAGTCCACATTGCACACATGCCGATAGCTCTGCCCGGGTTGGGGCGAACTCGGTAACCCATCCCACTAGAGACCTCCCGGCAGGCGACCACGGTTAATGATTCGATCCGGGTCGAATCGGGCGACAATGCGACGCTGGAGGTCAAGACTCGGCGGCGGAGCCCCCCACGGGTCAAACGACTCGTACAGGGATGTTGGCCCATCCAGGACCACCAGCGCACCGCCGAGCCCTTCGGCGAGCCGCCGTAGCTCGACCAGATCATCGATGGCAGCGCCGTGGGATCGAACGGTTATTTCCCCGACCCCGTAGGCGGCGATGTAGTCCCACCCGGCAGGTACTTCTTGGACGACTCCGGCAACATCGGACGGACGGACTCGCAGCGAAAAGCGAGCTGCCTCACCCGATACCGCCAGCGGGTCCGGCCAGTCGATCGAGGAACTGACGACCTCGCCGAGTTGTGCCGACTGTCCAGCGACTTCAGCCTCGGTCCCCCCGAGATACGCAAATGATGTGCCATTGACATCAAGTACAGCGAGCGGTCGGTACGCCTTGGCCCAGGCTTGCTGGGGGTCGTCGACCCGGACAGTGGCGTGAGCAGCACCAGCCGGCCACAGCTTGAGGCAGACTTCGGCCACCAAACCGAGCGAACCCATTGATCCGGCCACCAGCCGCGGGATGTCGTAACCGGTGACATTCTTGACTACCCGGCCGCCACCCCGGACTACGCGGCCGTCGCCGGTCGCCAACGTCGCCTCCAGCATTCGATTGCGCAGCGGACCGTATCGAGCCCGGCGAAACATCGAAGCACCCGTCGCGACCAGGCCACCCACCGTCGCGTTCCCGGGCTTCTCCGTCAGAACCGCAGTCTGTTGACGTTCGGCGAGGCGATCAGCCAGATCGGCAGCGCGGACCCCGCCCTGTACGACCACCGTCATGTTGTCGGGTTGCCAATCGACGATCTGATTGAGTCGATGAGTCGAGAGGATTACATCGGCTGCCGCCGGACCACCAATGCCCTGCTCGGTGCCGCCACCCCAGGGCACCACGGCCGCGCCTATCTTGGAACACGCCTCAAGAATTTTGGCGGCGTCCGGAACGGTCGACGGCGCACAGACGATTTCGGCGGCCGCTCCCGGCACCTCGGCAGGGTCCGCTCGGTACGGGCTGAGCGTGTTCTCGAGTGAGCTCACACCCAGGCGCCCTCGGGGACCGGACGACCAAAATCGAAACAACGTGAGCCCTCCGGCAGCGTCTTGCCAGGGTTGAAGCGGCCTTCGGGGTCGAACGCTTCTCGCAGTCGAGCTTGAGCATCGAGATCGAACTCATTGAACACGAGCGGCATCAGGTCACGCTTTTCGATTCCAACCCCGTGCTCTCCCGACAGCGCTCCCCCGGCTGCCACACACACCTCGACGAGTTCTTGGGCGGCCGCATGAACTCGATCGAGCATGCCAGGTTCGGAGGCGTCAAAGGCCATAAGCGGATGCAGGTTCCCGTCGCCAGCATGGAACACGTTCATCATCATGATGTCGTATCGGGCGGCGATTTCGTACACCTTCCCCATCACTTCGGCCAGCTTGGTGCGGGGAACAACGGTGTCGTGGAGGTAGTAGTCGGGAGCCATCTGAGCAACCGCTCCAAAGGCCGACTTGCGACCCAACCAGAGCCTCGCTCGCTCCGCTTCGTTTGCCGCCACTCGCACCTCTTTGACGTTATGGGATTCGCAGACTTCCCGCACGATCGCCAGTTCGGCATCAACCGCCGATTCATGCCCGGTCACTTCGGCGAGCAGGGTGGCGGTGGCCTCTGTATCGAATCCAGCTCCGACAAACCGTTCGACGGCAACCGTCATCAGCTTGTCCATGAGTTCGAGGGCGGCTGGGACGATTCCCCTCGCAATGATCGCCGAAACCGCACCCGCCGCATCTTCAATCGTGTGAAAAGTCGCCAGCACCGTGCGGGTCGCCAGAGGGTTCGGGGTGAGTTTGACGATGGCGCTCGTGACGATGCCCATCGTTCCTTCTGAGCCGACAACAATGCCGCGTAGATCAAGCCCGACCGGGTCCGGGGCTTCGCCACCGAGAACAACGATATGGCCATCGGCGGTGACCATCTCCAATTCGAGGATGTGCTCGACGGTGGTTCCTTCTGCCAGGCAGTGGGGGCCGCCTGAATTGTTGGCAATGTTGCCGCCGATCGTGCAGATCGATTGTGACGAGGGATCGGGCGCGTAGTGCACACCCAGGGCAGCGGTGTGCTTGGAGAGATCAAGGTTGATGACGCCAGGGCCGACCCGAGCAGTCATGTTGACCGGGTCGACATCTTCGATCGAGTTCATCCGAGTCAGCGCGACAACCAGCGAGGCGCCAATCGGGATCGCCCCTCCCGACAGCCCGGTCCCCGCTCCACGCGGGACCACCGGAACATTGTGACGGTTGGCGATCTTGACGATCTCGGCGACTTCTTCGGTCGTCTCGGGAAAGACGACGTTTTGAACCGGACCGCGATCGATGCTGGCGTCGGTCCCATAGAGATACAGTTCAACTGGTTCCGTGAGGACCCGATCGGGTCCGAGTAGCGCGAGAAGATCATCAACCAGTGCCATCGTTCTGGATGCTAGCGGGATGCGATTTTCGTCCTGCCAGGCCTAGTCGGCACTGCGAGTGGTCGCACCGATCGCACCCGAAGAGAACGACACGCCACCCGGATCCGAACCCGAATCGGGTGCCGCACTGCGTGGCCCTGAACCCGCTACTATCCCGCTGCGTGCTGGCATTGAAACACCTGGCCTCAGGGAAGGTCCGGGAGATATACGAAGTCGACGACGAACGGCTGCTGTTCGTCGCAACCGACCGCATCTCGGCGTACGACGTCATCCTCGGTGACCCCATTCCCGACAAAGGACGCGTGCTGACTGGCTTGAGCCTGCACTGGTTCGATCTGCTGGACACACCAAACCATTTTCTTAGTACTGACCTCACAGGACTCTCCCAGGTCACGTCAGTAGATCGGGCCGACCTGGCAGGCCGGTCGATGATCGTTCGTCGCTGCGAAGTCATCCCGGTGGAGTGCGTCGTGCGCGGCTACCTGTACGGCTCGTCCTGGCGGGAATATCGCGATGGCGGTGGACCGACCACCGAACATCTTCCCGCCGGCCTTTCGATGGCCGACCGACTTCCCGAACCCATCTTCACACCCGCCACCAAGGCCGAATCAGGACACGACGAAAACCTCGACGAAGCAGGCGCTCGATCGGCGCTCGGAGATGAGCTTTATGACCGGCTCAAGACCTTGTCGATCGACATCTACCTGACTGCAGCTCGCTATGCCGCCGAGCGAGGCGTCATACTCGCTGATACAAAGTTCGAGTTCGGATTCTCGAACGGCGAGTTGCTCCTCATCGACGAAGTACTCACGCCCGATTCATCTCGTTACTGGCCAGCCGACGAATACCACCCAGGTTCGGCCGTCCCATCGTTCGACAAGCAGTACGTAAGGGACTGGCTCGACACTTCCGGATGGGATCACACTCCCCCATCGCCCAAGCTTCCCGATCATGTCATCGCCGGAACCCGGGGCCGGTATGTCGAGGCGTTCGAAAAGATCTCCGGAGAGTCATTTGATTCCTATTTGGAAGGAAGCTGATGGCCGAACCCACGACTGTCACCGTTCGGGTCAACATTCGCCGTCGACCGAGCATCTCTGACCCCCAGGGGGCAACAGTGGCGCGCGCATTGCGCGACCTCGGACACGAAGTCGACAACGTACGGATCGACAAGACGATCGAACTACAGGTTCCCACCGGCGACGAGGCGACGATCCGAGCCAAGGTGACGGAAATGTGCGACAAGCTTCTCGCCAACCCGGTCATGGAGGACTACGAAATCCTCATCTCTTCATGAAGACTGCGGTAGTCGTTTTTCCTGGCAGTAACTGCGAACACGACGTCGTCTACGCCCTCGAAACGCTCGGCGGTTCGGCCGATCTTGTCTGGCACCGCACGACCGATCTTTCTGGCTACGACAGCGTCGTCCTACCGGGTGGTTTCGCCCACGGCGACTACCTGCGTACCGGAGCAATTGCCCGTTTCTCCCCCGTCATGGCCGAAGTCAACCGATTGGCGGAATCGGGGGCGCCGGTCCTCGGCATCTGCAACGGCTTTCAGGTTCTGTGCGAAGCCGGACTGCTTCCCGGAGTTCTCCTGCAGAACCGCGACCTGAAGTTCATCTGCCGACCGGTTCACCTCCGAGTTGAATCCACCGACTCGATCCTGACCAGGGCGGCCAAGATTGGCGACGTGCTTGAGATCCCGCTCAACTCATACGAGGGTAACTACACCGCTGGGCCTGACGTGATCGCCTCGATCGAAGCGGAAGAACAGGCACCGCTGCGCTATTCGACAGCAAACGGACAGGTCAACGAGGCCAGCAACCCGAACGGATCGACCAACAACATCGCCGCAATCGCGACCGGCAATATCGCCGGGATCATGCCCCACCCCGAACGGGCTATCGAGACGATCCTCGGATCCTCAGATGGCCGGGTCCTGCTCGAGTCGTTCTTGCAGTCGAAGGTGGCCGCCCGTGTCTGAAACCATGCCGCTCCATCAGGCGCTCGGGATGACGGACGACGAATACGGTTCCGTCTGCGACATCCTCGGTCGTCCACCGTCGGAGGCCGAACTGGCCATGTACTCGGTCATGTGGTCCGAGCACTGCTCGTACAAGTCGTCAAGGGCGCACCTGGGACGTTTCCCAACCACTGCTCCCTGGGTGGTAGTTGGACCCGGAGAGAACGCCGGAGTTGTCGACCTCGGCGATGGCTGGCTGGCCGCCCTCCGCATCGAATCGCACAACCATCCATCGTTCGTTGAGCCCTACCAAGGAGCGGCCACCGGCGTCGGCGGCATCCTGCGAGACATTTTCACTATGGGAGCCCGCCCGATCGCTCTCTGGGACCAGATTCGATTTGGTCCGCTCGACGACCCCCACAACCGGTACCTCCTCGAAGGGGTCGTGGCCGGTGTAGCCGGTTACGGCAACGCGGTCGGAGTTCCTACGGTCGGTGGCGAAGTCGCCTTTGAGGAGTGTTACGCCGGCAACCCGCTCGTCAACGTGATGTGCCTCGGGATCATGCAGAAAGAACAGTTGGTCCTCGGGACCGCCGGAACCCCGGGAACCATCGCGGTGCTGCTCGGGTCGAGTACCGGCCGCGACGGAATCGGCGGAGCCTCGGTTCTCGCTTCTGCCTCATTCGATGCCGAAGCCGACACCAAACGCCCCACGGTGCAGGTCGGCGACCCATTTGAAGAGAAGAAACTAATCGAGGCGTGCCTGGAACTCTACGACCGCGATCTAGTCGTCGGGGTTCAGGATCTCGGCGCGGCCGGCCTGTCGTGTGCAACGTCGGAACCGGCCGCTCGGGCCGGGACGGGCATGGACGTAAACCTCGACAACGTTCACGTTCGCGAGTCGGCCATGACGGCTCCCGAACTGCTCATGTCGGAGTCTCAGGAACGCATGATGGCGTTCGTGCATCCGTCAAAGGTCGACGAGGTACTGGCAGTCGCCACCAAGTGGGAGATCGATGCATCAGTAGTGGGAACGGTCACCGCCGGAGACACCCTGCGGATTAGCTACAACGGCCAGGTAGTGGCCGAGATGCCAGCGGCGTCGCTCTCTGAAGCGGCTCCAATCCTGAGGCGGCCGTCAGGCGAGCCGTACTGGCTGGAAGACCTGTGGACCAACACCCTCGAATATCTCCAGCCACCCGACATCACCTTGTGCTTGCTCGAAATCCTCGCCGACCCGTCGATCGGCGATCCCTCCTGGATTTACGAGCAATATGACCACCAACTGTTCCTCAACACGGTCGTCGGCCCCGGCGAAAACGGGTCGTTGCTGCGAATCAAGGGAACCGAAAAAGCCTTGGCGGTTTCCACCGACGGCAACGGCCGACAGTGTTACCTCGACCCTGAACGGGGCGGGTCGAACCTCGTTTACGAAGCTGCTTTGAACGTCGCGATGCTCGGAGCCAAGCCGATGGCCGTCGTTGACAACCTCAACTTCGGCAATCCGGAGAAGTCAGAAGTCATGTGGCAGTTCATCGAGACCGTCGAAGGCATGTCTCTCGCCTGTGAAAGCCTCGGGGTCCCTGTCGTCGGCGGCAATGTGTCTTTCTACAACGAAACCGACGAAGCCGACATCTATCCGACTCCGATTGTTGGCATGCTCGGACTGGCCGACCCTGCCCCGGAATCGGTCCCACGCCTCGATCGAGCCGAAGCGGGAATGGCCCTGCTGATGTTCGGGCCCAAGAATTCCCGCAACCTGGGAGGCAGCTCGTTCGAGAAGATCATCAAAGGCCATGTTGGTGGGCGACCGGCGGGTAGCGATTCGACAATTGGTAAGGCCGTCATCGACCTGGCCATCGAGTTTGCCCACAGTGGTCTCGTCCCCGTCATGCACGACATCTCCGATGGAGGAGCCGCCGTCACCATCTCAGAAATCTGCATCGCTTCCGACGTCGGCGCCCATCTCCAATACTCAAGTTGGATTGGCTTGTTCGCCGAGGCACCTCACCGCTTCCTCGCTGCCATCGCCCCCGAAAACGTGACGGCCGTCCACGAGATTGCCGACCGGCTCGGAGTTCCCGTCAGCGAGCTTGGGGAATTTGGCGGAGATCGAATCAGCTTCGACAACCCGGCAGCCGGAGCAACCAGCGTATCGGTTGCCAAAGCGGCTGCTGCCTGGCGGGGCGCAATCCGTTCCCGAATGGCTCACGGTTGATCAACGAATGCCCCAACGGACCTGGAACAGAAAAAACAGGACCATGAGTCCCAACCCCACTCCCACCACCACGAGCCGTTTCGGAACAACCGGCCTAGTCCACTTCCGGCGCGGATTCGAGGACGCGTGGGTTGGTCGACCGCAAGTCGGGCAGGTTTCAGCCCGCACAGATTGGTCACACACGAAGCAGTACCGCATACGGCCAGCCTACGCAGCGAGCGGCCACAATTAGCATGGGCGACAAGTGATCGAAGACGACCTTTTTGAGCCAGGCGAAGAATGCGGCGTATTCGGGGTGTACGCCCCGGGCCAGCAAGCCTCGCAGCTGACGTACTTCGGCCTCTTCGCCCTCCAGCACCGCGGCCAGGAAAGCGCCGGCATGGCCGTCTCCAACGGAGAAACCACCATGATCTCCAAAGACATGGGACTCGTAACCCAGGTCTTCGACGAGCAAACCCTCGCAGCGTTGGACGGACATCTCGCCATAGGGCACACCCGGTACTCGACGACCGGTTCCAACGTCTGGAACAACGCCCAACCAGCCTACCGACAGGTAGGCGAAGCCGCCGTGGCGCTGGCTCACAACGGCAACCTGACCAACACCGTTCAGCTGGCCGAGGCTCTTGACCTCGACAACGTCACTGACTCCGACCTCATGCTCGAGGCGATCTCGCTCGAGGTCGACGCCACTCGATCCGACGGCATGGGGCTCGTCCAAGCCGTCTTAAAGGCCGCGCCCACCTTCGAAGGAGCGTTTTCGCTGACGATCATGGATCAAGGGAACCTCGTCGCTTTACGAGACCCACACGGATTCCGCCCGTTATGTATCGGCAGCCTGCCGGATCAGGGCTGGGTGGTCGCCTCCGAAAGTGCCGCTCTCGACATCCTCGGCGCCGACTTCATCCGGGAGATCGAACCGGGCGAAATGGTTGTCATCAACGCATCAGGATTGAAGAGCTACCAGCCGTTCGAAACAATCCCCGAACCCAGATTGTGCGTCTTCGAGTTCGTGTACTTCGCCAGGCCGGACAGCCATCTGCTCGGTCGCAACATTCATGCGGCCCGTCAACAGATGGGTCGCATCCTCGCCGAAGAATCGCCTGTCGATGCCGACGTCGTCGTACCCGTCCCCGAGTCCGGCATTCCGGCCGCGCAGGGCTTTTCGGCGGTGAGCCGGATTCACTACGCAGATGGCCTAATCAAGAACCGATATGTCGGTCGCACGTTCATTGAGCCGTCTCAAATGCTGCGAGACCGCGGCATCCGGATGAAACTCAACCCCATCCCCGACACGCTGAAAGACCAGCGGGTCGTCCTCGTCGACGACTCCATCGTGCGGGGAAGCACTACCCGTCAGCTCGTGACCATGGTGCGCGAAGCAGGCGCCCGCGAGATCCACTTGCGGATCTCGTCACCGCCATACAAGTGGCCCTGTTTCTACGGCATGGACACCTCTGACCGGTCTCGATTGCTCGCCGCCGAGCGCAGCGTCGAAGAGATCCAGGAGTTCCTTGAGGTGGATTCGCTGGCGTATCTCAGTATCGACGGGCTTCTGGCGGCGTCCGGGGGCGGCAGTTTCTGCACGGCGTGCCTGACCAATGACTACCCAACCGACGTTTCGAACCAGACCGGCAAGTTTGTCCTGGAAGTGACCTAATGGACAAAGTGACCTAATGGACTCGTACAAAGCTGCGGGCGTCGACGTTAAAGCCGCTGACAGGTACGTAGGGACCATCGCGGACGCCGTCACGGCCAGTTGGGGAGCCAACGTGGTCGGTGGATTCGGCGGTTTCGCAGCCGGGATGACGCTTCCCGCCGGCTACACCAATCCGGTGCTCATGATGTCAACCGATGGCGTCGGAACCAAGCTTGAGATCGCCCGGCTCATGGGTAACTACTCGACGGTCGGAGCCGACCTGGTTGCGATGTGCGTCGACGACCTGGCGGCGGTCGGGGCTCGTGCAATCGGATTTACCGACTACATCGCCGTCGGCAAACTTGACCCGATCCGGGAACGCACACTCGTCGAGTCGATCGCCAGAGCTTGCGCTTCGATCGATTGCGCCCTCCTCGGTGGCGAAACCGCCGAACACCCGGGAGTCGTTTCGCAAGACTATGTCGATGTCGCCGGAGCAGCACTCGGGATCGTTGAAGCCGGAAGGCAGGTCACCGGCGAGCAGATCCGTCCGGGCGATGACATCATCGGGATTGCCAGCCCCAACGTGCGATCCAACGGCTTTTCTCTGATCCGCAAGTCTGTCGAGGACTTCCATGCCACCTTCCCAGGGACTCATCGTACGATCGGCGAGGTGGTGCTTGAGCCATCAGTCATTTACACGCCTGCCGTTCTGGCGTTGGCAAATGCCGATCTGTCGACCGGTTTTGCCCATGTGACTGGCGGCGGCCTACCCGGCAATGCCGGACGCCCGCTACCAGCCGGATTGAGCGCCCGGATCGATACCAGCGCCTGGCCGCGCCCGGCGGTTTTCGACTGGCTGGCCCAACAGGGAAACATTCCGATCGACGCCATGTTCGGAACCTTCAACATGGGGATCGGCTTCCTCGTAGTCGCACATCCGGAACGCCGATCGCAGATCGTCGACACCCTGTCGGAATATGGCCACGAGGCGTATGGAATCGGTACCATCGAGGAAAATAGTGAACTTGTGCAACTTTTATGAAGAAAGATGCCACTGGGAGTGGAAACTGGTAGATCTTGGCGCTAGAACAAAGCGAGTCGGCTAGTCCCTGGCGGGGTCTTTTGACCTCATAGCCGACACCAGGGAGGTCACCTTTGGGTGGCCTCCCTGCGTTTTGAAGCACGATTACTTGGAGAACCGCTGCGAACCGCCGTTTCGACCACCGCCAGACTCCCCAACACAATGACGGCAACCGCCACCCAGTCACCCCATCGGGCGTAGACCGTCGGGCCCGAATCGCGCACCCGAACCGTTCCCGTCACGATCGCCTCCTCATATAGTGGCGTGACCGGTCCGAGGACGCCGCCTTCGGTGATGAGGACTGACGATCCGGTCACCGCGCCGTGCACTACATCAATACCGTTTTCAGCGGCCCGCATCCGACTCATGCCAATGAGCTGCGCGGCGGCTGTCGAGCGTCCGTAGCTCGCCTCGTTGGAGGCGACAACGAGGAGATCGGCACCGTCGGCGGCGGCGTCACGACTGTATCGGGCAAAGGCGGCCTCGTACGAGATCACGGTACCGATCGAACCGAAATCAACAACAAACACCCCGGGCTCGATCCCGCGCACCATGTCGCGGGGAACCCTTGAGAACAGCGACATCGCGCCGAGGACGGACCGGAACGGAATGTACTCGCCAAAGGGAACCGGATGTCGCTTGCGGTATTCGCCGATCAGATCCCCGGAGCGGTTGTACAAAAGGTTGGAATTGATGAACGTGCCGGGGGTGTCGGCGCGATCGCCACCCACCATCAGATAGGCACCAAGGCGGGCGGCCTCACCGGCGAGGTCCTGGGCAACTTCGGAAGACTGCAGCGGATCAAATCCGAACCCGGTCGATGATTCCGGCCACACGACCAGGTCAAACGTATCGGGAGCCAGCGTTTTCGTCATTGCCAGGTGGTTTTCGAATACCAATTGTCGTTCGTTTTCACAGTGAACGCCCGGACATGGCGAGTTCCCCTGAACGATGGCCACCGTGATCTCGGGTCCGTCCGGCCCAGCTGGGATTAGCGCACCGCCAACAGCGAGCAACACCCCGAGACCGACCGCCGCCAGGATCGGTCCGGTGTCTCGCCGGACCACGTACAGCGCAACTCCCACCGCCACGGAGACCGCCAGGACTGAAAGGCCGGACGTGCCAATCCATTGGGCGCTGGAGCGGAGCCAGGTCCACTCACCGATCGAATAGCCGGGGGCGCCCCAGTTGACCCCACCAAACGGGATCCGCTCCCTGGCAAACTCCATCGCCATCCAGATTCCCACCATCATCACAGCCAGGTATCCGACCGGGTTCTTCCTGACCATCCACACGACCAGCGTGGCGGTCCCATAGAACAATCCCTGGAGGATCCCCAGTCCGATCGCCGCTTCGTTCGCCAGATTGGTCAGCCATTCCATGACCACCGAAATGAAGACGAGTCCGTACACGAACCCGGCCAGGAACGCTCCCGCCTTCGTGGTTGCTCCCAGCACGCCCGTCAGGAGTAGGGCCAGTCCGGCGACAAGCAGCAACGGACTACCGACCGGAGCGAACCCTGCACTGGCGCACAGGGCTCCTACCAGGGCAAGAAGAATGGGGCGGATCACCGGACGATTCTAAGTCGCCTACGAGCGCCGACCCTACAGTGAGGCAGATGAACGACATCGACTTCGCAATGGACCTGGCCCGAGCGGCAGGAAAAGTAGTGCAAGACTGGTCCCTGGCAGCCGGGGAAACGCATTTCAAAGGTGCCGTCAACCCGGTCACAGCCGCCGACCATGCTGCCGAACGACTTATGATCGAAATGATCGAACGGGGCCGCCCCTCAGATGGCATTGTCGGCGAGGAAGGTGGCAGCCGGGCAGGCGACCGCACCTGGTTACTCGACCCGATCGATGGCACGATCAACTTTTTGCACGGTATACCCCATGTTTCTGTTTCCGTAGGGCTGATCGACGACGACGGCCCCCTGGTCGGAGTGGTGCTCGATGTGTTCAAAGAGGAGATGTTCACTGCGGTGCGCGGCGAGGGGGCACAACTAAACGGATCGGCCATAGCGGTTTCGAACGCCACCGCCCTCTCGGCTTCTCTCGTCGCCACCGGCTTCCCGTACGACCGCCAAGAACGGGCTGAGGAGTACGGACACGCACTGGCAGCCGGCCTACGGCACTGTCAGGGAGTGCGGAGACTCGGATCGGCGGCCCTCGACCTCGCCTGGGTGGCCGCCGGTCGCCTCGACGCCTACTGGGAGTTCGAGCTACAACCGTGGGATATGGCCGCCGGCGTACTCCTGGTGACTGAGGCCGGTGGCGCAATCAGCAGCGTTCGGGGAACACCCGTCGGTGTGTTGACGGCTTCGTCAATGCTTGCCTCGAATTCGCAGGTGCATGAGCCAATGCTCCACATGCTGAGCAACGTCATCCCAACTGGCTATTGATCCCACTCAAATGGGATAGGAAGGTGGGGTGTCCCTTCGATCCAGGTGGCAACGACCTCGGCGCCCCGCAGCTCATCCGGGGTGGCCGTCAGCGGATCGACGTTCAACATTGTGAAGTCCGCTCGGGCGCCAGGCTTGAGCGGAAGCGGCTCGCGCAACGCAGCCGAAACACCATCGGTAAACATGGCCAGTGCCGACCCGGCATCCAGGGACTCGGCCGGGACCATTCCCGCCCGGTCCTGAGCCACCGCCATGCCGGCCAGCGGGAAGGGAGGCTCCACAGGGCAGTCGGACCCCCCAGCCAGGGCAATGCCAGCCTCTTGCATCGTTCTGAACCGGTAGGTGGTCTCTACCCGCTCGCCGAGCCGGGTCCCCAACCACTCGGTCTCCGACGCTAGGAAGGCCGGTTGGACCGATGCCACAGCTCCGGTAGCCGCCAGCGCCTCGACGTCGGCATCGGACAGAACTGAGGCATGCTCGATTCTCAGCCGATCAGCATCCACACCAGCATCGCGCAATGTCCCGAAGTAACCAATCACGTCGGCGCAGGCGGCGTCTCCAATAGCGTGCAGCGCCACCGACCCGCCGAGCGCGAGGGAACGTTCGGCGAGCGGCCCGATCCGCGCCAGGTCAAACCGATTGGTGCCGACCTCCGATTGCCAGTCGCTGTATGGCTGGCGAAGAGCGGCAGTATGCCCGCCGAGGCTCCCATCGGTGAAGTCCTTCATCCCCAGGAAGCTCAGCCGACGCCCGGCATTGGACAAACGCTCGGCGGCCCGTTCTAACTGATCCGGCGTTTCGGCGTACACGAGCACCGACAGATTCAGCGGCAGGTCTGGCCCGATGTCGATCAGCTGATCGATTTCATCGCGGACCCCAAAGAATCCGCCAGTAGCAACAATCGCACCCAGTCGGGTCAGCCCGCTTCCCACCAGGCCAGACATGGCGTTCAAAACTTCCTCGCGGCTCAGGTCACCGCTCCGTTGCCCGAGGACGTCCCCGCACAACGAGATGGCCGTTTCGCGAAGGATCCCGTTGGGTCGTCCATCAGCGTCACGGTCGAGCGACCCGCCGACCGGGTCAGGCGTGTCCGGGCGAACACCCGACAGATCGAGTGCCGCAGTGTTGGCGACTGCGACGTGCCCACAATATCGGTAGAGCATCAACGGGCGATCCCCCACCATGGCATCGAGGTCGAAGCGGGTCGGCAGCCGCTGCTCGGCGAGGCCGTCGTCATTGAGACGGGTTCCAATCACGACCTGTCCTGGTGGCATGCCTGACGTCACCTTTCGTATTTTGCCGGCAAGGTCATCGAAAGATCCGCAGTTGGCAACGTTGAGCCTGCTGATCGCCGCGGTGAACCCGAGCGGATGAAAGTGGGCGTCGCCGAGTCCGGCAATAAGCGACGTGCCGGGGTATCGGTCGATTGCCAGGCCAGCTGTTTCAAACTCGTTCGACGACCCGACAGCCACAATCTTGCCGGAGTCCACGAGAACTGCGTCATGGTCGGTGCCGGCTACACGATCGACGACGAGCAGCGTGCGTCGGTCGGACCACATCAGCGCAACTCTGACAACATCGACCAATCGGCATCTATGGCGAGATGGAAAACAATGTCGTGCGTGTCATGTTTCTCAAACGCATCGAGTGCGTCTTCGAGGTGGTCGGCGTTCCTGCCATAGAAGTGGAGAATTCGCTGGTTGAGTCCCGTCTCGCGAGCCACCAGGATCACACCAGCTGGCAGGGCGTCGACAATGGCATCTTCGATGATCGCAACCCGGTCCGCTTCCGCTTCCGATGGCATCCCGAGACTGGTCGCCTCAGTAAGGGCGATCATGACTTCAACATGGACGCCGTGAGTCAGGTGGTCGATATGTTTTGCTGCGACATTAAGCGCCAACACCACCGGTTCGCTCGGGCTCGGGCCACTTTCGTACACCTTCCACTCGTCTCTGGTGACGTTTGGCTCAATCCCTGCGATCACCTGAGGAAGCTCGGCCAGGTACACGGTGTTACCCGGATCAACGTCAACCGTCTCAATGATGCCGATCCATCGCTCGGTGTCGTCTTCGCCCAGGGTTGAATCCAGGAGAGCCATCGCCAATTCGGTTCGATCGCCATCCTCGTAAGCTTCCGTCCCTGGAATCCACATCGTGACGTCAAGCTGTTCGTACTCATCATCGAACTCGGTTCCGACCCGAACCGACTCAGGATCAACGGTGACTTCGCCGAACTCGACCGGTTGGGGTGGCTGGGCGATGCGGGCGGGTGCGTATACGAAACGGTCGTCGTCGACCGGAGCCCACACCATCGCCGTCTCGGTGAGGACGCGCAACAGCCGATTTCCGCCCCCGGACAGAGCCAAACAGAACCTCCCGCTGGGCAGCGGGGTGAGTTGCCAGTCGAGGCCCGGATGCAGTTCATGAATCTTGTCGGAGAGGGTCTCGGTGATATCGGAGTCCTCGCCGTCAATGGCGGCGAGAAGCCCGTCCCTCCCGGTGGCCGTCCACCAGGTCCAGAAATCTTGAATGCCTTCTTCGAACACGCACCCTCCATCGTCCGTGCCAGGTTAGGCGACATTCTCAGGGCCACGGCACGCGGGATCCGTTAGTAGGAACCCTGGGTTTAACCCAGGGTTCCAGCGATCGGGTGAGTTGGTGGGAGGCGGCGTTTTCGATTTCGACGCCCGCAGCTAACCTCACGAGGATGTTGTTTGACTACACGAAAACTACCGCCGAATCCATCGAAGACGGTTTGAACGCTTCCCTTGCCGAAGCCGACCGCCTCATCGACGACCTGGTGGACGTCGACGGTGTGCGGACCTTCGAGAACACCATCGCGCCCGCCGAGCGGGCCGCCCAGTTCGTGACAATCGCGTATGGCCAGGGACCCTTCCTGGGTGAGGCCTCCCCCGACGAAGCCATTCGTGACAAAGCCCGGATCCTCGAAGAGCAGCTGGCCAAGTGGGGCGTAGATTTGGTCTTTCGCCAGGACGTTTACGACGCTATCGCCGCGTACGCCGCCACCGACGAAGCCAAGGCGCTCACTGGGGAGCCCGCCCGCCTGCTGGCGTTCATGCAGCGAGATTTCCGGATGGCTGGGCACGAATTGTCAGCCGGACAACGAGCCGAACTGAAGCAGCACAACGAACGGCTGGTGGAGCTGAGCATTGCGTTCTCCACGAACGTTGCCGAGTACGAAGACTTTCTTGTGGTCACCAGGGCCGATCTTGATGGGCTGCCGGAGTCCTACATCGAGAACCTGAAGCCTGGCGAAAAGGAGAACACGTTCTGCGTTTCGATGGCATACCCGGATGTCGTCCCGTTCATCGAAAACGTAAAGAACCGCGAACTGCGCGAAGCCCTGCAGAAGAAGTTCAGCAACCGGGCGGCCGAAGCCAACCGTCCGGTCATCGGCGAAGCCGTCGTCATCCGTCAGAAGATCGCCGAGATCTTCGAGGTTGATTCGTGGGCCCACCATTCGATGCAGCTCAAAATGGCCAAGACCCCCGAAGCAGTATTCGAATTCTATGACTCGATAGTCCCAGGACTGACGACCCAAGCACGCGCCGAGATCGCCAGGATGCGCGACCTCCTCCACGCCGACACCGGTGCAAATGAGCTCGAGCTCTGGGATTGGCGCTACTACGACACGGTACTCAAGCGAGACGAATACGGCGTGGACAACCAGCAAGTGGCGGAGTATCTGTCGCTCGACAACGTTGTCAAAGGCATGTTTGACCTCACGGCAGAGATGTTTGGGGTGACTTACACCAAACTCAGTCCTGCGAACGCCTGGCACGACGACGTCACCCTTTGGGAGGTCACCGAGACAGATTCCGGTCACGTCGTAGGACACTTCTACATGGACCTCTTTCCGCGCGAAGGAAAGTTCTCCCACGCAGCCGCCTGGCCACTGGTGCCTGCTCACCGCGGCCCGAGCGGGTACGTGACGCCGGTGAGCGCCATCCTGGCCAACTTCCCGAAACCGTCACCCGATCGGCCATCGCTGCTTCAGCATGGCGATGCCGTGACCCTCTTCCATGAGTTCGGTCACATCCTGCATATGACGTTCTCGCGAGCCGAACACTTGCGATTTTCAGGAGCCGGAACCGAGTGGGATTTCGTCGAAGCCCCCTCACAAATCATGGAACACTGGTGCTGGGAGCCGTCGATTCTCCGACGGTTCGCCACCCACCATGAGACCAATGAGCCGATCCCGGACGAGTTACTGAACCAGCTCGCCCAGGCTCGCTATCTCAACGAAAGCCTCGCCAAGTTGCGGCAAGTCACCTACGGGATGCTCGACATGTATCTCCACGGACCGATCCGGCCAGATTCACTCGACGACGCTCTCCAGAAAGCCAACGCCTTCAGCCTGCTCCCCCATCCCGAAGGCACGTTCTTTCTCGGATCGTTCGGGCATATGTTTGGCTACGACGCCGGCTACTACGGATATCTGTGGGCCGAGGTGTTCGGGGACGACATGTTCTCGCGATTCGCTGCTGAAGGTATCGACAATCCGGAGGTCGGACGTGCCTACCGCGAACTCGTCCTTGCTCCCAACGGCACAAAAGATGGAATGGACCTAGTTCGCGAGTTCCTGGGACGCGAACCCTCGAGCGAACCGTTCCTCAGAAAACTCGGCATCGACTCTGATTAGGCGCTCGCCTCAGGTCGAAATCTGGACGCGAATGAGGCCTCGAGGAGGGGAATCCGAGGCCTCATTCTTTGCTGGGTCTGGGCAGGACTCAGCGTTGATTGCGTCATCTGGGGAAAAGGAACGACTCCGAAGAATCGCCTGACGCATTCCTAGGTCTGGTTATACCGCCCCGTCGATCGGAATCCGACCTCGTACCCTCGGAAACTTGACCGGGGCGTGGGCGTAACAGAACTCTCGCCGGTTGTAGCGTGACAACTTGGTCACGCAACCGGAGTCTGCGCAACTACGCGCCACGTCAATGGTTTTGGACGGTCGCACTCCACCCTGGATTCTGCGACCTTTCAATGTTGTGTCACTCATTTGTGTCTCCTTTCGGAGGTGTTCTTTCGTCAACGCCGTCAGCTCGTGATCTATTTCACGATTCGCCGGAATCTCTCCCGGTAAACGCCTCGCTCGTTGTCTCTTACCCCTTATACGTTTCTACGAAACGTTTGGTTTCGTATTTATCGGCAGAATCTCGGAAATTCTCGACTGAAAACCAAATTGACCCCACCCCAGGGGGGGTGGTACAATCTACGTATGAAAGATCAGCACAAGAAGGATTCGCTGAATCGACTCAAGACCGTTCGGGGGCACGTTGAAAGTGTCATCCGCATGGTTGAAGAGGAGCGGTACTGCCCCGACATCATGAAACAGGTGTCAGCACTCCAGGGATCGCTTGAGCGAGTCAATCGAGTACTGCTTCAGAACCATCTCGAGACCTGCGTGACCCATGCGATCGCCGAAGGGCGCACAGCAGAGATTGTTGATGAACTCATGGAAACCATGCGGTACACGGCCGCCGTAACTGGCCCAGCAACACCAATGGAGACAACATGACCAATACAACCCTTTCCGTGCCAACGATTTCGTGCGGCCACTGCAAGTCATCGATCGAAGGTGCCGTTGGAGAACTGACCGGTATCGACAAGGTCGAGGTACACATTGAGGATCGCACCGTCGAATTGGCCTATGACGACTCCCTGACGATCGACAAGATCATCGAAGCGATCGAAGAGCAGGGCTACGACGTCGCCAGCAACGCTTAAAGCAGACTGCCCCATCTCGGGGACTCGGGAGGACCCGATCCAATGACCAAAGAGCTCACTTTCGAAGTCGACGGTATGACGTGCGCGTCGTGCGCCATGCGGATCGAACGCGTCCTTTCCAAACGCGACGACGTGTCTACGGCGATCGTTAACTACGCCGGTGGCGAGGCGAGGGTCTCCCTCGATGACAGTGTCAACGAAGACGACCTCATCGCCGCGGTCCACAAGATCGGCTACGAGATGCGCATTCCCACGGAGGAGCGCATCTCACAGACCGAGAAGTACTCAGAAGAAGCGCGCCGACAGTGGCGTCGATTCCTCGGTGCTGCCCTGCTGACCCTTCCGGCCATGGTGCTGGCAATGACCGGCATGGAGTCGACCGGAGCACACATTGCCCAATGGGTTCTCGTGACCCCCGTTGAATTCTGGTTCGGCTGGCAGTTCCATGAAGCAGCCGCCAAGCGGCTGAAATCAGGCGGAGCCAACATGGATTCGCTCGTGTCTTTGGGCACGCTGGCCGCCTACTTCTATTCCGTATGGGCGTTCTTTGCCAACGAACCCGTGTTCTTCGAAACGGCTGGCGCCATCATCAGCTTCATCTTGCTCGGCCGCTACTTTGAGGCACGGGCCAAGGGCCGGGCTAGCCAGGCGATCACCAAACTGCTCGAGCTTGGAGCCAAAGAGGCGACGGTAATGCGAAACGGCGAGACGATGGTGGTCGCCATCTCGGACGTCGTTCCGGGAGATCGAATCAAGGTCATGCCCGGCTCGAAGATTCCCACCGATGGCAACATCGTCGAAGGCGCCACCTCGGTTGACGAGTCAATGCTCACCGGTGAGTCCACTCCGGTCGACAAGAACACCGGTGACTCCGTATACGGGGCCACCATCAATCAGCAGGGAATGATCGTTGTCGAAGCCACCAATGTCGGCACCGACACCGCTCTACATCAGATCGTCAAGCTGGTCGAAGATGCCCAGGCCTCAAAAGCACCGGTACAGAGACTGGCCGATCGCGTGTCGGGAGTCTTTGTACCGATCGTGATTCTGCTGAGCATCCTGACGCTGATCGGCTGGATCCTGGCCGACGCAGGCTCTGTTACTGCACTCCAACGGGCCATCGCGGTCGTAATCATTGCATGCCCCTGCGCACTGGGGCTTGCCACGCCGACGGCCATCATGGTGGGATCAGGGCGCGGTGCCGAGTTGGGGATCGTTTTCAAAGGCGCAGACATCTTCGAACGCGCTCGGGACATTGACGTAGTTCTCTTCGACAAAACCGGGACGCTTACCCGCGGCGCGATGACTCTCACCGAGTTCCTCACCACCGACGGTCAGGACGCGCTGTTTCTCGAGCGGGTCGCCGGCGTCGAAGCTGGTTCTGAACATCCGGTCGCTCGGGCGATCCAACTCGGAGTTGAAGAACGGGATCTAACCGCCCGACCGGCCACCGACCACCAGGCCATCCCCGGACGCGGCATCACCGCAATGGTGGACGGCGTGCGGGTGACAGTTGGGAAGGCCAAGTTGCTCGCCGACGAAGGGCTGCTCATCCCGCAAGCCCTGCTCGAGGCGATCGAAAAGTACGAGTCGAAGGGTCAAACTGCGTTCCTAGCCGGGTGGGATGGCCAAGCTATGGGAGCTCTTGCGGTCGCCGACTCGATCCGCCCGAGTTCGGTTGCCGCCGTACGCGGCCTCCAGGAAATGGGCGTGCAGGTCGCCATGATCACGGGAGACAATCACCGGACCGCGGTCGCCATCGCCAGCCAGCTCGGGATCGAACGAGTCCTCGCCGATGTCATGCCAGGGGAGAAAGCCAGCGAAGTTGCGCGGCTTCAGGGAGAAGGACTTCAGGTTGCTTTTGTCGGCGACGGGGTAAACGACGCCCCAGCTCTCACCCAGGCAGATCTCGGCATGGCGGTGGGAACCGGAGTCGATATTGCCATCGAAGCCGGGGATGTCATCCTCATGTCTGGAGACCCACTCCTCGTGGAAGCATCGCTAGACCTGGCTCGTCGCACATTTCGCACCATCCAGCAGAACCT
>CBDTUI010000032.1:0-24676 GCA_965363765.1 uncultured Acidimicrobiia bacterium
GCGACGCTTGCGTCGCAATGCAGTTTCGCAAACGAAACTGCGCAGAACGTGCCACGCAAGGGGACGCAAGGGGTGCGACACAACCAGTGCATTGCAGTTTCGCGAACGAAACTGCGTACTTCGTGCTTTCCCGGATTGGTGTCAGCCCTCAGACGAGATAACCTCCCCCGCTCCCGAACCTGGACAGATCATCTTCAAAAACCGACCCGCTCACCAATTGACTCTTGGCGCCTTCGCCCTGGCCGGCGGATGGTCGCTGCTCGTTTGGGGCAGCCGGATTGCCCTTTTGACAGGGCCTGAGAGTTCAAATCCGTTCAGCTGGCTCCGGATCGGCGGTTCGGTCGCCCTTGGCACTACGTTCTTGTTCTTGGCGATGCTCATGTGGCGGACCGGGTCGCCGAGCGGTTGGAGCCTGCCAACTGCCTTGGTTTATCTGGTGTTCAGCATCGGCGTGTGGATTCCGTCGGCCGTCAGCGTTTTGGCGGGAGAAGCGTCCATCGCGTTCAAAGCCGTGCATGTCGTGCTGGCTGGCTGTTCTCTAGCCGTGGCAGGCTTCGCTGTGTGGGCGGCCCGTCAACCGGCTACCTACAGCAGCACCACATCCACCCAGATGGCGTCGAACACCAGCGCCAGATAAATGATCGACGTCTTGAAGAGAACCATTGCCGTCGTGGGATCTTTGTAGAGCCGGTAGGCGTCGCGCAGCATCCAGATTCCGAAGACGATCGCACTCAGCAAGTAGATCCACGAGAGGCTTGTGACGAACACCAGGCTGAGAGAGACGAGGACCAGCATCGCGGTGTACCAGAGAATCTGGAGCGACGTATGGCGTTCACTCGCAACGACGGGCAGCATCGGGACGTCAGCCTTGGCGTAGTCGTCTTTGTACTTGATGGCCAGAGCCCAGAAATGGGGCGGCGTCCAGTAAAACACGATCGCAAACATGATCCATGCCGCCAGATCGACCCGACCGGTGACGGCAGCCCAGCCGACCAGCACCGGGGCGGAACCAGCTGCCCCGCCAATGACAATGTTCTGGCGGGACGAACGTTTGAGATACATCGTGTAGACGAAAACGTAGAACAACAGGGCTGCCGTAGATATGGAGGCTGCCAGCAGGTTCGTAAAGGCCCACAACCAGAGAAACCCGGCCGCCCCGAGGATGATCCCGAAGCGGAGCGCATGCTCAGGGGGAATGGCCGCTTTGGGCAGGGGTCGCCCCTGAGTTCGCTCCATGACTACATCGATATCGCTGTCGATGTAGTTGTTCAAGACATTGGCGCCGCCTGCAGAAAGTGTCCCACCGATCAACGTCGCGATCACCAACCACCAGCCCGGCCATCCATTATTGGCCAGCACCATTGGTGGAATAGTCGTGATGAGTAGGAGTTCGATGATCCGCGGTTTTGTGATGGCAACGTAGGCCTTCATGGTGGCGCTTCGGGAAGGCTTCGAAACGTGTTCAGTTAGCGCGGTGATGTCGGTTCCTCGGTCGCTGATCGTAGGATACCCCTACCACCGGTACCAGCGACCGTCCGGCGATCTTCCAAGGAGTGCCATGCAATCCACCACCCCCGTCGTGTATTGGCGTCCGGGTTGCCCGTTCTGCACAAGGCTCATTCGGACCCTGGACGAGGCTGACGTTAGGTACGACAACGTCAATATCTGGGACGACCCGGATGGGGCAGCGTTCGTCCGCTCGGTCGCCAATGGAAACGAAACGGTCCCGACCGTCGTCATCGATGAGGTAGCCCATATCAATCCTGCCCCGGAGTTCGTCATAAACGCAACTCGGTAACTGGAAAGTTCCCCTACCTGTAACTTGGTCGAAGCCGCTTCGGCTCGTAACATACCTACGTTCCGAGCGACTAGCCTCGGTCCGCAAACGTCCGTAGATGGAGAGGCTCAGGCACTGTGACACGCCGCCGCGGTTGGATCGGAATCGCAATCGCATCGATCCTGTTTGCCGCTTGTGCGACCGGCGCTCCGATGGATTCACTCGATCCACAGGGACCGATCGCCGAAGACATCGACGGACTCTTCAGGCTGACGCTTTACATAGCTACGGTCATTTTTATCTTGGTGACGGGTGGCCTGCTGTATGCCGCGATCCGATTTCGCGATCGAGGCGACCGCACTCCCGAACCAAAACAGATCGAAGGGAACGCCAGGCTTGAGGTCATCTGGACGGTGATCCCGGTGCTCATCCTCGCTTCTATCGCCGTACCGACGGTCGATCGTATCTTCAAGTACACATCATGTGCCGATGATGCTCTGCACATCGAAGTCACCGGCCACCAGTGGTGGTTTGAGTACAGCTACCCAGACGACGGCTTCACCACCGCCAACGTTCTGGTGATGCCAACCGACACCGAAATCTGCCTGGACATGTCATCGGATGACGTGATTCACAATTACTGGATCCCCAAGCTGAACGGGAAGCGATACCTCGTCCCCGGCCAGGACACCCTTCTGCTTTTGCAGGCCGATGACCCTGGAGAATACTGGGGACAGTGCGCGGAGTTTTGCGGCCTGTCCCATGCCAAGATGCGAGCCAGGGTCATCGCTTTGACCCCGGACGACTATGCCGACTGGCTGACCGAGCAGCAACAGACAGCTGTCATGCCTGCCGAAAGTAGCCTCGAACAGCAAGGCATGGACCTATTCCTCGGTGGTCAGTGTGTCAGCTGCCACAACATCTCGGGCGTCACCGCGAGCAACCCTGCCCTGGTAGCAGGAGCCATCTACGGCCCGGACCTAACTCACTTCGCCAGCCGCAGCGTCTTTGCTGGAGCGGTGCTCGAACGAGATGATCCGAACGCTCTCGAAGACTGGATCGACAACCCACCGCTCATTAAGCCGGGTTCGTTCATGCCAAACATCGACCTCACCCAGCAAGAAATCGAAGCGCTCGCCGCCTACCTGAGGAGCCTTGACTGATGGCCACCACCGCCACACCAAGCTCTCGGACCATCTTCCGTCGCCCGGCCTCACATACAGGATTTTGGAGTTGGATCACCACCGCCGATCACAAAAAAATCGGCATCATGTACGGGTATACCGCCTTCACATTCTTCATCCTCGGCGGTCTCGAAGCTCTCCTGCTGCGCATCCAACTCGCCCAACCCGACAACGTTTTCCTATCGGCCTCCGAGTACAACGCCATGTTCACCATGCACGGCACGACAATGATCTTCCTCTTCGTCATGCCCGTGTCTGCGGCATTCTTCAACTACCTGCTGCCCTTGATGATCGGGGCGAGGGATGTGGCTTTCCCGCGCATGAACGCCGTCTCCTACTGGATCTTCGTGTTCGGAGGCGTCTTTCTGTACACGTCGTTCCTCTTCGGAACGACTGGCCCACCGGCGGGTGGCAACCTTGCCGAAGCCGCCTCCCGCCTCGGGTCAGGACCCAATGGTGGATGGTTCGGCTACGCCCCCAACTCGGGCATCCGATTCTCAACCGGCACCGTTATGGATTACTGGTCAATCGGTTTACAGATCCTCGGCCTCGCCTCGCTGATCTCATCGATCAACTTCATCGTCACCATCTTCAACATGCGCGCCAAGGGTATGAAGTTGTTACGGATGCCGGTATTCGTTTGGATGACCACGATCGTTGCATTCCTTCTGCTGTTCTCACTCCCGATCATCGCCGTAGCACTGTTCATGATCACCTTCGATCGCAACTTCGGCACACTGTTCTTCGATCCTTCGATGGGTGGAGATCCGATCCTCTGGCAGCATTTCTTCTGGCTATTTGGTCATCCCGAGGTCTATATCCTGATCTTGCCGGCGATGGGCATCGTGTCCGAAGTGCTCCCAACCTTTTCACGCAAACCGCTGTTCGGCTACCCGGCGGTGGTTTTCGCTGGTGCCGCCATCGGATTTATGGGATTCGGCGTTTGGGCTCACCATATGTTCGCGTCGGGCGTCACCCCCATCACCCAGGCGGCATTCGGTCTTTCAACTATGGCCATTGCCATTCCAACCGGAATTAAGATTTTCAACTGGATCGGTACCGTTTGGGGTGGCAAGATCAAGCTGAACACACCGATGTTGTTCTCATTGGGGTTTATCGGCATGTTTGTGATCGGGGGCCTGTCCGGGGTCACGCATTCGATCGTCCCTGCCGATTGGCAGCAGACCGACACCTACTACATCGTGGCTCATATCCACTACGTGTTGTTCGGTGGGGCGATATTTGGCCTGTTCTCAGGCCTGTACTACTGGTTCCCGAAGCTGACCGGTCGCATGTTCTCAGAAACGTTGGGCAAGTTGCACTTCTGGGTGTTCTTCGTTGGATTCAACCTCACCTTTGGCCCGATGCATTGGTTAGGGCTTAATGGCATGGTGCGCCGGACGTGGGTGTACGCGGAGGAAACCGGCCTGGGACCGTGGAACATGGCCGTCACCGTAGGGGCGTTCATCATCGCCCTTGGCGTACTCATATTCATGATCAACTGGACCTGGTCGAAGCGCAACGGGCCAGTCGCCCCCTTCGACCCATGGGACGCTCGGACCCTGGAATGGACGATGCCGTCACCAACTCCTGAGTTCAACTTCGCAGTGAATCCGGTAGTTACTTCTCTGGATGACTTCTGGCATAAGAAGTACACCGAGGATGCCGAGGGTCGGCCAGTTCGACGGCCCGAAGCTGGCGCCCTGCTCGCCGAATACGAAGAGTTGGGACTCAATCCCCCGGCCCCCATCCACCTACCAAATCCATCGTATTATCCGTTCCTGGTCGGGCTTGGAATGCCCATGATCGGATACGGCATCATCTACCGCGCTGCTGCCTGGGGTATCCCATTGGCGATCGTAGGCGTCCTGATCATCGTCGGGTCATTTGTCGGGTGGGGCGTAGAACCGCTCGAGGAACCCCACGACGGCCACGATGATGACCACAGTGATGCGCACGGTGCTGGCCACGACGACGGGCAGTCCGACGGAGAGGACGCCTGATGGCAGACGTGGCACACACTGATGGAGATCATGACGTCCACGAGAGCACTGGCATCGACAACCGGAAGCTCGGAATGTGGGTCTTCTTGTCGTCCGAGTTCATGTTCTTCGGAGCCCTCATCTCGAACTACATGCTCTTCAAGGGTCGTGACTACAGCGCATTTGTGCCGGCCGGCCAGAACGTCATCCTTCCCAGAGACCTGTATGACATCCCCTTCACGTCGGTATCTTCGTTCGTACTGCTGATGTCGTCCTTGACGATGGTCCTGGCCCACGATGCGCTCGTTTCGGGCGATCAGAACCGCACCAGGGTATGGCTAGCGGCCACCGGAATGCTCGGATCGGTATTCATCGGCGGGCAGGTCTTCGAATTCACCGAGTTCATCCAGCAGGGGATGACCATCTCAACCAACCCGGCCGCGTCGGCCTTTTTCATGCTGACCGGCTTTCACGGGGCGCACGTGTTCCTCGGAATTCTCATGCTGCTCTCGCTCTATGGGATCTCGAAACGCCAGGGCGGACTAACTGAAGTTCAAGGACTCAACGTCGAACTGGTTGGCCTGTACTGGCATTTCGTCGACATCATCTGGATTGTCATTTTCACCATCGTCTACCTGATCCCCTGAGGAAGCCATGGCCGAAGAACACGCCCTCGCTCATCCCACGCCCCGTCAATACGTGCAGATTGCGATACTGCTCGCCGTCCTGACCGCCATTGAGGTGGCGCTCTACTACCTCGAACAAGGAATTGACGCCTTCACGACGTCGATTGCCGCTCCGCTCCTGATCCTGCTCGCAGTCATGAAGTTTGTCATCGTGGTCGGCTGGTTTATGCACCTGCGGTTCGAGAAGTCGCTGCTCTCCAAGTTCTTCACGACCGGTTTTGTTGCGGCGATGATCCTCTATGCGGCTGTCTTGTTTGCGCTCGGCGCGGTCGTTTTGATCTGATGGATGAAATCCTCGGATTTCATCCTCACTACGACGTCGTCGTGACCTTGGGCGGGTTGGCGCTCGCCTACCGCTACCTCACCACCCGGATTGCCCGCAAGGTACTTCCCGCCGGGACGGTGGCAGCTACCCGACGCCAGCGAAGCCAGTTCTACGGTGGCCTGGCCCTCATGTTCCTCGTGTCGAGTTGGCCGATTCACGATATAGGCGAGCAGTCGCTGTTCACCTTCCACATGATCGAACATCTCGTGATCGCCCTCATCGGCGCTCCGTTGCTCCTGCTCGGCCTTCCCCGTTGGCTAGCCGGATTCCTCATCCACAAACCCCGCGAGATACAGCTTTTGAAGGCTGTCAGTCACCCGGTAGTCGGATTTGCGTTCTTCAACCTGGTGCTCGCTGGCTTGCACTGGCCCCAGATCATTGACCTGATGGTCACCGTCCCCTGGATCCACTTTGGCGTCCATGCGACGCTGTTCACGTCCGCCATTCTCATGTGGATGCCAGTCATTTCGCCACACCCGGCCGTTGCTCGCCTGAAGCCGCCGGGGGCGATGATGTATTTGTTCGCCCAGTCACTCGTCCCAACCATCCCGTCCGCATTTCTCATCTTCGGCAATACCCCGTTGTATCGTCACTACGCCGAAGCACCAAAGCTGTGGGGCTGGGATCCGATGACAGACCAGGCTGTGGCAGGAGTCCTCATGAAACTCGGCGGCGGGTTTCTGCTGTGGAGCGTTATCACCGTCATCTGGTTCCGCTGGTATCAGCAGGAACGCAAGTGGGACGCCCTCGAACAGCATCTCCGGGAACCGGTCTAGATCAACCCCCGGTCCTGGCTAGACCAAACCGGCTGGACCAAATCTGTCTAGATCCAGACCTGCACGACGGCGTGGTCCTCAGCGGGTGATTCGTCCTCAGGATGCGCTCCACCGCCAGAAACTGCGTTGGTTACCAGAGCTACGAACAACAGCACAACGCCGATTCCGACGGCGGCTACCGCAAACTCGCCCGCACTGATCGAACCGTTGGGTTTCGACGCTGCCAATCCGGCGAACGTGAGTACGCCTCCGGCGGCCACGCCCGCGATGAGCGGAGCTGAAGCATGGAACGTGAGCAGCAGCCAGGCAAAGGGCAATACAAACGCGGCGATTGCCAGAATCACCAACAGCGGCATGAGATACGAGGTAGCCAGGCGGTGCTTGATGACGTCGGACTCCGCTTCTTCTTCTGCTGTTAGTCCAGCTGGCAGGGCCATCATCTGCACAACCATGGCCACGGCGATTCCGACCATAACCATGATGGCGACGAGAAGGACAGACGAAGCGACGGGAGCCAGAGCCACCATCACCGGGTCCTCGGGGAGTGCCGGTTCAACCGTCGTACCGGCGCCGAGTAGGACACCTGAACCGATCAGACCGCTCACCGCTCCTACCGCCGCGCCGATCACGGTGAGAGATCGTGAGCTGGAGCGGATCGTGAAACCGCGGTCGAACCAGGCCGGTATGGCGGCCGCCCCGGAGGCGAGGATCGCCCCGAAAAGGGTCGTCAGGGCAGTGACATACAACAGGACATCGCCGGGTGAGCTGAGACTGCTGGCCCTGAGCGCTTCACCATCAAAGGCGGGGGCGATTCGAGGCAACGCGAACCGGGTGCTGACTAACGCCGCGAAAATTCCAAACATGAAACCCGCCCCGGCCCCAAGCTTGACCGCGAACGAGAGACGGTCACGCAACGGAAGGGCATCAATGGGCTCCTCGGCGGGTTCGTCGATCGTCGCCACGGCGACAGGCACCGGATCCTCGGCGACGGCCGGGGCGGCGACCGCCGCTGGAGCTGGAGCTTCGGCGACTACCGCAGCGGGTTCGGGAGTAACATCGGACGCGACGGTCGGGGCTGAGGCAGGTATTGCCGCGCCTCCCGACCACGCCGCAAGCACGTCGTCGACACTGGTGCCAGACGCCTCGGCGCGAGCCTTGGCCGAGCGCATCACGAGCTCTTCCGGAAGGCTGGTTGACTGGGCGATGGCTTGAGAAACGTCGCTCATAGACGCCATAGTAGAGCGCTACACGCCCGAGGGCGAACAACCCCAATCAGACCGAATTACTGTCGTTTTCTGAACTGTCGACGCCAGCCGATTCGGCGTTGGCTGGCCCAGTGTCAGCTGCGGTGTCACCTACAGTGTCAGTGGCTGTGTCAGCGGCTGTGTTAGGCCCTGTATTTGCCTCGGTGTCCGCCTCTTGCGCACGGGTTCGTACCGACCGTTCGCTACGTCGCAGGAGCAAGAGTCCGAGAACGATGACTCCCACCATCATGGCGATATCGTCGATCCCACTGCCGTGCGCTAGAAACCACATGTGACCGCCGTGCTGATAGATGACGAGCCCACTCTAAACGCCCTCGGGACGTGTCAGGCACTGATGGATTGCCCGATCAGATACCGATAGGGCTCGGTTGGGTCTTCTGGGTCCTGTCGTGGCGTTGAATACGGACCACTCAAAGGTTGTAGCAGCAATCAGCCTTCGGCGAGAATGAACAGGCCGAGCAGGGTCAATAGCACCATCAGACCCAGCATGGCCCATTGGGAGCGAACTGCCTTCACTCCGCCAAACTCTGCCAGCGCTCGATCGTGAGCGAGCACCACCCCGGCCACGTGGCCGGCCACGATTGCGCCGAGTTGCACCCACCAGATCCCGTCGGTTGGGAACCAATAGACGATCTTCCACTGGGCGGTTCCGAACAGATTCCAGCCAAGATCGAACGGGTCGCTCGCTGTCGAGAGCAACTTCTGACCCTCGAACAACACGAGGGTGAAGTAATGGGCGAACGCGTAGGCGAGTGCGATCGGCACGAGGGTGTGAGCAAAGGAGTCGGCGACGTCACGCACCGTGCGGTCACTCTCTCCAAGCTTAATGGCTACCCACGACGCTCCGTAGTAGGCGACTCCGATCAGCCCGGTGATTCCAATCATGGCGGCCGTCTTGAACCAGACGTCCGATTCGACACTGCCGAACCAGCCAAGCCACCGCTGAGTCGAGGACAATCCGTCGAACGTGACGGTGCCGATCATCACAAGCACGAAGGGGGTCAAGCCTGCCCAGCGAGGAAGCACCGGCAGGGCGCGGAACCAGCCTCGCCATACCCAGCCGTCCCCATCGTCGGCCCGCCCGATCGGAGCGATTGCTGAGATCAACCGGTTGTATGTCGTAAAGCCGTCGGCCGTCAACATTGCGTTGTCTACCCCGTACCGGGCGGTCCAGCCAACGAGCCAACCGGTATAGGCGATGGCGTATAAGGACAGCGTGCGGGGCTCTCCTCCGGTCACCGACGCCAGCTCGAACCAGGTGAATGTGAAGAAGGCGACCACGGCCGGCCAGATACCGAGCCGCCCTGGAGTAGGTCGTTCGGGGAACCCCAAGAACCCGATGACGGTGCGCCACGGATTGGCCTGCGAGTAGAGGTTTCCGAACACGGCACCGGCGAACGGGACGATCAGGAAGAGGAGTACGTATACAACAAACGGGGACATCGAAAACGACGATCTTGGCTGCCCGATCAACCCGCCGGCGATCACCACCACGAGGAGTACGACCCCGAGCACCCTTCCCAGTGCCCCCAGTATCCCCAGCCAGCCGGCTTGAATCTTGCGTTGTCGGGGGCCGTCTTGCAGTCGGACCGTTGGCCATAACGATCCCAACATCACAAATGAGATGACGATTACGGCAACCGCTACCGCGCTGGAAGTTGATAGCGGGATCGGTAAGTCCTCACGCCCACCCACCCCGTGAGCAAAGGCAGCGGCGGGAGCGAACAAGGACGCGAACAGCACGACTGAGAGCAGGGTCGCACTCCGCTGCCAACGTTTCATTGGTTCACAACGAGTTCGAGGACCTGGAGGTGACTGGTCTCAAACTCGACTTCGAATATTCCGGGAATCTCCGCCACGAATTCGAGTTCGGCTGGTTCCCCTGATGTCACGTCCACAATGAGGTCATACCCGTGCATATGGAGTTCATCGGGTGCGTCTGACTCGATGATGAGACGCACCTTGTCACCAAGGCTTACCTCGACCCGGCGCTCAGACAACAGCTCGCCACCTTCAACCGAGATCGAAATCGTCACCGCATCGTCGACAGGTACCGAACTAGCCGTTGGTGGCGGGGCGGTGGTCGTCGACCGGACAGTGGTGCCTGAAGCCACCACTGTCGTGGTGACTTTGGCGGTCGTACTGGTTGTCTCGGCGGCGATTGCGGTCGTTGTCGCCGTACCGGAGCAACCCGACGTAAGCACCAACATGCCGGCGACCATCAGATACCTTCGATTCGTACGCATTAGGTCGATGCTAGAACAGCTCGGCGGTTGACTAGTCGCATCGGTCGGCGATGTGATCTTCCTCGCCGAGCATCACATGGACGATGGACTCGGCGGACTGGCCGGATGAGTACGTCACGTGCGCCTCAATCAATCCAACGTCCTGAACGTCAAAGACGGTTGCGCCCCAATCGCAGTCGCCGGGGTCGTAGCCATGACCAAGGCCCGACCAGTCGTCGCGCCAGCCGTCGGTGAAATCGCCAATCGCCACAACGGGGTCAAGCGGGGCCTCGCCAACGAATACCCTGGCTGGATCTGGGATGGTCAAACCGGAAACGTTGTCGACAGCGACGTTCGGGCTCCCCACGAATACCAACCGGTCAGCGTGTAAGTGATCGAATGCCGCCGCCCATCCCGCCACCACCGAGCCGTAGGAATGGGCCACCACCGTAATTTGAGCGTCCGGCCGCTGAGCGGCGATTCCATCAACAAATCTCACCAGATCAGGCGCACCACGCTTGGCATGATCCGGAAGAACCGCTTCCAGATTGAGTCCGATGCCGGCCGGGGCGTCATATCCCAGCCAGGCCACAACGGCGATGTTCCGGTCCATCTTCGAAGCGGCCGCGACGAATCCTCTGGCGTGAGATGCCACGGCCTCGAACGTGGCAAGGTCGCTGCTTATCCCGGGAACGAACACTCCAACCGCCTCAGCAGTCGCAAAGTCGCCGACGACTTCAACCAACTGGCCATCGCCCGATGGGTCGAACCAGATGAAGGTCCGATCCGAAGCAAGCCAACCGTCGAGAAGCCGTAGGCGGGCGGTGGCCTCGTCCGCGTCTGCCGGAGGACCATCCTGAATGCGCCCTCGAAGCCGACCTGCTTCGGTGCGCATCAGTTGGCGAGCGGCCATCGCCCGCCACGCGACTGGCAAGCCATCGTTGCTCGCTACACCCACCGGGTACCGCCAGGCAAGCCGACGACCGACATCGAGCGGCAGGCCAGCCGTGACGGCAGCAGTCTCAGCAGGCAAGAGGCCATCCAGTGACAACCAGAAGTCCGACTCAAAACCACCAGAGACTCGAAGCATCGAGTCAAGGCGGGGATCGTTATCCGAACCAGCGAACCGACGAATGCGCTCCCAGATGGACCCGAGTTTCTCCGCCCCATCCTCGGCGACCCCCCAACGAACGGCGCTGAGGCCGCCGAGCATGATCGCCCGGTCTGCCAGATCTCGAGCACGGTACAAACAGGAATCGGCGGTCTCTGATAGCGCTGCCGTTGATTGAGACCATCGGCGCACAGCAGATAGAGCGGCCTGAACCTGGTATTGCGTTTCGTCGACGTCTGCGGCGACCTGCCGCAGCCATCCCGCCAGCGAGAACAACTCGTCACGATCAAAACGATAAGTCACTTATCACCCCCAGCAATCTAAAGTAACGTAGACTATTACAAGGCGTCAACCACCCTGCCAGAACGGGAAGCAAAAGCGAGTCTGATAGGTTGACGATCCCATGAGCCAACTCGACGATTTCCGTGCCGCCAAAGACGAGTTTTTTGCAACTCCTCATTCTCCCCTTGAGCCCGAAGACAACTTCAGTGGCTTGTCGTACTTTCCCGAGTCCAACGACCTCCGGTACGAGCTACCGATCGAACCTGCTGCTGGCGGGGAGGTGACCATCGGGACAAGCGATGGCCAGGCGAGGACCTACAAACGGGCCGGGCTGGTCCGCTTCACTGTCAGCGGTAGCGACGTAGAACTCACCCTCCTCCACCACATCGGGGACGACGGCTACTTCTTGCCGTTCCGCGATGCAACATCAGGTAAAGCCACCTACGGCGCCGGCAGATACCTGGACGTCGACGATGCCGAGGACGGCCTGGTCTCGATCGACTTCAACCTGGCTTACAACCCCTATTGCGCCTACTCGGAAGCGTATTCATGCCCGCTCCCCCCGACCGAAAACTGGTTGCCGGTAGCGATCGAAGCCGGAGAGATGACCTACGAGCCAGCTGCTAGCTAACCCACCTTGAAATGGCCGAGGCGATTTCAGCGTGGTGGGTGAGGGGGCTTTCGTGTCGGGCTCCGACCAGCTCTAAAACATCTGCGTGAGGAAGCCGGGCGGCAAGGTCGTATTGGGCCCTGGTTGGAACTAGCTGGTCTTTGGTGTTCACCACCACGAGGGCGGGGGCGCTGATCGACGCCACCCAATCGCGCGAGTCAAAAGCGATCGCCGCAAACCCGGCCGCCCAATAGGATTCGGGATCACGGCCGATTGACTGGAGCCAGAAATGCTGTGCTTCGTTCGGCGATATGGCCCCAACCCGCTCCAGATACTTGGTGCGAACAAACGAAACTTCCGACCGAGTCAGCCGCTCAAACCCACGCGCTACGAAAAAGGCCAAGCGTCCCATGGTGTCACCGAGAGATCCTCCGACCGACACACTCGCCGCAGTGCCTCCCAGGCCGATCTTCCCGACCAGATCGGGCCGTTGGCGGGCCAACTCCTGGACGATCATCCCGCCCATCGAATAACCAAAGACGGCAACAGACGACAAACTGAGAACATCAAGTACGCCCGCAACATCTTCGGCAGCATCGGCGATCTCGTAGGCGCTGCGGACCGAGTCCGACTTGCCAGAATCCCGATTGTCGATAGCTATCACCCGAAAGCGTTCGGATAGGGCAGGCAGAATGCGGGCGTAGATGACGTTCGATGCGTCGCCCCATCCATGCACGAGGACGATGGGGATACCGTCGGTCGGACCCGCCTCTCGGATAAACAATTCTCGACCGCCCACAAAAACAGTGCGGCCCGGAATCGGCATCGGATGCACTTGATCCGGTACAAACGACGGACGGATCTCCGGCCCGAAGAACCGCCACAGAATCAGGACAGCAGCCAGTCGTTTGAGGAACCTCATCGCAGGTCGTCCCTGGCAAAAACGAACTCCTCGACCGGCTTGCCACCGATGAGATGCTCGTCGACGATCCGATCCATTACTTCGATGGTTACCGAGTGGTACCAAACCCCCTCGGGATAGACCACGGCGATCGGTCCCATCTCGCAAATACGCAGACAGTCGACCTTGTTGCGCAACACCGATCCCCCGCCACCAACGGGACCGACCGGAGGCATGGCCAGCTCGGCTTGCCAAGTGGGTGGAGCACTGGTCGCACCGGTCCGTTTTAGCCTCGTTTTGAGATGGCGCCACAACGCATTCGTCTCGTCAACTGGTGCGCACTTGGGAGTGGTCTGATCAGCGCACAGGAAAATGTGACGCTGAATATGGCCGATAGATAGCGCCTCGGCGATTCGTTCAATGCGGACGGTGGACATACGTCGAGAGTCTAGGAGTGTTAGTGAACGAGCTGGATGGCGCCAGCCTCGCCGCTCTGGATCTCCCCGATGACTGCGCTCTCGTAGCATTCGTATTCGTCCAACTTGTCGAGAAGGCCTTGAGCCTCCGCCGGAGGGACACAAATAAGCAATCCGCCACTGGTCTGAGCGTCCGACAGGAGCTGCAGCCAGGACTCCTCCACGTCGGAGGTCACATGCGGTGCAACCGCATCAAGGTTTCTTTGACTCCCGCCAGGGAAGAAACCAGCTTCTAATAGCGCTTCAACTCCATCCATCATTGGTACCTGATCGACTTCGATGAGCGCGCTGACGCCCGCTGAGGTGAGCAGCTCTCGAAGGTGACCAAGCAACCCGTAGCCGGTCACGTCTGTGCAGGCGTGAGCATTCACTGCCGCCATGGCCAGCGCGGCGCCGGCATTGAGTTCAGCCATGGTTTCGATGGCATACCGCGCTAACTCTTCGTCCACCTTGCCTGCCTTGAGCGCGGTCGTGATGATGCCGGTGCCGAGCGGCTTGGTGAGGATCAACTGATCGGCGGGGCGGGCACCGGCATTGGTCTGCAGCCGACCCGGTTCAACGATGCCGGTAACGGCAAACCCATATTTGGGTTCGGGGTCATCGATCGAGTGTCCTCCGATGACCGTGCAGCCAGCCTCCTCCATGACCGATAGGCCACCCTCGATCACTCGCTGCAAGACGTCGAACCCGATGACGTCGCGGGGCCAGCCCACCAACTGCAGAGCGGTCAGCGGATCGCCGCCCATCGCGTAGACATCGGAAAGGGCGTTGGCGGCTGCAATCCGCCCCCAGTCGAATGGGTCATCGACGATCGGCGTGAAGAAGTCGACGGTCTGAACCAGAGCATCCCCTCCGGGCGCCATGAACACGCCCGCGTCGTCGGCGTACTCGATCCCAACGATCAGATCAGGATGTTGTGTGGCGGGAGAATCATGCATAGGACGCAGAACCTGCGCCAACTCAGCAGAGCTGAGTTTGCACGCTCAACCGGCGCCATGTGAATAGGCGGTCAACCGCTCAGACATCAATCCCTTTCCGTGACGGTCCTAAAAACCGGTGCCGGTTTCTGACTGTCTCCGGAAGTCGCTCTCGAACCGGCTGATGGTGTCAGCTGCTCGATCAAGCATTTCGTCTACCTCACGTTCGGCATAACCGCGCATCGAGATAGAGAAAACCTTGCGTGCCACCTCGGAGGCGTCAACAAGCGGCGACGGCCTTCCCGTCTCACACGCATACAACGTTCCCGAGACCCGGTTGATAAACCGGTCTACTTCCTTCAGGTTATAGCCTCGGAACACCACCGTGAACGCCAGACCGGCCGTTTCGTCAGAAGTGAGCGGCCGGAAAGGCTTGGCAGGAATCTGCTGGGTGATCGGCAGGGACTGTTCATAGGCGCTCACAATCCGTGCTGCCCGTTCGAGGAAATCGTCTACTTCTTCGTAGTCGTACCCGCCGGTGACCCACGGAAAGGCCGCAGTTCGGATGTCCTCGCTCGGGGCAGGGAGAGCTTCACCGAGGTTACGTTCGATCACTAGGAGCGATGCGGCGACCCGCTTGCGCATATGATCTACCTCGCGGCGCGCGTAACCGCGTCCGGTCCTCAAGAATCGTTTTTTGGCCGCCTCAGTTGCGGTCAGCGCCACCGCAAACACCTCCGTTAGGTCCGATCATAGAACTACACGTTGGGGATTTGTGGCATTGACCCAGGCAATGGCTACTAATCTCGTCCGAATGGACAAAGAAGAAACAACTTGGCTCACTCCAGCAACCCATAGCCGGTTGAGGGCCGAGTATGCCGAATTGACCGGGCCGGGCCGGGTCGAGATCGAGGAACGGATCGCCGAGGCACGCAGTCACGGTGACCTCCGTGAAAACGCTGACTATGACGCCGCCAAAAATTCCCAAGGCATGATGGAAGCCCGTATCAGGCAACTCGGTCATATCCTCGATACTGCCGAGGTCCGAGAAGCTTCGGACTCGGGCGTCGTTGAAGTCGGATCAATCGTCACCGCCATAGATGATGATGGCGACGAAATGGAGTACTTCGTAGCAACGCCCGAGAACAAGGTGCGCGGCTTCATTCTCGCCTCTCCGTCCTCGCCGGTAGGCCAGGCCTTGCTGGGAGCGGCCATTGGTGATTCGGTGACCTATGAGGCCCCTGGCGGGAAATTCAGTCTCAAAGTTATGGGCATCAAACCGTATCAGGGGTAGTCGGAGGAGGAAACGATGGTGAAGTTTCGGCTCAGAACGCCGCGCGAAATCGCCACCTCCTTGCGCGCTCGCGCCAAGACCGAACCCCGCGAGGTCGAGGGATATCTCGACAGCCATCTCGACGAATGGACCACCCTCGCCGAAGCCGACCCAGCCGATGCCGCCGATATCCTCGAGGAGTTAGGCGAAGACGCCGCCTCTGACTTGCTACTCGAACTGACGAGCGAAGGCGCCGCCGAGGTCCTCGACGAACTCCGCAGTGACTTGGCTGTCGACATCGTCGAGCGGCTCAGCCCCGAGCATTCCGCCCAGATTCTGGCGGCGCTTTCGCCGATGGAGGCCGCCGATATCATCGGGCATCTCGGGGCCGAACATCGCGACGCTGTGCTTGAAATCATGGCAGACGATATGTCGAATACGGTCGAGTCGCTTCTGCAGTATCCGCCTGATTCGGCGGGCGGCCTCATGACCACCAAAGTTGCTGCTCTGCCAATCACTACCACGGCCGGCGAGGCGATCGAAGCTGTCCGGAAAATGCATGAAGTACTCGAAGATCTCTCCTACGTCTACATCGTCGACTCTGACCAGCGACTAGTCGGGGTTCTCTCGTTTCGGGACCTCGTTTTCAACCCGTCCAACGCCAGCCTCGAGGAGGTCATGGTCGCCCATCCGGTGACGGTGACTCCGTATACCGACCGTGAAGAAGTCGCTGAACTGACCACTCGATACAACTTATTCGGCCTGCCGGTCGTGGAGACCAATGGGCGGTTGCTCGGCATGGTCACCACCGAGGCGGTCATCGATGCGGTCCAGCAGGAGGCGTCTGAGGACTTCGCGACCGCCATGGGCGCCGGCAAGACCGAGACGCCCTACTCATCGATCCCCCAGTCGGTCAAGCATCGATTGCCATGGCTGGCGCTCAACCTGGTCTTGGCGCTTGGGACCCTCGAAGCCATCAGCAGTCAGTCGGACATCATCGCCCAACTACCGGTGCTGGCAGCCCTCATGCCGCTCGTAGCGACGCTGGGTGGTAACGCCGGCGCCCAAAGCTTGGCGGTGACCATCCGCGCACTCGCTACCGACGACGTACCTCGTTCGGAGATCCCCGGAATTCTCGGCAGACAGCTGGCGATTGGGGCCATCTCGGGCGTAGTAATCGGAGGGTTGGCGTTCGCCGTGTCGCTGATGCGGGCCGACGTGACGGTAGCCGCCGTGGTTGGCCTTGCTTCGTTCACCAATCTGGTGGTAGCAACCTCGGCTGGCTCGGGAATCCCCTTGGTTCTCAGGAGTTTGGGCCTTGACCCTGCCCTGGCGTCGAACATCTTTGTGACGTTGATCACCGACCTCGCCGGGTTCGGCGGGTTCTTGGCTATGGCGGCCGTTCTACTGTTCTAAGCGGTCGTTCCGCTGGCCGGAAAGTCGATGACCTCGGCACCGTCGGATTCCGACTCGTCGCCGAGCAACCCGATAAGCGCTGCAGCAACCTCCGGGTCAAACTCTGTCCCGGCGCCTCTGGCGATTTCGGATAGGGTGGCTTCGGTTGTCTGGGCAGGCCGATCGGGCCGATCGGCCTTCATCGCCTCGACAACATCGGCGACGTGGATTATCCGTCCAAACAGGGGAATGGCATGGCCGGCCAGACCATCGGGATAACCGGTCCCATCGAAGGCTTCGTGATGGGCTCGCACCGCGTCGGCAATCTCAGGACGGGTTGCTTCCACGACCAGGTTATACCCGTGCACCGGATGCTCTCTGACTGCCTCGGTTTCGGTCTCAGTCAGTGATCCAGGCTTCATCAGAATGCTCTCAGCGACGCCAAGAACCCCGACGTCGTGGAGCAACGCCGCGACCCGGAGCCGTTCAAGGTCAACTACCGACAGGCCCATCTGCACGCCGAGTTGAACGGCCAAGTCGGCCACCTTGCGCGAGCGAACCACTAGGCGGGGAGCCTTCAGTCCGAGGGCGGCCAATAGCGCACTCACCACCGGTCCCATCGATCCGATCAACTCGATGGCATGGACATCTCCTCCGACGAGACGGGTGCAGTTCTTCCCGGCATGTTTGGCTTCGTAAAGTGCCCGGTCGGCGGCTTCGACGAGCGCAGTGCCGTTGGCGGCGTGATAGGGATGCACCGCCACTCCGAGACTGACGGCGACTGACCCAACCGTCGGCAGTGCCAACTGACTCACTGCCACCCGGACTCGTTCGGCCGCCCGCATCGCTCCGTCGATGTCGGTCTCAGGAATGATCAACGCAAACTCTTCTCCACCCACCCGGCAGGGAATATCTGACTCGCGCACCGATGAGATTATCGCCCCACCTACAGCTCGCAGCACCTCATCGCCGACCGAGTGGCCGTACGCATCGTTGACCGCTTTGAAGTCATCGATGTCGGCCATGACGACGGCGAGTGGCCGGTCGTACCTGCGCGCACGTTCGAGCTCTTCTACCAGCCGCTCCCAGAAGAACCCGTGGTTCTTCAGCCCAGTCAGCCAGTCAGTGATCGATACTGCTTCCAAGCGGGCTACGGTCGCTTCCAACTCGTGGTTGCGTTCCATTTCTGCTTCGTAGCGGCGCTGAATCTCCTCGAGGAGGGGACGGCTGGCCTCGGTTGACAGCATGCCCGAACCCGAGGAAACGGCCCGCACCGCCGCAACCAGGTCATCCAGTTTCCCTTTGACGATGAAGGCAGCCGTTCCAGTGGCGACCATCTCCACGACCTTGTCAACGTTGGAAAAGGACATTTGGGCGATGACGTCAAGGCGGTACCCAAGGAGATCGCGGAGCCGCCGTGCCGTGGTGTCGGCACTCATCCCATCGACTCCGACGTCGATCAGGGCAATAGTCGGTTGGGCGGACCGCGCTACAGCCAGGGCTTGCTCACCAGATCCGACGGAACCGACGACTTCAATGTTCGCCGCGGTCAACGCCTGTTCGGAAACAGCCCTAGCAGTCGCATCGGGATCCACAATCAGGATACGCGAGCTCATACCCATCAGTTATCGGCATAAACAGGCCCAAAGTTGACCAATTCAGGACCCGAGCGAAGCTTCGCCAAGCGGTTCGTATGGGCCGTGGAAGATCAGTCGGATTCCATCTACCAACTCGACGAGGAAGTGTTCTTCCAAAAGAGCTGCGTCATCAACACCCTTGGTGTCGGTTGTGCCGTATCGGACCGCCGCATCGACCGCCGCCTGGTCAGAGACAACCCTCACCGTTATTGCGGTGGGATACGCATCGACAATATCGCGCATCAAGTTCTCCATCTCGTCGAAGGAGTACTCCTCGGCGGGAACTACTACCACGAGCTCGTCCAGGCCATCACTGTTCGTTTCCTGCACGGCAACTTCGAAGGCGACCGGATCAACTGCCAACGGGACAGAGCCGGTGTTCGCCGCCACGGTCGTAGGAGAAGTGTCCGTCTCGGTTTCACTCTCCGTAACCGTTCCGGACCCCGATTCCTGGGCTAGTGTCGACCCGACTGTCACCATTGTGGTGGAGGCTGCAACGTCGTCGCTGCCATTACAGGCGACTCCGAGCAGCATAAGGAAAACAAGCAACACAATTCGTAGCTTCATAAGCTCCTTAACGAATCCTGAAACTCTTAGGTTCCCGGCGCAAAATGACGTTAGGATAGGATAATGCGGGGGCCGCAGGAAGTGGGTTTTGGGAGCATGACCAGGTACATCGGAATTCTGATGCTGGCGACAGCATTGCTGATGTCGCCCGTCGCCGTCTCCGCCCAGACAACCGGCTCCGATTCCGGCACACTGCCGATGTGCGACCCAGTCACCCTCAGTGATCTTTTTCCCGAGCCAGTCGCGCCGGAAGTGCCCGCAGTGTCCATCTCAATTGGAGGCCGTGGCCAGCTACCCGTAGCTCCGGTCGCACCCGTCGTGGCCGAACCGAAGCCAAAAGTAGACCCAAACTGTCGGCCCTTCATCTACGAAATGGGATCGCCGGTCGGCCAGGCACCCGTGATCATCTCCGTTTTCGGCGACGACCGCCCCAACGGAAGAAAGCATAAGGGCGCCGACGTAGCCGGACCGAAACTGATGCCGGTGTATGCCGTGGCCGACGGGGTGGTCTCCTACTTCGGAGGAGAGTGCTGCAGCCTGGCGATCAGGCACACCGACGGATGGACCAGCTACTACATCCACCTCAACAACGACTCGCTCTGGGCAGACGACGGACTCGGCTGGGGGATCGCCCCCGACCTCGCACTCGGCACAGCTGTTGAGCGGGGTCAGCTGATCGGCTGGAACGGCGACTCCGGAAACGCCGAAACCACCGTCCCTCACGTCCACTTCGAACTACGGAGGCCCGACGGTGCCGCGGTCGACGCCGTTCCTTCACTGCGCGCCTCAGAGTCGTCGACAACCTCAACTGCCATGGCGCTTGCCGAAACCACAGCCACCCCCGTAGTCGTCGAGTTCGATTCGGCATCCCGGTTTACCTACCCATACCTGGACGATGACAACACGCATTACGAAGCGGCGATCGGCGAACTGACTGCTCTGGGACTCATCACTGGCTGCGGACAGCCACTCGGATCAGCTTTCTGCCCGGACTTGCCGGTCTATGGAAGCGACGTCGAGACGTTCATACGACACGCATTCGGCCTGGAATTATCCGCAGGCGATATCGTCACCTATGAGCCACCCAGTCAGAGGAGCGCCCTGGCGGCGATCGTCAGCATTTTCGACTGCGGCGTCGGCAGGTACTGCGAAGACGAGCCACTGACCGCCGGCGCGGTAAGTCAGATGTTTGTGGCAATTGGCGATGCAGTACCGGTCCGGGGCGGGCCATCTGTGCTCAGTTTGGCGGCTTGCGACTTGCCGCTCAGCGATCCGACCATCGTAATGACGAGGGCCGAGTTTGCGGCTGCAGCCGCAAATCTGCTCGGTTTAGCGACCGAAGTCGAGTGCGGCGCAGCCGACTAGTCGGCGCTGGCCTCGAACCCGTCGGCCTCTAGGCCGGCCCTGAACCGTGCCCCAAGTTCGGAAGCGACCGGACCAGGGTCAAAGGCCAAATCGCCAACTCGCACCACCGGCAGGACTTCCTTCAGGGTCGACATGGCAAATACCTCCGAAGCCTCCCCGAGTCGAGACAGCGGGAACCGACCTTCAGTGACCTGGTCGGCATATTTAATCACGTAGCGCCTGGTGATCGAATCGAGAATGAAGAGGTCTAGATCGGGCGTTTCGACAACGCCGTCCACGACCCAGCCGATCGTGAACGTCGGACCCTCGAGGATAAGGTCCTCGTCGCTAACCAGCAGGGCATCATCGAATCCGAGCGTTCTGGCGGTCCGACTTGTATTGACGTTCGGACCGTACGAAAGCGTTTTTGCGCTGGCCAACTGCCAGTCGCGTCCCGCCGCGTGCCAGGGGGCCTGGATTGGTTGGAGCGAAGTTTCCGTCATACGGACGGGCAGCGGTTCCGTGATGACAATGACAACCGGCGGAGCGACCGTCGGATCGGCACCTCCCCGGGTCGCCACCACTCGAACGATCCCGTGTCCCGCTAATTGGGCTGCCTGTTCAATCCAGTGGGCCAGTTCGTCGAACCCGGGCAGCGCAATGTCGAGCGCCGCCGCCGAGCGCTGGAGCCGTTCGATGTGCTCGGTCACCGCGAACGGACGTCCCGCATAGGAGCGCAAAGCCTCGAAGCACCCGTCGCCGCGCAAGAACCCGGCGTCGTGGACCGAGACGGTCTCTGAATCCGATCGAACCCCATTGATCCAGACCGCCACCTACCCGCCTCGATATTTGGAAGTGATAGGCAGTCGGCGATCCCTGCCGAACGCCTTGACAGAGATCTTGACGCCGGGAGCCGCCTGACGCCGCTTGTATTCATTGCGATCGACCATGCCACACACTCGTCTGACCACCGCCTCGTCGAAGCCTTCCGCCACGATCGAATCAACCGATCGGTCCTCTTCGACGTAGCGTTCAAGAATGGCGTCCAGCACCGAATATTCGGGCAGGCTGTCGGAGTCTTTCTGATCGGGCCGCAGTTCCGCCGACGGCGCTTTGTCGATGATCGACTGGGGGATGACAACTTCGTGGCGATTGCGCCAGCGGGATAATTCGTACACCTGCATTTTGAAGACATCCTTCAGTACGGCGAACCCTCCTGCCATGTCGCCATACAGCGTCGCATACCCGACGGCCATCTCTGACTTGTTCCCGGTGGCGACCACCATGCCTCCAAACTTGTTGGAGACAGCCATGATCAAAGCACCCCGGATCCTGGCTTGCAGGTTCTCTTCGGCCACCCCGAAATCGGTTCCCGAAAACACCGGTTCGAGCGCCCGCAGGTGAGCCTGGTAGATGTCGTCCATGGCGATCACGTCAAAGCGAATACCCAACCGATCCGCCAGGTCCTTTGAATCGTCGACTGACCCTTGACTCGAGAAGCGGGAAGGGAGCGAGATACCCCAGACATGATCGGGGCCGAGGGCGTCGGCCGCCAGGGCCGCCGTGAGAGCCGAGTCAATGCCCCCCGACAAGCTGATGACCACATGCTCGAACCCGTTCTTGCGCACGTAGTCCCCGAGACCAACCGTTAGCGCGGTGTACAGCTCCTCGGTTTGGCCCAACGGGGTGGCCAACTCGCCGCCCGGTACGGACGCGGCAGTACCGACGGGCACGTCGACAACGAACCGGTCCTCGGTGAACTGGGGCGATCGGTGCAACACATTGCCTTCGGCGTCGACGACTATCGACCCTCCATCGAACACCAATTCATCCTGGCCACCGACCAGGTTCACGTAGACGAGCGGCACACCTGCCGCCCTGGTCCGCCCAACAAGCATCTGCTCTCGCGCTGCCGCCTTTCCGAAGTCGTAGGGCGACGCATTGATGTTGATGAGGAGCTCAGCGCCGGCGGCTGCTTGTTGAGCCGGCGGACCGTCAGCGACCCAGATGTCCTCGCAGACGGACACGCCGACTTTCAGATCGAACATATCTTGGAGAGCAGCAGGCGCTCCACCACGCACAAAATATCGGTTTTCGTCGAACACTCCATAGTTGGGCAGGAGCACTTTGTGGTAGGTCCCGACGACTTGACCCTGGTGGAGGATTCCTGCTGCGTTGGCGACTTTCCGAGAGATAGCGTCGTCCGGCTCGTCGTCGCCGTCGTCGGCTCGGTCGACGAATCCGACCACCGCCACGATGTCACCAACGTGTTTGGCAATTTCGCGCAACGCCTCGAGGTTGGCCGAGACGAATCCGTCTCGAAGGACCAGATCTTCGGGTGGATATCCCGATATGGACAACTCCGGGAACACAACGACCTGCGCATGCTCTGATTCCGCCCAGGCGATCGTGTCGACGATCCGCTTGGTATTGATTTGGAAATCCCCAACCGTCAGATTCAGCTGGGCGCCCGCGATCCTGATGTGATCCACGGCGCCAGCCTATCGCGCTCGACGGCCTCCGGCTTCGACCCTAAGATTGGCGCTCATGTTTACCCTCAATCCCGATCTTGTCGCCGCAGCAGTGCAATTGCGCAGAGCACTACATCGCAATCCCGAGCTTGGATATCAGGAAACGGAAACGACCGAAGCAGTCGTCGCTGCCCTCGATCTTCCCGGCATCACGGTTACCCGCAGGGAAGGAACCGGACTAGTTGCCGACGTTGGCTCCGGCGGACGGCGGGTGGCGTTTCGGGCGGACTTGGACGCCTTGCCGATCAACGAACTTGCCGACCTCCCGTATGTATCGAGCAAACCGGGACTTATGCATGCTTGCGGTCACGACGCCCACGCCGCGATTGGTGTGGCGATCGCCCAGCACCTGGCCACCATGGATCTCCCCGGACGGGTTCGGTTCATCTTTCAACCAGCAGAGGAACGGTTCCCCGGGGGCGCTCAAGAACTTGTTGACGAGGGCGTCCTCGCCGACGTTTCCTCGATCGTCGCTTTCCATATCGACCCGTCGTTGGCCGTCGGCAAGATTGGCTTGAAGGCCGGTGCCATCACCAGTTCTTCTGACCGATTCGAAATCACCCTTTCGGGCCCAGGCGGCCACACGGCTCGCCCCCATGAGACCGTCGACCTGCTACATGCCGCTGGCAACATGCTCACAGATCTCCCCGCCCAGTTCGCCAGAAGCATTGATGCCCGCATCCCGGTTGCCATGGTCTTCGGTCAGATCGCCGGCGGGGCAGCTGACAACGTAATCCCAACCGAGGTGACCATGTCGGGAACGTGCCGGGTTCTCGATCAAGGCACGTGGGAGAGCATTCCGGAACGCCTGGAACGGCTCGTTCAAGCGATCGTCGTTCCGTCGGGAGCCATCGCCAAACTCACCTACACGAGAGGCATTGCCCCAGTCGTGAACGACCCGGCCACCCTGGCCATTGCCGCCTCCGCAATCCAGAAGGAACTCGGACCGCGATCTACGGTCGGCACCGATGCTTCAATGGGTGCCGAAGACTTCTCTTGCTATCTCCAGCACGTTCCCGGTGCCCTCCTACGATTGGGAGCGTGGGATGAGGAGTCAGACAAGACGGCACTGCATTCGGCCTATTTCACCCTCGACGAAAGGGCTATCGGAGTCGGGATCCAGGCGGGCGCCACGTCACTGTTGGCCATGCTGTCTACCCCGCAGTGACCGATTACCCGCTCCCGGACGACCTTCCAGTCCCGGTCGACGACGGCCGGACCGCCCATCTCGTTGGCATGGCCATACCGGAACTCGCGTTTCCATCCACACAGGGCGGACAGGTTCTCCTGGGGGCCGACCGAGACCGGACCATCATATTCCTGTACCCGAAAACAGGCGTACCCGGCCAGCCGATGCCCGAGGGGTGGGATGACATTCCAGGCGCCAGAGGATGCACCCCTGAGGCCTGCGG
>CBDTUI010000033.1:0-24374 GCA_965363765.1 uncultured Acidimicrobiia bacterium
GCCGCGCCCGCCGTCCGCATCGCCTATCAGCGAGGTGACTTCCTGGCCGACGACACGGTCCGGGTGGCCACAGCTCTGGCGGTATATAGCCTCTCGATACCTCTATGGGGAGCCCACCAGGTCTACTCACGGGGCTTTTACGCCCGACGAAAAATGTGGGCTCCGGTTGCCATCGGGACCCTTTGGACGGTCGGAGGGGCGGCCATCTACTGGTGGCTCGTTTCGCGATACGGCCAGATCGGACTCGCCGCCGCCAGCGTGGTGACCATGGCGCTCTACACGATCCATCTCGCGGTGGCGTGGTATCGCCAGCCCGATGTGACCGGGAGTCGACCAGTTCTCGCCGCTACCGGTCGATCAGCGGCGGCTGCTGCGGTCGGAGGCATCATCGGATTGAATGTCGTGAGACTCGTAACCGGACCAGCCAACTCGATTAGCTCACTGGGGGCGGTGGCCGGACTCTTCGTCGCCACAGTCATCGTAGGCGTGCTTTACCTCGGCGGGACCAAGCTCCTCGGGGGGAAAGAAATGGCCGAGCTACGCATCTTCCGGCGGAGCACCGGCTGAGGCTGAGGCAGAAGCGTTCGCGGGAGCTTTGGCGCCGGCGGTCGCCCCCAGGTTTCCAACCCCGGTCCGCTGCATGTCACCCCAAACCTTTTTCTTGGGATTCCAGAACAAGGAACGAACCCTCCACCAGACCGATCGCTGGCGAAGGCCGAGATGCTCGCCAAGCGTGTACATGAGTAGCCGCAGCGTTGACGATCCGTCCGAGTAGTAGCCGAAGCGGTCGTCGAGATACAACGAGGCGATCGAGTTGGCCGTGCCGAGGAGCAGGGCGATCAAGATCAGTGGCAACGCTACCTCGGGGTTCAAGAATCCAGTCAGAAGCGAGACCGGGACCAGGATCCATCCAGCAAATTCGAGGATCGGTGCGATGAACTCAAACGCGATGAAGGACGGCCAGGCCACCATGCCGATAAACCCGTAGCGGGGATTGAAGATCATGCTCTTGTATTGCCAGATGACCTGAATGAGACCGCGATGCCACCGGATCCGCTGCTTCTTGAGGACCTTCCAGGTAACGGGAACCTCAGTCCACGCCACCGCGTCGGCCGAGTAGACGATCCGATAGTCGCGTTTCTGTTTGCGGAAATGTCGGTGGAGACGCATGGTCATCTCCATGTCCTCGCCCAGATGATCGTTGCGGAAACCGCCGACCTCGGTCACGGCCGACTTTGAGAAGATGCCAAACGCGCCCGAGATGATCAGTAGCGACCCCATCTTTGACCATCCAGGGCGGGCCGACAGGAACGAACGGATGTACTCAACCACCTGAGCCATCTCAATGGCCGTACGTGGCAACGCCACCTTGGTTACTTTGCCGAGACGGACTTCGCAGCCGTTCAGTGGTCGGACGTTTCCACCGACGGCGACCGTCCGCTGACGATCTTCGACGAAGTGACGAGCGGCGTGAATGAGGGCCTCCGACTCGAGCACCATGTCGGCGTCGGTTGCCATGAAGTACGGATATTGGGAGACATTGATCCCGGCGTTGATGGCGTCTGACTTTCCACCGTTTTCTTTGTCGACCAGAACGACCGGGTGCGGCAAACGGCTCTTGTACAACCTTCGGATTTTCTGGGTAGGGATCGCATTGCGGAACGGAAAGTCGATCGGCACCATGTCGAATGCTTCGACCATCCGGGCGACCGTGTCGTCCTTCGAACCGTCGTTGACAACGATGATCTCCATGTTCGGATAGTGCAACATCGCCATCGAACGGACCGAGTCGGCAATCCCAGCCGCTTCGTTATAGGCGGGAATAACAATCGAGATGGGCGGGGTCGTATCGGAGGTGATCATGTCCTGGATGCGACCGTGTCGGCTCACGAAACGATCAGAGGACAAGGCTCGATAGGAAAGGGTCGCCACAACCAGAATCTGCGCCTGCATGATGATGACGTAGAAGATGATGAAGAAGTTGAAGGTCTGAACGATTGTGTCGAGCATGGTTACACCGACCAGGGGCGGTCAATTCCCATTCTGGTCGCAAGGCAGTCAGATTCCGGTGACCCCATCTCAGACCTTCATCCTCAGCGCCTCGACATAGTCTGGGTTAAGGCCAGCGACCAGGAAGAACTCAGACTTGCCGGCTCTGACGAGCGAGGCGATGAGGTCCTCTGCGGCCATCCGATCGATCGCATCGTCGGAGCGCAAGGCATCGATTGCCCCGCCGGCCACGCCAGACGACAGCAGCACTGCCGCGGCGGCATCACGTGCATACGGATCCGGGTGAGCCAGAGAGCTCCGCAACGCCTCACTACCGCCCGGCACCTCAACGAGTGCCGCAGCCGCGTTGTGGCGCACCCACCAAGACTGATCACTGAGGGCGCGACGGAGCCAGGGAATCGCCTGGCGATCAGTACGCCTACCGAGCGCCGAAGCTGCCTGAGCACGCACCTCCCACTGGGTATCGCCAAGGAGTTCAAGCAATGAGGGCACCGCTCGGGGAGTTCCGGCTCTCCCGAGCGCTGCAGCGGCCCTCATCCTCAAGTCGACGTCGGCTGATGACAGCGCTTGAATAAGCGCCGCCTCCGCCCGAATATCGCCGATGAGACCTAATGTGCGAGCGATCAATGGCCGGTAGCGGCCGGTGCTCTGCAAATAGCGGGACATCTCGGGAACCGCCTCGCGACCAAACGCATAAAGAGCGTCGGCGATGCGTTGCGCATTCCACTCATCCTGATGTTCCATACTTGCCAGCAAGCTTTTGACCGCCACCGGGTCGCCGATGTGCGCCAGGGCGGCAGCGGCCTGGACCCGAATCTCGGGGACCAGATCGTGGAGCATGAACACGAGATCAGTGACGGTGGTCGGGTCGGCCAACTCGCCGAGGGCTTCAACTGCGGCGACCCGCTCAGACCGATCTTTCGATCGCAAAGCTTTGAGGAAACGATCAACCAACCCCATTGCACGAGCCGCCGCCAGGAGGCGGGCACGGTCTTCACCCTGGATCATCCGCATGTACTCCAGGACAACTGAACGGAACTCGGTGTCACCCGCATGGCGGCGGAAGGCGGGGGAGGTTGGATCGCCGCGGACGATCAACTCGCCGACCAGGTCGACAAATCGGGCCCGCCGTTTGGCGATCCGGCGACGGCGGGTACTACTTACACCCTTGAGGAAAAACAGGGCGATGGCCGCACTCACGACGAGACCACCAAGACCAATGAGGACCGAAACTGCGAGGTCAGCCACCCTGAGGCCTGTCACGGATCTGGACTTTGACCCTGGCAATGATCTCGCGCACTGAGAAAGGCTTGCGAACGTAGTCAGAGGCTCCGGACGCCAGCGACCGGACGATATCTTCCTCGTTGGATACCCCCGAGACAATGATTACCGGCGTTTTCAGGCCAGCCTGGCGCCACCGTTGCACTACCTCTTGCCCAAGCAGACCTGGCAGGAGATGGTCGATGAGGATTACGTCAAACTTCGTAACTAGCGCCAGGTCGTAGGCCTCGAGGCCATCCGAAACTGTGGTGACCTCGCATCCCGCCGATTCCAGAGCACGCGTCAGTAGAAAGGCCACCGCCCGTTCGTCGTCCACTACGAGGATCTTCGGTTTATTCATGCGCCTATCCGCTCACCACCATCCGGGCTCTGGTGGAGATCAGTCGCTATGTTGTCACTCTGTTGCCATGTCGATCAGCCGCTCGACGAGCGGGGCATAGACGCGGTAAAACATGGCCGCGTCGCTATCGGAAGCAAACCACCTCAGTACCGGCAGCGCGCCCGCTATACGACGCGCCGGAAAAGCCGCCGGAGTTGAAGCAAGATTGCCTGCCGCATACACCGTGTTGTCGTTCCACACGAGGAATGGTGATCGCTTCGCGATCCCGTGTTCCTCGAGGAGAGCAGCACCCCGGTCATTGACCGGGAGGTTGATCCACAACTCTGTATCGGCACCATCGAGGGCCTCTATAAGGGCAAACCACGAATTAAAGGGAATATCTGTCTCGTCGGGGCCTGCCGCTCCAGCGGTCGAAATCTTCGGAAAGAGGTCAGTCAGGTGTTCTGGCAACAAAACCACCATCTGGGAGCGGAGCTGGCGATCGCCAACGCTGGTGGCAACCAGGACAATTCCTGGACCGTCGAATTCCCAATCCCCGTCAAAAAGCTCTTGAATACGCGGGCTGGCATCCGCCAGGTCCTCGAATGATCGGCCGGTCCAACCCGTCGCGTCGATCCCGAATAGCCGCTGCAAGAGTTCCGAAGTAGCCGGGTCGGTGGGTTCGTGCATCATGTTGAACTCACCCATCACCACGGCTCCCTCGTCGGCCCATCGGCCTACATCGAGCGCATACGACCGGGGAAACGACGACGTAATCCTGATCTCACCGTTCGGGTCAACGTCCGCTTCGTCGTTCACATATACACCGTAAGCATCGGCGAGAATAATCAGGTCAGGACGCTCCGTTGGCCAGGTCCCGAATGGGAGACCGCCAGGTTTTGACCCTACGTAATCGGTGGCGTTGTCAAAGGGGACCTTCAGGTAGGTCATCACGAGGCCGACCGCGTTGTGTTGGCGCCGCTCATCTTCAAAGACCGTCGAGTCGTAGACAAGCAGGTCAACGTCGCGATCAGGGGTGGTCGCCCACCGGACCCATCCGCCAAATGGCAGGCCGGCGATCAACACCAATCCGATCCACGACAAACCGAGAAATAGACGATTCGCCGATCGCCGTCTCACCGATCTTCTTTCCGGAGTTGGCTCACTGGGCTTGGTCGACGAACCGACTCATGGTGTCGGTGGTACCGGGCGGCGGTGGGACCGGACGGAGCCGACTGCGGGCCTGGCGCATCGCCGCCACCCAGGCAGACGGTTCGGGTCGCGGACCTGGCTGGCGATTCTGCTCCTCGTGAAGGACCAGCGCGATTACGGCCGCGATAGCCGCCGTTTCCGGCTCGCCAGCCCCACCCCTAATTATCATGGGCTAACTCTACGAGTTCGGTGAGCGTGCCGGCCAGTGTCTTTGGATGGACAAAGGCGATTCGGCTCCCTCGGCCCCCCGGTCGGGGAGTCCGATCGATCAGGTTGGCGCCTTCGGCGGCGAGATCAGCCAGAGCATGATCAAGATCGTCGACCGCGAAGGCGATGTGATGCATTCCCTCCCCGTTCCTTTCCAGAAACCGACCGACGGGACCATCGCTCGACAGAGGTTGAAGCAATTGGATGAATGACCCACCAAGGGGAAGCATCGCCTCCTCCACGCCCTGAGAAACCACCGTTTCGCGGTACAAAGGGCGAATCCCGTAAAGGCGGTCATAGTCGGCCAGAGCTGCGTCAAGGTCGAAGACGGCCAATCCGACGTGGTCGATGTTGTAAAGGCGCACGATCCGAGTGTAAACGGGTTGAGTACCATGCACCTCACACGAGGAGGAAATCGATGACGGCCGTAATCGTTGGCGCAAAACGAACACCAATCGGGAAGTTTGGCGGAGGTCTCTCCCCGGTACGGGCTGTTGAACTCGGCGCGGCGGCCATCCGGGGTGCTCTCGGGCAACTCGATCCGCGCCGCATCGACGAGGTGATCTTTGGTCACGTGCTTCAGGCTGGCGAGGGCCAAATCACTTCCCGCCAGGCAGCGGTCAAAGCCGGGCTGCCGATGACGGTTCCTTCGCTCACCATCAACAAGGTCTGCTTGTCCGGCCTAGCCGCAATCGGCATGGCAAATCGGTCCGTGTTGCTCGGTGACTCGCAGTTTGTTGTCGCAGGCGGGATGGAATCCATGAGCAACGCCCCATACGTGATGCCAAAGGCTCGCTGGGGTGCGCGTCTCGGCGACACCGAACTTGTTGACATCATGATGCACGACGGCTTGTACTGCTCATTTGATCAATGCTCGATGGGGCAATCGTCTGATCTCAAGAACGAACAATTGGGGATTGACCGACTCCGCCAGGACGAGTGGTCGGCAAGAAGCCACGCTCGGGCCGAGAGCGCCACCCGCACCGGTGTTTTCGCCAAGGAAATCGTTCCGGTCGAAGTACCCCAGCGCAAAGGTGATCCCGTAGTGATCGCGCAGGATGAAGGAATCCGCCCCGGAACCACCGCTGACAGTCTGCAAGCCTTGCGACCGGCGTTCGGATCAACCGGCACACTCACGGCCGGCAACTCGAGCCAGATTTCCGACGGAGGTGCGGCGGTCATCGTTGCTGACCGGAGCGCCGCCGAGGCTGAGGGGCTTGAGGTTCTCGCCGAGATTCGTTCGTATGGTCAAATCGGTGGGATCGATCCTTCGCTCCACGAGCGTCCTGCTGAGGCACTCGCCGTCGCCCTCAAAAAAGCGGAACTCGCAGCCGCCGACCTTCATGCCATAGAAATCAACGAGGCGTTCGCTTCCGTGGCGCTCTGGTCGGCCCATATGCTTGAGCTTCCCGAGGATCGGGTCAACGTCCATGGCGGGGCAGTCGCACTTGGACATCCGATTGGAGCGACCGGCGCTCGTCTGGTCGTCAGCCTTATCAACGTACTCAACGAACGCGGCGGAGGCTTGGGTGCCGTAACCTTGTGCGGAGGCGGCGGGCAAGGCGACGCCATGGTGTTGGAGGTCCCCGCATGAGCGAAGTCCCGGAACGTAACCTCGGTCTCGAGTTGGCCAGGATCACCGAATCCGCCGCCATCGCCGGTGCTCGCTGGCAAGGACGGGGCGACAAGGAAGCCGCCGATCAAGCTGCCGTCGACGCTATGCGCGTCATCCTCTCCACGATCGATATGGACGGGACTATCGCCATCGGCGAAGGCGAAAAAGACGAAGCGCCGATGTTGTACAACGGCGAGAAGGTCGGCAATGGCAACGGTCCGAAAGTGGATGTGGCAGTCGATCCGATCGACGGAACCTCGCTGACGGCAGCCGGGCGGCCAGGTGCCCTGGCCGTGATCGCCCTCGCAGAAGCGGGCACAATGTATTCGCCGGGAAGTCTCGTTTACATGGACAAAATCGCCGTAGGCCCCGAGGCCGCAGGCTCGGTAGACATCGAGGCACCGGTTCGCCACAACCTCCGCCAGGTTGCCAAGGCGCGCGGCAAAGACATCGACGATCTAACGGCCATGATCCTCGACCGACCCCGCAATCAGGTGTTCATCGACGAAGTTCGAGCGGCGGGAGCCCGCATCCGCCTGATCTCCGACGGCGACGTTTCTGGTGCCATCTCAACCGCCGAACCCGGCTCGGGCATCGATGTGCTGTTTGGGATTGGCGGTTCGCCGGAGGCGGTTATCGCCGCCGCCGCCCTGACGGCGATGGAAGGGGAGATCCAATGCAAACTGTGGCCCCGCGACGATAGCGAACGGCAGTACGCCGCAGATCACAACCATGACCTGAACCGGATTCTGTCCATGAGCGATCTCGTCAGCGGCAAGAACATCTTCTTTGCCGCCACGGGAGTAACTGACGGCGAACTGCTGGACGGGGTGGACTTCTATGGGCATGGTGCGACCACTCATTCGGTCGTGATGCGATCCAAGACCGGCTCGATCCGGTTTATGCATGCCCGTCATAACCTCGACCGCCTCGATCGACTCAAGGGAACGCTCGACGAGTAGCCGTGCGAGTCTTTCTCATCGAGCCCTATTACGCGGGTTCCCACCAGGCCTGGGCCGACGGGTGGCAAGCCGCCTCCCGCCACGACATCCATGTCTTACCGATGGATGGTCGGTTCTGGAAATGGCGCATGCATGGCGGCCCGGTCACGCTCGCCGAACGGGCGCGCACCCTGGTCGAAACGATCGGAGCGCCCGACGTGATAGTCGCCTCATCGATGCTCGACCTTCCGACATTTCTCGGGCTAGCCGGCAAGCACCTAGGTAATCCGCCAACCCTGCTGTACATGCACGAAAACCAGCTGACCTATCCCCTATCGCCCCGGACCCGCGGGGAGGATCTGAGCTATGCATTCGTCAACTGGCGGTCGATGGTCGCCGCCGACCGCGTGGTATTCAATTCCCACTATCACCGCGACGCCTTCTTTGATGCAGTTAAGCCATTCCTGAAGAACTTCCCTGATTACCGACACCTCGACCTGGTGGATCAGGTCTACGAAAAGACCGCAGTAATGGGCGTCGGTATCGCGCTTCGTACACCCGACAAGTCCGACGGGCAAGCCCCGATAGTGCTTTGGAACCAGCGGTGGGAATATGACAAGAATCCAGTTGAGATGTTCGAAATCCTGTACGAACTGGCCGACCGCAACATTGCGTTCCGGCTGGCCGTGACCGGGGAGAACTTCCGCCAGGTACCGACCGAGTTCGCCGCAGCCCAAGAACGCCTGGCGGATCGGATCATTCAATTCGGCTACGCCAACCCCGACGACTACGACGCGGTGATCGCCAGAGCGGATGTAGTCCTCAGCACTGCCGAGCATGAATTCTTCGGTGTAAGCGTCGCCGAAGCCGTCGCCGCCCGAGCGTATCCGGTCCTGCCTAATCGGCTCTCCTATCCCGAACTCATCCCGGCCGACGCACACGATGCGTGTCTCTACGAAACGCGGCAACAAGCCGTTGGGCTGGTGGCCACCGCGCTCGCCGACCCTGCACACCGAACGAGGATTACGGCTACTACCGGACCGGCGATGGAACAGTTCGGCTGGCCGACGATCGCCGCGAACTACGACGAGCTCGTGGATGCCTTTGGCCACCGGTAGGGTTGCGCCGATGCAGCGGCACGTCATATGGGACTGGAATGGAACGCTCCTCAACGACATCCACGTCGTCATCGACGCCGTCAACGAAACGGTCTCACCTCTCGGAGTTCCGATTCTTAGCGTGGAGGATCACGCTCGTCTCTTCGTGCGACCGGTCTCGGTGTTCTATGAGCGGATGCTCGAACGGCCGATATCCGGCGAGGAGTGGAGGGCCCTCGACGACACCTTCCACGAGGCCTACGCCCGCCGGATGGTTGAAGCAGCGCTGTCTGATGGGGCGGAGCAGATCCTGGCGTCCTTGGCCGAGCGAGGCACCAGCCAGTCGCTGCTGTCAATGGCGCCTCACGATCACGTCCAAGAACGAGCCGCCGAGTACGGGGTGGCCAAGTACATGATTCGTATCGACGGATTGAGTGACGGCAGCGGGACCCGCAAGGAAGTGTCGATGCAGGCTCACCTGAGTGCACTGTTGGCACACCATTGCGCACCGGATGACCCGACGAGCTACCTCGTTATTGGCGATTCGGTCGACGATGCGGCGGCGGCACGAGCCAATGGTGTGCCGGCGATCATGTTTGCGTCTGGATCACACCATCGCCATGACCTGGTTGCGACCGGCTTCCCTGTTGCTGATACATTGACCGAAGCCATCCAGCTCGCCCAGTTGCACTAGATCGCCACCTCAATCCGCCCGGAAAGCTCTACACTCGCCGCATGACTCAACGACCACCCGACATGCGCCAGCTGATGAAGCAGGCACAACAAATGCAGGAACAACTGGCCAACGCCCAAGCCGAACTGGCCGAACGGGAATTCCAGGGATCGGCAGGCGGCGGCGTGGTGACCGCCACAGTCAAGGGTTCAGGCGAGGTACTTGCCGTCAATATCGATCCAAGCGTCATCGACCCCGAGGACCCGGACATGCTCGGCGACCTGGTGGTTGCATCCATCAACTCGGCCCTTGCTGCCGTAAGCGCAGTCGCCGCAGAACAAATGGGTGACTTGACCGGCGGCTTAGATCTCGGTGGCATGCTCGGCTGATGTTCGAAGGGCCTATTCAGCGATTAATCGACGAGTTATCTCGCCTACCCGGAATTGGCAGAAAGTCGGCCCAGCGGCTGGCATTCCACCTCCTCAACGGAGAGGAAGCCGACGCCCGCCGGCTGGCTCAAGCAATCATCGACGTGAAAGAGCAAATCGGGCTGTGCGCCCGTTGCTACAACGTCACCTCATCGGAGGAATGCTTGATCTGTAGGGACGTCCGCCGCCTTCCCGACATCGTGTGCGTAGTGGAAAGGGCCCAGGACATCCCGGTCCTTGAATCAACTCGCGAGTTCTCCGGCCGCTACCACGTCCTCGGAGGCTCACTTTCGCCAATCGATGGCATCGGGCCAGGGCAACTGCGATTTGCCGAACTCAAACGAAGGGTCGAATCGGAAGGGATCACCGAACTGATCTGTGCCACCAACCCGACGGTGGAAGGTGACGCCACATCAATGTACATCGCCAAGGAGTTCAAACCGCTAGGCGTACGGGTCAGTCGCCTGGCTTCCGGCCTGCCGGTGGGTGGGGATCTTGACTACGCCGACACCGTAACACTTGGTCGGGCGCTGCTGGGCAGATCAGAGCTCTAGCGGGCCGCTCGCCAGTCCATCGCCGCCTCAGGACTCGTCTATAACCTCGCCGCCGAGAAGATCTTCGAGAAGAGCCAACGGATCCGACGGTTCGTCCTCGGCCATCCGATCCTTATCGATGATCTCGTCGTCCTCGGCGTCCTCGTCGGCCACCTGCTCGGTCTGCACGGCGTTGTCTGCCTCAAACCGGGCCGTTACTGTCTGGCCGAGTAGCGCCGACGCCGTGGCAGACACCGCCTCGGCGAACTGCGAATCTGAGATCATTTGCTCCAGGTGAAATCCAAGGTGGCCGGGGACGTGGATCACCAACACCGTACCGTCGATAGCGCCCGGTCGAGCTTCTCGAAACAATGCGTGGCGTCGATTGCCCAGCTCATCTTTCACCCTGGCTGACAAGGCGGGCCAGATTCCCTTAAAAGCCTCGAGGTCGATCGGGCCGGCCACTGACTGGTCATTCACGGACGGAGGGTCGACCGGAGCCGGCTCGACCTCGGGCACCCGACTTTTTGGTGCCACCATTTGCGCTTTTGTATCTGGTGCGGGGGCGGCTTTGGTCGGCCGAGCCGCCTCTTCGGCGACTGGCGATTGACTGGCCGTGTCGGTTGTGCCTGCGGGAGTCATCCGAGCGATCGCTGACACCCGCCTTTCCAGCGTATCGATGCGGGCGTGAAGCGCCGGGACGTCAACGGCGACCTCAGGGCGGGTCAACTTGAGGAGCGTGATCTCGGTCATCAAGCGTTCTTCGCGACCTTCGCGCAGCCGCAGTAAACCATCCGACAACACGTCCATCGCACGAATCACATCGGCGACCGGAAGACTTCCAGCCACGGATCGCCAATCGTCGAGAATTTCGGCAGGTTCATCAGCCACCTCGTCAAGGTTCGGGGCGTAGTGAGCGAGAAACACACCCCTGAAAAAGCCGATCGCCTCTGATATGAACCGTCGCAAATCCACGCCGTCGGCGGCAAGGGCGGCGGTCAGTTCGAGCGCCGCTTTGGCATCATTGTCGGCGACGGCATTCGCCAGACGGGCGAAAACATCTCGGTCAGCCAAGCCGAGAGCCCGATTGATGGCAGTCGGGTCAACCAGACCGTTCCCGAGTGCGGCTACTTGTTCAAGCAGGCTTAGCGAATCACGAACCGACCCTTCCGCATGCCTTGCGACCAGCTGAAGGGCTCCCTCGGCAACCTCGTACGACTCTTGTTCTGCGACGAAGGCGAGGTGGCCGACCAGGTCTTCGACCGAAACCGGGTGAAAGTCGAAACGCTGGGACCGCGACCGAATCGTATCGAGCAGTTTGTATGGCTCGGTAGTAGCGAGCACAAAATGCACATGTTCAGGCGGTTCCTCGAGTGTTTTCAACAGTGCGTTCGATGCGGCTTTAGACAACATGTGCGCTTCATCAAGGATGAAGACTCGTTTGGCTCCGCCGACCGATGCGACAGTTGTGACGCTGACCTTGATATCGCGGATGTCGTCGACCGAATTGTGCGATGCAGCATCAAGTTCGGTCACGTCGAAAGAGGAACCGCTAACGATGGCCACACAGGAATCGCATGCGTTACACGGCTCACCACCACCGGGAGGGTTTTGACAATTGAGGGCTTTAGCCAGTAGCCGAGCCGACGTGGTCTTACCGGTGCCGCGTGGCCCCGCAAACAAGTAGGCGTGAGCGACCTTACCTTCCGAGATTTCCCGCACCAGGGTATTGGTCACGTGCGTCTGGCCGACGACCTCGTCAAAGAGCTGCGGTCGATATTTACGATAAAGCGCTTGATACTCCACTGGCAACGATGGTAGCCCGACGAGATCCCCATGAGTCGAACGCCCTGGCAATGTTTGCGTGTGCGAAGTCGACCTCGCACTTTCCCAGAACGATGCAAGACTGTCGCCATGAGTAGCGGACAGCCAGCGGTATGGGCGCGCGGGTTAACCCGACGTTTTGGGAAAAAAGTGGCCGTGAACGGTGTCGACCTGGCCGTGATGCCGGGTGAGTTCTATGGACTGCTTGGACCCAATGGCGCCGGGAAGACCACAACGATCAAGATGATCGTTGGCTTGCTCCGGCCCGACTCGGGAACCGCTGGGATCGGCGAGTTCAACACCTGGCAGAACCCGACCGAAGCCAAAAGGAAGATCGGGGTACTTCCAGAGGAGTTCAACCTCTACGAGCGACTCACCGGAGCAGAACTTCTCGACTTCACAGCAGCCATACACGGGCTGCCCAAGCAGCAGGCGGCCTCACGCCGTGAAGAACTGTTGGCTCTCCTTGATCTTGATGACGCCTCGCGAACCGTCATCGGGGACTACTCGCGCGGGATGCGCAAGAAGGTCGCGTTGGCCGCGGCGGTTATACACGCCCCTCCTGTTCTGTTCCTCGACGAGCCATTCGAGGGGGTTGACGCCATCAGCGCCCGCTTGATCCGCTTGCTGCTCCAGCGATATACCGAGAGCGGTGCGACCATCATTTTTTCGTCACATGTGATGGAACTCGTCGAGCGTCTGTGTACGCGCATCGGGATCATGGTCGGCGGCGAACTGATTATCGAAGCGAGCCCCGAAGAGCTACTCACCCACTACGGGGCGACCAATGTCGAGGACGCTTTCCTGGCGGCCGTCGGCGCTTCGGACACTACCCAAGGTCTTGAATGGCTCGCCAACTCGTCTGGTTGAAGTGGCGCCTCCTCGCCAACGGCCTTCGGACAGATCGGCAAAGGCGCTGGGGGTTACCCGTGATCGCCGTCGGGTTGACGGTGATCGCTGCCCTTGGCGCGCAGTACTACTACGACACGAGCCAGTCGCTTAGTCCGGCAGCTGCAGCCGAATTCGGTATCTGGCTTTCAGTGATCGGGTGGGTCGGATGGGCCACCTTGCCGGTACTCATCTTCCCGATTGACGAGACACTCGACCCGGCCAAATTTGCCACCCTTCCCATGACTCGGTGGGGAATGATGACCGGGCTTACCGGGGCGGCGATGCTTACCCCACCCATCATCGTGCCGCTCCTCGTTATCTTCGTGAACTTCATCCTGTGGGTCGGCTGGGCGGTGACACCGGTCACGACGGTGGCGGTAGTGCTCATCGTCGGGTCGTACGTCGTTGGCGGTCAAGCGTTCACCACCGCGTTCTCGATGATCATCAAGAGTCGCCGTGGCCGCGACCTCACCATGCTCTTTGTGGTCGGTCTCGGTCTGGGGCTCTACGCCGCTCAGGCGGTAGTAGCCGACGCCGTCGGATCACTGGGACTCGAGGGAGCCCTGACGGCCAACCCGGCGAGTGGCTGGGCGTGGCTGCTGCCACCAGGAGCTGCCCAGACTGCCATCACCACCGCCGCACGCGGAGAATGGCTGCTGACGATCGGGCTGCTCGGCTGGTCGGCCGCCAGCCTGGTCGGTCTCGCTTATCTGTGGAACCGAATGCTGACCCGGCTGATCACGCATCCGGAAGCGACCTCGACCAAGTCTGCAGCCCGGATGAAGCCGTTCACCGAGCTAGCCGGGTGGGGTCCGACGGCGGTCGTGGTCCGCAAGGAACTCCGCATGTATCTGCGTGACCCGCGGATGAGAATGGTGTGGACGGGCGGCGTCATCTTCATCGGTATTCTCGGTGCCACGCTGCTTTTGGGTCAGACCAGGCTCGATCGCCTCGAGGCGACACCGTGGCTCGTGCTGGCCGCGCCGAGCGCGGTTCTTTTTGTCGGACTGCCGGTGGCACTCAACCAGTTCGGATGGGAGCGCCGGGCGGCATCGTACCTGTTCGCACTTCCGATCACGCCCCGTCAGCTGCTCGTCGGCAAAAACATCGCAACAACGATTGCCCTCACCATCGAAACGGCCATCCTGACGCTGACGCTGGCCATGATCACCGGTGGATGGTCGCGGGTTGTATATATGCCGGCCATCCTGCTCACGGCGGTGGCCTGTCAATTGGCAGTGGGCAATCTGGCATCGGTGCTCACCCCACTGCGGCTCCCCGACATGGGAACCGACGTATTTTCCCAGGCGTCCGAACATGGCTGTCTGGCGATCGCTTCTCAGCTCGTCTCGTTCTTTTTGATCGGTTTGTTAATGGTGCCACCGGCGGTGGGTTTCACACTGGTCGAGGCCTTTGGTGCCACCCGCTTTTCGTTGTGGCAGGTGGCGGGCGTGTCGATGCTGTACGGCGCGATCATCTACTTCATCGGGCTGAAATTGGCCGGTTTCCTGCTGAAGCGCCGGATGCCTGAAGTGCTTGACTGGGTACGAATCAACTAGTTCGAACAGCACCGCCCCGGTTCGGTTGTTGGCGCCGATCCCGATTATCCCGGCCGACCATCTATCCTCGCCAGCCTTATGCGCCTTGGGATTGATTTGGATGGAGTGGTCGCCAACTTCAATGGCGGATGGATCGCCCTCTACAACGAAGAGTTCGGGACCAATCTCCCCGCCGACATCATCGACAGCTGGGACGGTATCCCGGCCGCCACGCACTTCGGGTCGATGCGCGAGTTCTGGGATTGGGCCAGATACCTCAAGGGTGCCTCGCTGTTCCGCCACCTCGATACATACGAAGGTGCCGTTGACACGCTGTGGGACCTCGCCAAAGCAGGCCATACAGTCGTCATCCTCACCTCGAAGCCCTACTGGGCGACCCACGACACGTACGAGTGGATTGCCGAACACAAGCTGCCGACGCGCGAAGTGCACATTCTCGACGAGAAATGGCAGGTCGACTGCGACGTATACCTCGATGACGCCCCTCACAATATCTACGACATCCATCTACACCGGCCAGAACGTGCAATGGTTCGGTACATTCGGCCCTGGAATCATCCGGTACCGGGAACCTACGATGTGGCGAACTGGGAGGACTTCCAGACCTTCGTCGACAACCACGGGCCGTGAGTCTTTTCGCGGTCTGGAAACCTTTGACGAGCCTGGCTAGCCTCCCTTAGGCATCGAGGCGCAACCTGCCTCGGTGTTGTCATGTAACCCAAACAAGGGAATGCAAATGAAACTTCGTACCTGGGCAGCCCTAAGCGTCGTGTTGGCGCTTGTGCTTGCAGCCTGTGGAGGGGACGTGTCCAGCGACTCAACGGTCGCTGCTGAAACGACTACTACCGCGGCCGAGACACCCGCCACAACGGAAGTGATGGCCACCACCACCACAGAGGCGATGGCCACTGTTGGAACACCAGAGAATCCGATCAAGGTTCTCTTTGTGCCTTCCGCTGAAGCGGCAATCATCGTCACTGGTGGCGAACTAATGGCCGAGGCCCTCAATGAGGCCACCGGTTTGACCTATGAGGTCGTGGTTCCGACCGACTATTCGGCCACCATCGAAGAGATGTGTGCGTCGCCCGAGAACACGATGGGTTTCATTCCTGGCGCCGCCTACGTGGAAGCATCGGCCCTGTGTGGAGTCGACGTTTCGTTCAAGGCCGTCCGCTTTGGGTGGCCTGTCTATTGGGCCCAGATCCTGGTGCCACGTGACAGTGACATTGCTTCGCTCGAAGATCTAGAAGGCAAGAGCTGGGCCTACCCAGATGCTGGATCGACCTCCGGGTTCCGAGTTCCGAGTCTCATGTTCTTCGAAGCAGGCGTGACTCCCGGCGAGCAGATCGAATCCGGTGGGCACACCCAGGCTGCCCTGGCCGTGTACAACGGCGAAGTTGATTTCGCCACCACGTTCTTCAGCCCACCATTGCTGCCAGATGGCAACTGGGATGAGACGATGTCTCCGGACCTCGCTGATGACATCATCGAGACCTGCGGCCCCAACGAAGACGGTTCAAAGCTGGTCTGCGGTACCGACGGTGAATATCGCATTCTCGACGCCCGGGCTTCGGCGCGGACCGACGCACCTGACATCATGCAGAAGGTGAAGATCCTGACCATCTCCCCGGGTATCCCCAACGACACACTGTCGTTTGGTCCCGAATTCCCGGCTGACGTTCGGGCTCAGATCGAAGCGGCCCTGGTCGCTTTCGCCGGCACCGATGCCTGGAACGATTCGATCGGTAACCAGGACTTCTACGGTTGGACTGGCATCGAGCCAGCACTCGACTCCGAGTACGACGGCCTTCGCAAGATCGAAGAGTTGCTCGCCGACCAGTAGCGGCTAATCACTACCTAGCTGACTGGGGGCGGGACTTGTCCCGCCCCCAGTCTTTTTGCTCACCCGGTTGTACATTCATAAGGCAGGACGATGCTCAAAGTAGAACACCTCACCAAGGTCTACAGCAACGGCACAGTGGCACTTGAAGACGTGAGCTTCGAAGTCCCGGCAGGACAATTCCTCGCCGTGATCGGACTGTCGGGCTCCGGCAAGTCGACGCTTCTCCGGTGTATCAACCGGCTCATCGAGCCGACCGAAGGCAAAATCCTCTGGGATGGAATAGACGTAACCGCGGCCGGCCCCGACGAGCTCCGCAGAATTCGCCGCAACATCGGCATGGTCTTTCAACACTTCAATCTCGTCGAGCGATCCAAGGTCATCACCAACGTGTTGGCCGGTTCACTCGGCTATGTCAACCCGATGTTGAGCGTCATCAACCGGTTCCCCCAGCAGTATCGCGATCAGGCGATCGCCCAACTCGAGCGAGTAGGTCTGGCCGAAAAAGCATATATTCGAGCCGACAATCTGAGCGGCGGGCAACAACAACGAGTCGGTGTCGCCCGGGCCATGATGCAGGAACCTGGCATGCTCCTTGCCGATGAGCCGGTCGCCTCCCTCGACCCGGTGCTGGCCCATTCGATCATGCAGTACCTCGAAAAGATCAACAAGGAGGACGACGTGATGGTTCTCTGCAGTCTCCACTTCCTCGACCTGGTCCACCGTTATGCCGACCGGGCCATCGCCCTGAACGATGGCAAACTCGTTTTTGAGGGTCCCCCGGCTGCCATCGACGACGCCAAGTTCAAAGAGATCTACGGAAAAGAGGCCGAACGTGTCGGATGAGACGCCGGCATCAACCGAAACTCCAGCCGCCCGGGCTGGAGATGCCCGCACCCCTAAACGCCGTACCCGTCGTCAATCGATCATCCTCGGCCTGGGGATCATCGCCGCCGTCGTCACCTACGCCTACGGGTTCCAGGTCACCAAAGTTAATCTCGAAGAGATCAGCTCGGAGACCCGACGAGGCCAGCTGGTCCGCGTCCTTCGAGACATCGCTCGCCCCGAACTTCTCACCTACGACCGGATACCCACGAACACCGAATTTGCTATCTTCTTGCCGTGTCCGGCCGGCGGGTACTCGGCCCCGGAAGTCACCGAAGGCCGCCGCCTCGTCATCGAACCGGCCTGCGCCGAACCCGGCGACACCATGCTTGTCACCGGCATCGGTTTCGCTCCCAACTCGCGCGGGTCGATTAACCAGGTTCCCTCCGATGGTGAGCTCGAACTGGAAATCGGTCAATTCTTCGCCGATGTCGACGGAGATTTTCAGGTCGAGGTCGACACAAGGGAACGGCCCGACGTCGAAGCCCAGTCCATCCGCGTCGTCACCAACGAACGAATCGGAACGATCTTCTCGCCAGTTGAAGTGACCTCGGAAAGAGGAGAAGTACGCATGTCGCCTCGGGTCAGCCGGGCGGCACACGACACCTGGGACAAGATCATCGAGACCGTATTCCTGGCGTTACTGGCTACCACGCTGGGGACGGCACTCGCCGTGCCTTTGAGTTTCTTTGCCGCCCGTAACCTCATGAGAGATATCACGACGACCGTCACCAAGCTGTCATTGCAACTCCTCGCGATTCCGCTCGGCGTAGTGGTTGGCGTCCTTCTGTCGAGGACCGCCCAGCGCCTCGCCGACCAACTGACGGACAGCGGCGTTCTACTGGCAATTGGCCTAATTCTGGTCCCGGCCATCGCTCTGGCTGCGATCCGATTCGCCTTTCCTCCCGTCGACGATGAGCCACCTACGCCGACCGAGCGGGGACAGCGCGGCGCCATGGCCCTGGTTGCGGCGGTCGCTGGCATATTGGGGATCCTGCTTGTTTCTGAGCTACTGATTCAGGTCGGCGGTTGGCTTGACAATTCACTCGGCAGTTTCGGGTTCTTGGGGGGCTTCCTCGAAAAGAGCGGTGAAATCGCCACAGCCATTACGACCATGCTTTCAGCGCTACTCGGAGCGGGAGTGTTCGCTGCCCTCGCCGGCCGTCTCGCAACGTTCATTCGCGGCAGGGTTTCTGAAAGCACCATGCAAGCCGCCACCTATCCACTTGCTGCACTGGCTGGAGCGGTAATCGGAGCCCTGGTCGGGGCAGGAATTGGCTGGCTCTATAGGGTTATCGATCCCATGGCCATCTACGGTTGGCCAGCAGTTGCGGGAGCGCTCATTGGCCTCATCCTCGCCCTGCGCAATCGGAGCCGATCCTCCGTTCAGATCGGACTCGTAACCTATTACCTGGCCAGAACGATCTTCAACACCCTCCGGTCGATTGAACCACTTGTCATGGTCATTGTGTTTGTGGTCTGGGTGGGTATCGGGCCGTTCGCCGGGGCTCTCGCGTTGGCGATTCACACAGTGGCTGCACTCGCCAAGCTCTACTCCGAACAGGTCGAAAGCATCGCGGAGGGCCCCATCGAAGCGGTCAAAGCAACCGGCGCAACCCGCTTGCAGACCGTCGTATACGCAGTCGCCCCGCAAATCGTCCCCCCCTATATCGCTTTCACGTTGTACCGCTGGGACATCAACGTGCGGATGTCGACCATCATCGGCTTCGCCGGCGGTGGCGGCATCGGCTTTGTGTTGCAGCAGAACATCCGACTGCTTGAGTATTCAGCGGCGTCGGTGAACATGCTCGCCATCGCAATCGTGGTGGCCTCGATGGACTATTTGAGCTCGCGGATTCGCGAACGAGTGGTGTGATGGCGGACACCTTTCTCCGCCTCACCAGGGAGGACCGGGAGCGAAGAGAACGCGACACCCTGGCGGGTGCGGCGACATTGAGCGCCGAGACGAAGGGTCGAGCGGTCGATGAGCCGCCCGACATTTTTCGCACAGCATTTCAGCGCGACCGCGATCGGATCCTGCACTCCAAAGCTTTTCGGCGACTGAAACACAAGACCCAGGTGTTCATGAATCCGCAGGGCGATCATTTCGTCACCCGACTCACTCATACGCTGCAGGTCACCCAAGCCGGACGTTCCATGGCGGCAGCACTCGGCCTCAACGAGGACCTCACCGAAGCGATCTGCCTCGGTCACGATGTCGGCCATTCGCCATTCGGGCACACCGGCGAAGACGCTCTGACTCCCTATGTCGACGGTGAGTGGCTCCACTCGGCGCAATCAGTTCGGATCATGACGGTGCTCGAACCGCTCAACCTGACCTGGGAGGTGCTCGACGGCATCCGCTCCCACTCCTGGAAGATCGACCCCCCGCCGGCTACCCCTGAGGGTTACCTCTGCCGCTTCGCCGATCGGATCGCGTATCTAACCCATGACGTCCAGGACGCCCTCCGGGAAGGCGTCATCCGCTTCGACGATCTTCCGACCAACGCCGTCCAGGTTTTCGGCGATGAACCCGGCTCAGCCTGGATCAGCACGATGATCACGGCAGTCGTGGACGGATCGATTGCAGCTGGCGAAGTCACGATGCACGCTCAAGTCCTTGAAGCCATGCACGAACTCCGAGACTTCATGTTCGAACGCGTCTACCTGAGCCACGACACGCATGGCCAGCGCGAGCGGGCGATTCGAGTGATATCCGAACTCGTCGACTACTACGGTCACCACCCCGACGAAATCCCCGAGACGTATCAGGTTGACGACGCAACCGCCCTTATCAAGGCGATCGATTATGTCTCGGGCATGACCGATCGGTTCGCGTTGCGCGAATACGATCGGCTCTTCAAACCGCGTCTGTTTCCAGACGACTAACGACTATGGAGTACTCATGGATCTGTTGGAAGCCCTCTACACGACCCGAGCGATGCGGCGAGTTTCCGAGGAGCCCATCCCCGGCGACCAGGTTGCGAAACTGATCGACGCGGCCGTCCGTGCGCCTTCGGGGGGGAATAACCAGAACTGGCGATTCTTGACCGTTACTGATCCGGCGATCCGAGCCCGGCTCGGCTATCTGTACCGCCAGGCCTTCGACATCCTCCAGGAAACCATCTACAAGGACGCATGGACTTCGGCTCGCGAACGCGGCGACGAAGCCAGCCTGCGAGTCATGTCGTCCTCACAATGGTTGGCAGAAAACTTCGAAACCGTTCCGCTGTGGGTCATGGCGATTCACCGCAACGACCCGACGGGCGCCTCGATCTACCCGGCGGTTTGGAATCTCATGTTGGCGGCTCGGGGACTTGAGATCGGGACCTGTCTCACGACCATTCTCGGCATGTTCAAGAAGTCCGAGACATTTGAGATCCTTGGCGTTCCGCCTGACAAAGGCTGGGAACTGGCCGCTTCCGTTTCGTGCGGGTATCCGATCGGACGCTGGGGGATCGCCAAACGTGCACCAGCCCATGAAGTCGCCTACGCCGAGCGGTGGGGCGTGGCCGTCACCTGGTCGATCGACGAGCCCGCTTGGGCCGAGGCCGCCGGTTCACCGTAACCAGTGCGGTTCTCTATGATCCGAGACATGCGATCACGAATTACCGGGACCGGTTCGTACACGCCAGACCGGGTCATCCCCAACGCGGAGTTGGCCAAACTTCTCGATACGACTCCTCAGTGGATTGAGGACCGATCGGGCATCGCCGAACGGCGCTGGGTGACCGGAGCGACCACTACCTCCGACCTCGCCTATGAGGCTTCGACCCGGGCTATGGCCGACGCCGGCGTACGGGCCGACGACCTTGACATGATCCTGCTGGCCACCATCAGCCCTGATCACGATTTTCCAGGGACGGCCAGCTTCCTGCAGGCAAAACTGGACATTCCCGGTATTCCCGCCATTGACGTCAGGCAGCAGTGTTCTGGCTTTCTGTATGCCCTGTCCATGGCCGACCTGTACATCCGAGCGGGCCATGCCGCCACGGTTCTCGTCGTGGGAGCCGAGATCCACTCCAAGGGTCTGGACATCTCCCCGAAGGGTCGCGACATTTCGATCCTTTTTGGCGACGGAGCAGGTGCGATGGTCTTGCAGGCCATCGATGATCCATCCGCCGAGCAATCTCAGATCTATTCAACCCACATCCATTCTGACGGGACGGGAGCCAAGGCACTCTGGGCCGAGGCGCCAGGCCAGGCTCGGGCTGGTCACCGCATCACTGTCGAAGACATCGGGGCCGGCCGCCATTTCCCGACTATGGATGGCCGGCGGATTTTCATGAACGCCGTAAAGCGGATGCCAGAGTCCGTCTACGAAGCGCTCGAGGCCAACGGTGCCAAACTTGATGAAGTCGACTGGTTCTTTTTCCATCAGGCCAACCTCAGAATCAACGAGGCGGTAGCCCGCCGCCTCGAGATCGATGAGCAAAAAGTATTCAACACAATTCAGCGCTTCGCCAACACGACCGCCGCCACCATCCCGCTCGGCATTGACACAGCCGTCCAGGAGAACGCACTACAACGGGGCCAACTGATTGCTTTGTCCGCGTTCGGGGCCGGCTACACCTGGGGATCTTCACTCATCAGGTTCTAGTGGTCTACCGGGCATATGATCCAAACCGGCGTCGGCAACGAATACATTAAATGCGTGTCGCGATCATCGGAACTGGAATATCAGGCTTAGGGGCTGCCCACCGTCTCCAACATGAGGCGGACCTCACGTTGTATGAATCATCGGACTGGATTGGCGGACATAGTCACACGGTCGATGTCAATGTGTCTGGTACTTCGGTCGCAGTAGACACCGGTTTCATCGTCTACAACGAGGACACCTATCCACTCCTGACTCGGCTCTTTCTTGAACTCGGAGTCGAAACCGAACCAAGCAACATGTCGTTCGCAATTGCCGGTTCGTCGCCAGAATACGAAGGCAGCCTCAAAGGCATCGCCGCCAACCGCTCCGCCCTACTGCGGCCCAGTCACTGGCTCATGATCAAAGACATCCTCCGCTTCAATCGATACATCCAGACGGTGGACGTCGACGATGCGACACTCCGCCTCGGCGATCTCGTCGACGGGTACTCATCGGTCTTCAAGGAGCGGTACTTACTTCCCATGGGTTCGGCGATCTGGTCGACTCCAGCAGCCGACATGGCCGACTATCCCGCGGCCACTCTGGCCAGGTTCTTTCGCAATCACGGCCTCGTCCGACTCAAAAACCGTCCCCAGTGGCGGACGGTTACGGGAGGCAGTCGCCAGTACGTGAACAAACTAAGTGCTCCGTTCGCCGACCGGATCCGTCTGGACGAACCGGTGATTGAGGTTCGTAGGAACACAAACGGGGTTGAAATCCACAGCGGCTCCGGGGCCGAAGAGTTCGATCAAGTGATCTTCGCAACTCATGCCGACACGACTCTGGCGCTGCTCGGGTCTGAGGCAACCGATCAAGAACGCAACATTCTGAGCAATTTTCAGTACTCACGCAACCGGGCAATCCTCCACACTGACCAACGATTCATGCCAAGCCAACGTCGTGCTTGGGCGAGCTGGAATGTTCAGGCAGATCGGACCGATAAGCTGGCCTGTGTCACGTATTGGATGAATCAGCTGCAGAACCTGCCAACTGACACCCCGATTATGGTGACGCTCAATCCGGCCGAGGAGCCACAAGGTCAGCTCGGATCATGGGACTACGATCACCCCATGTTCGACCGGGCAGCAATCATGGCTCAGGCAGAACTCCCCGGCCTGCAGGGAACCAATCGTTCCTACTACTGCGGCGCCTACACCCGCTACGGCTTCCATGAAGACGGGTTGATGTCCGGCTACGCGGCAGCCGAAGCCATGTTGCTCGAGGCCGCCACAGTATGAACGATCTCTACGTGGGAAAAGTGAGCCATCGGCGGGTCCGACCCCGACAGCACACCTTTTCGTATCGCGTGTATTGGATGTTGCTCGACCTCGACGACCTCGACGGTGCCGACCAGGCGAGTCCAATCTTTTCCGTTGACCGGCGAAATGTCTACTCGTTTCGTCAGCAAGATCATGGGCCACGCGACGGTTCCCCACTGCGACCGTGGATCGACCAGCTAGGCAGGCAGGCCGGAATCGAAATCGGGCGGGTGCGACTCCTCACCATGCCCCGACTCCTTGGCTATGCGTTCAACCCCCTCAGCATCTGGTATTGCGATGCTCACGACGGCTCACTCGCGGCGATCCTCTACGAGGTACGCAACACCTTCGGCGAGTACCACAGCTACTTTCTACCGGTTCAATACCAGCCCAAGGTCATTCACGAATGGGACAAAGAATTTTTTGTATCTCCGTTTATTGACATGGAAGCCCGGTACCGTTTTGCGCTAGAAGCGCCTGACGAAAAGATGCAGGTCACCGTTCGGGAGTCCGATGCCGGCGGCCACTTGTTCAGTGCCACCATGTCAGCTGTCCGAGTGCCGTTTTCGACAGGCTCTCTCCTACGCCTGCTCGTCTCGCACCCGCTCCTGACCTTCCGCGTCATGGTCGGAATTCACTGGCAAGCGCTCCACCTTTGGCGCAAGAAGGCCAGCTACCGATCGCGTCCGACGACACCCGAGCACGGCGTGTCTATGCCGGCGGCTACCCGATGAGTGACCGGATAGCCCTTCGGGTGCTTCGATACGGTGTTCGTTCAGGATCCCTAGCGGTCACCTTCCCGGACGGGTCGACAACGGCGCTACGCGGGACCGAACCAGGACCGGATACCGCCCTTCGGATACTCCAATCCGGGTCACTCGGCCGGGTACTGCGCGGTGGATCGAACGCGCTGATCGAGTCCTACATGGCTGGCAACTTCGAACCAGAAGACCTCACCGACTTCCTAATCTTCGCCGCTCTCAATCAGAAGCGCTGGGCCGAGCAGCACCCCCGCCTCTATGCGCTCGGTCGAAAGGTGGGCGCCATGCTTCCGAGTCGGAACGGCCAGGTCGCGGTGTCAACGATGGTCGATCACTACAACCTTGGTAACGAGTTCTACGAGGCCTGGCTTGATCCGACGATGACATACTCGGCCGCCCG
>CBDTUI010000034.1:0-23829 GCA_965363765.1 uncultured Acidimicrobiia bacterium
AGGATCAATCCCAGGTTGGCAGGGCCAGTGATCTTGGCGACGATCGTGCCGGTTTCATCAATGAAGAACGTCTCGGGTACCCCGAAAAGCCCATATTCGATCGATGCGAAACCGGGCTCATCAAACAGGTACTTCCCGGTCGTAGCGCGTCCGAGGTCGTCGAGGAAGGCGTTGGCGTCTTCAGGCGTGTCGAGATAGGTGATCCCGACCAGCTGAACATCGGGGGCCAACGCATTGGCGGCTGCGGTCAGGTCGGCGTGCTCAAGACGGCACTCCAGGCACCACGACGCAAAGAAGTTGACCAGCACAATCTTCCCCGAAAAGTCGTCAAGACCGACATCGCCGGACCCATCGAGGCTGGGGAGGTCAAAAGAGGGAGCAGTCTGGTTGATGAGTGGTGATGTTGACTGGCGGGGTTCGGTATCGGCCAGGTTTACGGCCAGGACAACGACGCCGGCGAAGAGGACCAACACTGCTACCCACGCCAGACGGGAGGCTTTCATGATTCGTCTTCGAGGGCCGTGATGGCTTCGGTGACGAGGGTGCGAACATCGTCGGGAACATCCGAGCTCGCCGCGACAGCTCGCAGATCGGCCAAGGCTTGTTGAATGCGGCCGAGTCGCGCATTCACCAGGCCCCGAAAATAGGTCGCCTCGAGGTTGGCGGGGTTGGCCTCCAGTGCCATCTCGACGAATTGCAACGCCGTGTCCGGATCTCCCGAGTCGAGAATCATCCAGCCGATTCGAGCGAGAGCTTCTGACTCTTCGGTTGGCGTTGGACTGGCATCAAGGACGGTCCGAAGCCAGGTGAGGGCGTCCGAGTACTCACCGGTCTCGAAATACCGTTCGGCCAGTGCCAGTCGCATCCGGTTGACTTCGGGAATACCCGCATTGGCATTAATGACATCGATCATTTGTTCGTTGCTGATTGATTCGAGGTCGACCTGGCGCTCCGGCCCCGAAAACGCATCCGGCTCTCGGTCCACAAGAGCTCCACTGGCCGCCCAAGTGATGCCGCCAAAAGCGATCAACAGAACTACCGCACCTATCAACAGACGCGCCCGGCTGCGCCGGGGATCGTCGCGAGGCGGTCCATCATCGAGTCCGCTGAGCCGGACGATCTCAGCCTCGTAGGTGGCCGTCAGCCGCCCGGCGGTCGCCCCATCGAGGTCACCGGTTGCGAGTTGCTCGGCGACTTCGTCCAGATCCCTGCGGGCCTGGCTTTCCAGCTCGGAAGGGTTCATGGCGAATCGTCCTCCGGCGATCGTCGAAGCGACCCCATGGCCCACACTCCTAGGACAATAACGGCAGCCGGGGCCATCCATAGCCAGAGTCCAAATCCTGTTGCAGACGGATCGAGGAGTATTTCCTCGCCGAAGCTTCCCGCCAAACCGTCGAGGATCTGGCCATCCGTCTTCCCCTGGTCGATTTCGGTGGCGATGTAAGCGCGAATGTTGCGTGCGTAAGCCGCCTGAGAGTCGGCCACTGAGTTTTCACAGACTGGACAGGCGACCTGGGAGCTCAAACGGGTCAGCCGCTCGGCGTCGGTCGGGGTTTCGCCAACGATCCCCCAGGCAACGACAGTGGCGAGGGAGATCGTGATTGCTATCCACAACAGCGATCGACTACGCATCGGCGCTGGCGGGCACCCCGGCCCGGCGCTCCGTTCGGAGCGAAGTGCGCCGCATTGTTGCCGACCAGATTCCGCCAACGGCGATTACGAGTCCGCCCAGCCACACCATCCACTGCAACGGAAACCACCAGACGTCAACGGTCACGGTGTCCGCCTGGATATCTACGGCTGAAACGTACAGGTCGCCAGACAGGAGCGACATAACTCCCGGAGTAGGTATGAACTGTGCGACCCCGGCGAACCGGTTCAAACGCGGTTCGACGGCACCTATGGTCTGGCCGTCCTGGCTGACGAACAGTCGCGCACCGATAACCTCACGGTTCGGCTCTGACCTGGCGAACGGAGCCCGATACTCAAGGGAGTATCCGGCAAATGAAGCTGATTCGCCGATAGGGATCGTCGTTGTGTCGGCGGTGCCGAGCCCGCTGGATCCGGCGATGCCGACCGCGATGATGAGGACGCCGAAGTGGGAGAGTTGGCCGCCCCAGAAGCCAGGGTCGCCACTGATGACTTTGATCATTGCTGCCCGACGGGTTAGCTCCCCCTTGGATCGGAGCCGTTGGGTCTGGGTGTACAAGTGGCGCACGATGACGGAGGCGACGAATCCGGCGAGAGTAAAGGTCAGAATGGGCCAGGCAGCCCGGACACCGAGCAAAACGGCGAGGGCGCCACCCGCCAATCCGACCTGAATCGGGGTCCGAATCCGCTCCCACACCAGCGGAAACCCGGCAACCCGATACGGCATGATCGGGCCGATGCCCATGGCAAGGATGAGGGCGAGCGACAAAGGTACAGCGAACCGGTCGAAGAAGGGTGCACTGATCGCCACAGTTTCGTTGGCGAATGCGTCCACGAAGATGGGGAAGATGGTTCCGATGAGAACAACGAACCCGAAGACAGTCAGCAGCAGGTTGTTGGCCAGGAAGGCACCCTCGCGGCTTGAAAACGTCTCCAAACGAGGAGAGCTGGCAACCAGCTCGGCCCTGGTTGCAAATAGCGCGAACGAACCAATGACGACTATGGCCAGAAATGCCAGCAGGGCTGGACCGATCGCTGACTGGGTGAATGAATGCACCGACGTGATGGAACCCGATCTTGTTAAGAACGTCCCGAGGATCGTCAACGAAAACGTCGATATGACCAGTACGAAGTTCCACGATTGGAGCATGCCCCGCCGAATCTGGACGAATGACGAGTGGATAAAGGCCGTGGCCATGAGCCACGGCATGAAGGAGGCGTTCTCGACCGGATCCCACGCCCAATAGCCTCCCCAACCAAGAACCTCGTATGACCACCAGCCGCCCAACAGAATACCTGCGGTCAGCGCCGACCAGCTGATGAGGGTCCACTGTTTGGTGCGTTTGGCCCATTCGATGCCCGGTAGTCGCTGGGCCAACGCCGAAATCGCGAAGGCGAACGGCACCGTCATGCCCACGTAGCCCGTATAGAGAATGGGTGGATGAACAGCCATCAGAATGTGGTTCTGGAGTAATGGATTCGGTCCCCGTCCCTCAGCTATCGCGGCCGGGGTCGCCCACGGCCAGGGAGAGCTCGCTGCACAGCCATTACCGAAGGCCTCCGTGCAGATCGTGAAGGGGTTGGCGACCGTGACCATGAGTCCAAAGAAGAACACGCCAACTATCCCGAGCACCGTCAGTGCACCGGCGCCTAGCCGATCCGACGGTCCGCCTACCTGACGAAACACCAGCCAGGTGAAGACCGCTAGCACGAGGCCCCACAGCACGATGCTGCCTTCTAGTGCCGCCCAGGCCGAAGCTATTTTGAAGACGGTGGGAGTGGTGGTGGCGGAGTTGTTGGCGATATAGGTAATCGAGAAATCATCCGACAGGAGTCCAACTTCGAGAGCCAGCATCGACAACGCCGATCCCCCAACCAGGAGACGGATACCCAGGCGGTACCAGGTCGTCGCCACCGTGCCGCCGGCTAGGACGAAGCCAGCTGCGACCAGCATGATCGCCCCGCCGAGGGCGGTGAAGAGGCCGATGTCGCCGAGCAGGGCGGTCACGGGCTCTCCTCGTACCCTTCAGGGGCGATGTACTGCTCGTCATGGCGAATGATGATCTGGGTCGCTCGGAACGTGTCTCCCTCCCAGGATCCCTCTAACAGGACGGGGACGTCGTCGCCGAAAAGCTGTGGGGGAGTGCGATTGGTGACCACGGTGATGCTTGCTCCACCGTCGGAGACCTCGAATGTGGTGTCACCGGCCGACTCAACTGAACCTGCCACGACTCGGCCGCCAAGTCGGAACATCCGGCCGTCTTGGAAGCTGCTCTGCTGGGCCAGCGCTTCATCAGGGAACAAGTAGTAGACGGTGTTTGACGTGAGCCCTCCGCCGATGAGGAATGCGGCGATCACGCCGATTACGGCTACCGCAGGGAACACGAAGAGTTTGTTACGCATCAGAGCTGATCACGTTGCTTGCGGTCACGCCAAACCAGGGTGACCACATATCCAGCAACGGCGAGATAGGTGACGATGAACGAAGCGAGGACAGCTGGGTCTGTCATGATCCGGGCTGCAGTTTCGGCGGAACCACGGCCGCGCCGGCGTTGGATGCTTGAGCTGTCTGTGCCAGGTGAGCTTCTTCAATGCCGAGCTGGGCAGATCTCCACACCAGCAGCGCAAGGTAGAGAAGCGTGAACGCCGCCACGTTAACCAACATGGAGATAAGCGTCTCGGTCGGCATGCTCGCTCCGTCAGGTCGAACGGACTGCGTCTGATGCAAAGTTCGCCAGATGTTGACCGAGAAATAGACGAGCGGAACCTGCAGCGCTCCTACCGCGCCAAGAATGGCCGCCCGCCGAGCCCGGGTGGTCGGATCCGGTGTTGCCCGGCGCAGGGCCAGGTAGCCGAGGTAGACGAAGAACATCATCGCCGTGCTTGCCAGGCGGGCGTCGCCCCAGTCCCAGGCGATTCCCCAGGTGGCTTTGCCCCAGATCATGCCCGTGATCAGGGCCAAACCAGTGAACAGGACCCCAACTTCGGCCGACGCAGCTGCCAGATGGTCAAGCTTCGACAGTTTGGTAATAAGCCAGGCGATGCCGAATACAGCAGTCAGTCCGAAGGCAAGAAACGCCAGCCAAGAGGCTGGTACGTGGACGCTGATGATGCGGGCGCTTTCGCCTTGGACGGCGTCGCTTGGCATCCGAATCGCCCAGCTGAAGCCGTACGCAATCCCGATTGTCGCCAGGCCAAGGAGGGCATAGCGGAGCTTCATCCGGTCGTCTCCTCAAGTGGTTGGGCGCTCATCACACCGATCACGGCCAGCGCCAGTACGACTGCGACCATAAACAGTGCAGGCACCAGGATACCGTTGTTCGTTCGAATCGATTCCAGACCTTGAGCTGCAGGCACGAGGAGCGGTACGGACAGGGGTGCGACCAGCAGCGGGGCCAGTGTTGATCTACTCCGCAACGATGCGGTCAAGTCGCCTACCAGGGTGCCGATGAGCGCCATACCGATCGCGACGAGAAATGCCAGGGGGACTACTCCGATCCATCCCGGAACCGGCTCGGGTGCGAACAGGACGACGGTGGCGGGTGCCAAAACCAGTTCGAAGACCAGCAACAACACGGTGCTGGCTCCAACCCGGCCGACGTATCGGGCAACCGGGTCGACTCCGAGCATTCGCAGTTGTTCGTGCTGGGCCGGGGTTTCGGCTGCCGACTGGCGAAAGGTGATAAACATGCCGAAGAGCAGCGTAACGACCCAGAACATACCCGGTCCGATCCTCGCCAATAGCTGCGTATCGAGGGGCAGGGCCAGGGGGATCAAGAACAGCGCCACGAGTCCGAACGGAATCGTGATCAGCGACGCTTCGCCTGAACGCCCTTCGATGCGAAGGTCGCGACGGGCGATGATGCGGGCCTGGCGACCGAAGCTCAAACTATGCGCCCTTCGGTCAGTTCGATGACTCGCGAAGCGAACGTGATGTCCGTGGCGTGCGATACGATCATGCACGCCCCTCCCCGGCCGATCGTTTGTTCGACGAGCGCTTCGACCAATCCACCCGCCTGCTGATCGAGTCCCGAATGGGCCTCGTCCAACAGGAGAACGTCGTGTTCGGCCAACACGAGGCGGGCCAGGTCGGCTCGTCGCCGCATCCCTTCTGACGATTCTCTCGCCTTGCGGTGGCGTGCTCCCGCCAGGCCGACGGCTTCCAGGGCGTCCTCGACGGTGGTTGTCCCCGCCCCGAGCAAGCTTGCGATGAGTTCGAGGTTTTCCTGAAGGGTCAGGTCGTCGTAGAGCGCCGGATGGTGGGCGACGAGTCCAACTCTTCGCCTGGTCGCTGGCGTCGGCGGTTCGCCGAACATGGCGACCTCTCCGGTAGAGGGACGGATAAGGCCGGCCATTAGTCGGAGCAGCGTTGATTTGCCTGCTCCGTTTGGGCCCCGTAGCCAGGCAACCTCTCCAGGCGCCAACGAAACGGAGACGTCCGACAGGATCGGAACCATGCCGAACCGCACCGATGCCTCATGAATCTTGATGTGTGACACACGAGGAGTGTAGAAACCTCAAAACGAGTACTGGTCCGGCGGGTGGCCGGACCAGCACTCGTTCGTGGATGAGGGGTTGTCAGTGGTTAGGAATAAGCGGGCAAAGGAACGCCGCGTCCGTCATCGGCGCACCGATGGTGACCCATCCGTACATCTCGGCCTCGGCCAGTTCGGCAGCTGACGTAATCATGTGTTCGTCCGGGAAGGTGGCTGTCTTTGTCACCGGAGTGGGAAGCCAGCGGCCTCCGTTGTAGCCCTTGCCAGGTGCCGCTTCAGCAACCGGTTGCTGACCGGGGACCAGGAACAACTGATCGAACGACTTGTTCTTGCCGTTGTACGGAAGCGAACCTTTCAGGATGGTTCCATAGAGTTCGCCGTCGGCGTAGATGAAGTCCGGCGTGATCGGCCCTGCGTCTGGTTTGGCAGCAAAGGCCGGAGCGGCGGTAGTGACTGCCATCAGAACTGCCACGGCCAGGATTAGAATTCGCTTCATAAGTATGTCCTCCTTGTGAGAAGCGTTCGGTTCCACTGTGCGACCTGTGAAGGAACGAGCGGTGACGGATTGGTGAACAACCGAGGAACACGGGTTGCGGGTACCTCCTACTGCCGTACGATGCAGGTATGAACAGCCAGCCGCGGGTGATGGTCGTCGACGATGAGCCGACGATCCGAGAAGTGATGACGACCTATTTGGAGCGTGACGGCTTCCGCGTCGAAACCGCTTCTACGGGTACCCAAGCCGTCGAGATGCTCCGTCGCGGGCTCCCTGATCTGTTGATCCTCGATCTCATGCTGCCGGGAGTCGGAGGTCTGAATATCCTGAAAGAGTTGAGGACCAACTCGAATGTGCCGGTCATCGTGCTCACGGCGCGCACTGAAGAAGCTGACCGCATCATCGGTCTCGAACTGGGGGCAGACGATTATGTTTCGAAGCCGTTCTCGCCTCGCGAACTCGTGGCGCGGGTCCGCTCTGTCCTGCGACGGGCCACTGTTGAACCCGAGCCAGGTCTCGCCGTGCTTGAGTTCGGAGCGCTAACGATCGACACGACCAGCCGGGAAGTGACCGTCAATGGCGTCCTCGCAACCCTCACCGCCCGAGAATACGACCTCCTGCTGTTTCTGGCGTCGTCACCGCGTCAGGTTTTCTCCCGCTCGCAACTCCTTGATCATGTGTGGCATTCGTCAGCTGAATGGCAAGACACGTCGACGGTGACCGTCCACGTTCGCCGAATCCGGCACAAGATCGAGAAGGATCCCGAACGCCCTGAACGTCTGATCACGGTTCGTGGGGTTGGATACCGGTTCGAAGGATGACTCGACTCGTAATCATCGCCGTTGCTATTGCCACCGTTTGGGTGGCGTTAAGCGAAGCGGCCATGCAACCGACCGCCCCAGAGCGGCTGGCGCTCTACGGGATCTTCGGAGCCGTAACGGCCGTGACGGTGCTGGTGGGATGGACCCTGCGGCGGTTCGCCAACCGCGTCACATCGATCACCTTGACCATCCAGATCGTGGCTGTTTCGGCGGTGCTGGTGGCGGCCCTCGGTGCCGTCATGGCTTCGCCGATGTTTCTCACCGCTCACGACCTTCGACTCATGTTTGTTGAACTGGGACTCGGGGTTGCCCTGGGATTGACCCTGGCTCTTAACGTTGCCGGTTCTGTTACCGAGGATCTTGCGCAAATCGCCAGGACGGCCGAACTGGTCGCCGCCGGCGACACATCTGTGAGGACCGACGTAGTGCGCCCAGACGAGGTGGGGACCACGGCACGGGCAGTCGACGAAATGGTCGCCCAACTCGACACAGCTAAGCGTCAGCGCGAGCGTGACGAACAGGGTCGCCGCGACTTCCTGGCGGCGGTCGGCCACGACCTGCGTACCCCTCTTTCCGGGCTCAGAGCCGGGATTGAGGCCATGCAGGATGGGTTGGTTTCCGATGAAACGATCATGCTGCAACGCCTGGCCGGCAATGTCCGGACCCTCGAACGTCTTGTTGATGATCTTTCCATTCTTGGAAGGGTGGAAGCAGGAGGCATCGCCCCGATTTCGATCGATCTCGCCGAACTCGCCGACGAGACCGTTGATAGCCTGGTGACGGTGGCTCAAGCGTCCAAGGTCGATCTCCGCGTAGACGCGGTAGATTCGGTGATGGTTGACGCTGACCCGAGCGCGGTCGGCCGACTCATACGAAACCTTGTGGACAACGCCATTCGGTACGCTCCGGCTGGCTCGGCCGTCCAGGTTCGGGTATCGGCCGGAGGTCTCGGTGGAGTCGTCGAAGTCTCCGATCATGGGCCGGGCTTCGATCCCGACTTCGAACTGGTGGCTTTTGACCGCTTCACAACTGCCGACCCGTCTCGCAGCGCGTCTGGTTCAGGTTTGGGATTGGCTATTGCCAAATCGGTGATTGAAGCCCATCACGGCACGATTGGGATAGGGGCCGGTCCAGGCGGGGTTGTTCGGTTCGAATTGCCGACTAACCGGCGGGTGGACGTCCGCCGAAGCTAGGTGGTCGCTACGCCGTAACGCTTTTCGAAGCTTTCAGCCTGGAGATTCGCGAGCGCCGGGACGCCCATAATCTTCTCCTGAAACTCCTGGGCCTTGGTGGAAAGCCCTTCCAACGAGTCGATCTTCCAGTCGCGGATGAGCGGCACCAGGACCCGGTCATGATGGATTCGCATGTTGTAGACACCGGCTTTGGCCATCTGGATAGCGCGGCGCATGTATTTCGGCATGCCGACCCCTGGCATTTCGAAGTTTGAGAGAACCCGATAAATCTCGGGGAGTACGAGGGATGGGTTCTCATCCAACATGGCCGTGACCGCCCCGCGGTAGAACATGAAGTGGTGGTTTTCGTCGACGGCGATACGCGACATGATCTCGTAGGCGACCGGATCATCTGTGATACGGCCAGCGTTTCGATGCGACACGCGGGTGGCCAGTTCCTGGGCTGACGTGTACGCAAAGAGAGCGATCGGGTTCGGAAGACCGGTCGCGTAGCCAGTGGTCATCGTTGCTAACCGGTCGTCTTCGAGTTCACGAGGGTCGCAGTTGCGCGACGTCAAGAGGTAGGAACGCAGGGCAATCGCATGTTGACCCTCCTCGGCCGTCCATTGGCGATTCCACTCGGCCAGCAACTCGTGGTCCTTTGAGTGAAGTTCAATCTCGCTGTGATAGTACGGGAGGTTGTCCTCGGTGAGCAGATTCAAAACAAGCGACGTGCGTGCTTCGGGAGAGATGGTGCACTGAGATTCATCCCACGGTTCGTCTTTGAAGCTGCGACCTAGCTCCCACGGAACGAGTTCGTGGGCGTACCAGTGCTCGCGGCGTTGGGTGTGGTCGTCCATGAGTGATTTGATCGACGGCGTGATGGCGTCGATCAGTTCGTAGACTTCGCTGGCTGGCATCTAGCCTTCTTTCGCGTCGCTCCAACAACTCTACTCTGTGCCGATTCTTGGAGGATGACTTCTTATCGTGATGAGCAGGCCAATCACGGCGCCTGCCAGGTACCACCACACGATGGAGTGATCGAGGGCGCTCCGAAACGGCTCGGTGGCCGCCCGAATGAGACTTGCCCCCAGCAAGGCGCCACCCGGTCTATGCGCCGCGGGCACTCGATGAATGATGAACCCGGCGCCGATAAAAGCCAGACCAGTAACGACGCCGATTGGAAATGGGGACGACCCGACGATGGTGCCTCCACAGGCCGAACGAAACAGGCAGCCGGCTTCCCATCCACCGAGGCCGATCAAGGCTGGCACAGACATCGACGCGAGGATGAGAGGCTCAGAACGAAATCGGAAACCCAACCAACCGAATGCCGCGAGCGAAGCCCAGCCGGGATGAACTCCGGCCCGAACCAGCGGAATCAGACCGGGATGTTCCCAGGGATACGATCCTCCGCCGATCATGGCCGCCAGGCGTCCCACCAAGAGACCGACGAGGGCGGCACTCAGCAGGTCGTCAAAGCGCCGATCGGTAGCATTGAGGTAGCGGTCCGCCAGCCACATGGCTCCTACGCCGGCCAAGGCGGCCCACAGAAGCGTGAACTCCATTAGTGCTGTGCCAGCAATTGCTCGATCGACGAGACGAGGGTTCGTTCGTCAATGATGCCGATATGCGTGGCCATGATCTCGCCGCCTGGGGCGACGAAATATGTGATGGGCACGCCGATTCCTCCTAAGGCAGCCGGAATTGCCCGATTCGGATCGGCTACGTGCTCAAACTTGTCGAGCCCAAACTCAGCGATGAAGGCAGCTGCCTCGTCGGGGCGGTCCTGGACATCGACCCCGATGAAGGTGACCTCTCCTCCGAAGTGATCGGCCGCTTCGCGCAGCAGCGGAGCCTCAGCCCGGCATGGCAGACACCAGGACGCCCAGACGTTAACCACGCTCGGCTGAGTTGACGTATCGAGGCGCTGACGGAACTCGGCAGCCGACACAATGGGGAGCGGATCCGCGGCAGCCGGGGGCAGGCTCGGGGAGCATGCGGCGAAAACCAACAACACTGACAAAAGAACTGACCTTCTCATACGGATCATTCTGACAGGTGCTGTGTGGTCCGACTAGCGTCACAGAATGAGCCCAAGAATCATGACGATGGTCCTTGCCGGGGGAGCAGGTAAGCGCCTCCACCCCCTGACCAGGTCCCGCGCTAAGCCAGCTGTGCCTTTTGGTGGGCATTATCGACTGATCGATTTCGTCTTGTCGAACCTGACCAATGCCCAGTTCCACCACATCGCGGTGCTTACGCAGTACAAGAGCCATAGCCTCGACAAACATCTCAGCCAGACCTGGCGGTTGTCTCCAATCCTCGGCAACTACGTGACCGCGGTGCCTGCCCAGATGCGCCGCGGGCCACAGTGGTATTCGGGCTCGGCTGACGCCATTTTTCAGAACTTGAATATCCTCGATGATGAACGCCCGGACCATGTGATTGTCTTCGGCGCTGACCACATTTACCGGATGGATCCGCGCCAGATGTTGGACGCCCACATCGCATCTGGAGCCGGAGTCACCGTGGCCGGGATTCAGGTCCCGGTGGCCGACGCGACCGAGTTCGGCGTGATCGACGCTGACAGCTCAGGGCACATAAGAGCCTTTGTTGAAAAGCCAGCGATCCCCCCACCCTTGCCCGACGATCCCACCAAAGCGTTCGCGTCAATGGGCAGTTACATCTTCAAAGCGGATGTCCTGGAAGCGGTGATTCGCGCCGATGCTGAGCTTGAGGATTCGCGCCATGACTTAGGAGGCAACATCATCCCGACGCTCGTCGATCAGGGGATCGCCGACGTATACGATTACGCCGACAACATCGTGCCAGGCCAGACTCCCCGCGAGGTCGGATATTGGCGTGACGTGGGAACGATCGACTCTTACTACGAAGCGTCGATGGATCTGATATCGCTTGATCCGATCTTTGACCTCTACAACGAGGACTGGCCCATCCGCACCTGGCACCCCACCCAACCGCCCGCCAAGTTCATTCACAATGATGACGACCGGCGCGGCGAGGCCATCAATTCGATGGTGTCTTCGGGGGCGGTGGTGTCTGGGGGGCGCGTGGTGCGATCGATCCTCTCGCCGCTAGTGCGAGTCAACTCATTCGCCGAGATCGAGGGTTCAATTCTCTTGGAGAATGTTGTTATTGGCCGGAAGGCCATCGTCAAGAACGCCATCATCGACAAAAACGTGCAGGTTCCTGCCGGCATGGAGATCGGGGTCGATCTCGCCGCTGACCGAGAGCGCTTTACGGTATCAGACAACGGCATAGTCGTGATCGGGAAAAACGATCGCCTTGATTAGTTGTCGATGTAGCTCCGGATAAACGGGCCCGGGTCGCTTAGGGCACTGTGGCTGGTCTGGGCAGGAATGATTCCGACGACCACCGTCCATCCGGCGTTAAGCAGGTTGCCAGCAAACGTGTCTGTCACGTCTGAGTCGGGGTCGTGGGCGCCCCGCAGCAGGACGATGTCCATGTCGATTGCCTGGTCGTATTGCCGGGGGTCCAGCAGCGCCCAGGTCGCCGGTGCTCCGGTCGGTGTCCCACCCATGAAGGTGGTCATGGCATCAAATGCATCGTCGGCGAGTCGGTCGGGACTCCAACTCCCACCGATCGCGATCAGGCGGCGTGGCGAGGAGGGCTCAGTGAATTCGCACCCCGGCGGGAGGTACAGGTCGTCGGCTGAGGCGACGATGAAAGCGGCCAGCGCCCCGAATCCGTATCCAAGGACGGTGACGTCGTTCGGGTCGCCTCCATAGACTTCTGCATCGGCGGCCAGGCCCAGAGCACAGGTCGTCACCGACAGCGGATCGGGGAAACGACCTCCTCTCGCCGGACTCTCGTACTGCGGGACGATAAGAATGTTGCTTTCGGCAAGCGTCCGCGCCAAGGACGTTATCTCCTGCATTCCGTCGAGTCCGTGCACGAACACAATGACCGGCAACCCGTTCGCATTGTCAGGACCGTAAACGTTGTAACGGAATCGACCCGCCAGAGGCTGATCCCTGGCAAGGCTGATAACCGGGACCGGGACGTCCAGAGATGAGGGCGGAGGCAGTGCGGTGCTGGTCGGCGGAGATTGACGCGTCGTATCCGAGGCAGGGTATGTGTTCAATGGTGATTGGTCTAGCGGCTCGGCTACACATCCGGTGACGATCCAGATCAGGACTAGCCAAACCGCCAACCGTCTATTCGTCATTGGTGATTGGCTGACCCTTGAACGCCCCGACGATGGCCGTCACGAAGGAATGGACCCCGCCCTGGAGAATCCAACCTGACAGCTGCCAGGCGGCGTACATGATCGTCCCGGTGGCGGCTGCGATTCCGATAGAGGCCCAAATGACGATGGCCGACGGGAGTGGTAGTTCGTAGAAAACCCGAGCCGACTCAAGAGTCACCGTAAGCACAAACACAGCTGTCATGGCGATTACGAGCACCTGGCGGGCGGTAGTGAGAGGCCGACTGACCACCAGGAGGGCGAAGAGGCTCACAGCGACCAAAACGAGGGTCGCGGTGGTACGCGCCTCGGCCAATCCGACGCCTTGGTTGCGGGCCAGGCCATATGCAGCGTAGGTGGCGGCAGCGGCGATCAGTCCGGTCGGGATGGCGAAACGAAAGGCCCGAAGAAGAAACCCCGGACGGACTGGAGTCGACGAAGGTTGGAGAGCCAAAAAGAACCCTGGTATGCCGATGGTGAGGGCACCCACGAGACTGAGCTGTCGGGGGAGGAAGGGGAACGCCACCTGGGCGAGCGACGTTGAAACCGCTAGAGCCATTGCGTAGACAGTCTTCGTCAAGAACAGGTTTGAGACTCGTTCGATATTGCCGATGACCCGCCGGCCTTCCGCCACGACGTGGGGGAGGGCGTCGAACGTGCCGTCGAGCAAGACGAGCTGGGAAACTGCCCGTGAGGCGGCGCTGCCGCCCCCCATCGCCACTCCGATGTCGGCCTCTTTCAGGGCCAGAACATCGTTCACCCCATCGCCCGTCATGGCCACCGTGTGCCCGCCAGCTTGCAAAGCCTGGATCAGGTCCTTCTTTTGATGGGGGGTTATTCGACCGAATACGACACCCCGTTTGGCGATGGCTTGAAGTCGGAGCGGGTCGGTCGGAAGTCGGGTTCCGTCGACTACTCGTTCTGCCCCGGTAACACCTGCAGCTCGGGCGATGCTGGCGACGGTGCGCGGGTCGTCGCCAGAGATGATCTTGACTGCGACGCCTTGCTCGGCAAAGTAGGCCAGTGCCTTCTCGGCGTCGGGCCGCACAGTGTCGCCGACGATGACCAGTGCCCAGGGAGCCAGGCCGGCCGGGAGGTCATTGGTGCTTAATGCTTCGTCGGAGTAGGCGAGGGCGACCACTCTTCGACCGGCGTTGGCATGTTTGGCCACCGTTTTAGCCAGGTTGGTGTCGTTCGGGGCGATTATGTCAGGTGCACCGAGAATCCAGGTCCCATGCTGATAGAAGGTTGCGCCTGACCATTTGCGCGCAGAAGAAAACGGCACCGATCGAAATAGTCGCCATCCCGGATCAGAGGCTGCGTCGGCTAGTAAGCGGGCAGTGGCGTTCGGTTCGTGCTCGACCCGAGAGACTGCACCGAGCGCCCGGCGCACGGTGTCTTTGTCACCCCTGATCAGCTGTGTTGCGATGAGTCGGAGCGTGCCCTCGGTCAATGTTCCAGTTTTGTCGAAACACACGACGTCGACCCTGGCGAGGGTCTCGACTGCCGGAAGTTCCTGGACCAGGACCCGCTGGCGGCCTAGGCGCACCACTGCCACCGCGAACGCGACTGAGGTGAGCAACACGAGCCCCTGAGGAATCATGGCAACCATGCCTGCTACGGCTCCCGTCGCAGCCTGAGCGAAACCCTGGGTTAGCTGCCCGATCACGAGGATGGTTCCGATTGGAATGAGCATCCAGCCGATAATCGTCAGGACTAGGTCTATCCCGGAGCGAATCTCGGAATTGACCAGCGTGAACTTGCGAGCCTCGATGGCGAGTTTGGCGGCGAATGCATCAGTTCCCACCTGTTCAGCGATCATTTGACCCGAGCCGGCGACGACAAAACTGCCGGATCGGGCCCGGTCTCCGGGCTCTTTGGGGATGGGGTCGGCTTCGCCGGTGAGCAGACTTTCGTCAATCTCAAGGCCGTGGCTGGAGACGATGGGGCCGTCGACGATGATTTGGTCCCCGGAACGCACAGCCAGTAGGTCGTCGACCACGACATCGTCGACTGCCACCGCCACTTCGGCTCCCTCGCGAATAACCAGAGCGTGGGGTGCCTCAATCAGCCGTAACCGGTCCAATGTCACTTTGGCGCGAAGCTCCTGCACGATGCCGATGACCGAGTTGATAATCATGACAAGCCCGAACAAAGCGTCCTGGATAGGAGCGACGAACACGATAACGACTACGAGGACGGCGATGACGAGATTGAACCGGGTGAGGACATTCGCCTTCACGATGTCAGCGGTCGTTCGATCCGGACCTGACGGGCGGACGTTTCGGCGACCGGCGGCCATGCGCTCGGCTACTTGCTCGTTGGTGAGGCCCTGCACGGGCATAGTGGCGATCGGCATCAGACCGAACGCAGAGTAGTCAGCGACCGACCGTCAACTGTGTCGCATCAACTGTGCCGCATCGAGGCGGATCCGGTTGGCCCCGGTTTGGGGTCACCCCGAGAGTTAGAGGAAAAGCACGTCGTACTTGTCCCGATAGGCCTCGAGGAAGCGCAACCAGATTTCACTGATAGTCGGAAAGGCTGGAGTAGCGTGCCAGAGGGTGCTGAGCGGCACTTCTCCCACGATCGCGATCGTGGCTGCGTGGAGTAGTTCGCCCACTCCGGGCCCAACGAATGTGGCGCCGACGATGACCTGACGGTCGCCGTCGATGACCAGTTGGCTTGTACCCGTGATCCCCTGGCCAAGCGTTGCCGACCCGGCTAGCCAGCCGGTGCCATATTCGACCGTGTGAGTAGTGAGACCCTTCTCAATTGCCTGGCTTTCGGTGTATCCGACGGCTGCGATGTGTGGGTCGGTGAAAATCACCCGGGGGATAGCACTTTCGTCAGACCAAGCGAACGAGTTATGACCCGCGATATGGGCGCCGGCGATCCGTGCCTGATACTTGCCGGTGTGCGTGAGGAGGGCTCGACCGTTCACATCTCCTATGGCGTACAACCACCCCTCTGTCACGGCGGTAGCCCGCATATGCTGGTCGACGTCGATGTAGGCACCCGGCTTGAGGCCGACGGTGTCCAGTCCAATGTCCCGGGTATGGGGGCGTCGTCCAACTGCGACCAGGATCTCGTCTGCTTCGATCGTCGTGCCATCCTCGAGGTAGCCGAATACTGGCGCTTGGTCTCCGGCGCGGCTGACTTTGACCATCTTTGAATCGACCAGAACTACAATTCCCATCTCTTCGAAGGCTTCCGCCAATTCTGTGCCAGCGAACGGTTCTTCGCGAGGCAGGAGGTGGGGCATCATCTCGACGATGGTGACTTCTTCGGACCCGAGATCGCGCCACGCTTGTGCCATTTCAACTCCAACGACGCCCCCGCCAAGGATGAGTAGGCGGCGGGGGACCTCGGTGCTGGTGGTGGCTTGTCGATTGTCCCAGATGCGGATATCGGCCAAACCCTCGATCGGCGGGACCGCGGCACCCGTGCCGGTGGCGATGATCACCGCATCGGTGGCTTCGTACAGTACGCGATCGCCGTCGCTCGTCTCGACTTCAACTCTTCGCTCACCGGTGAGCCGGCCGTGACCCCGGATGAGGTCAACGTCCACCGAATCGAGCCACTCGACCTGGCCGCTGTCATCAAAACCGGATGTGAATGCATCGCGGCGTCGCAAGGCGGCGGCGACATCGAGGGACCCGGTAACCGCCTCCCGCGCTCCCGGGACTCTCTGGACCATACGTAGGGCTTCACCTGGCCGCAACAGCGCTTTCGAGGGCATGCAGGCCCAATAGGAGCATTCGCCACCAACGAGTTCGCGTTCGATGACCGCGACCGTCTTTCCTAGCTTGCGGGCAACGTCGGCGGCGTTCTCACCGGCCGGGCCGGCACCAACTATCAGGACGTCGTAGTTCGTTTCGGTCATTTGGGGTCCCTCCTGTACGCGTCAACGACGGGTTGCCGTCAATTCTTCCCCTGGCTGCTGAAATGGTCGGCTACTTGACAATGTCCCGGCGCCGAGTTTTTGCATCCCGAATTCCAGGTGAATCTGCTGTCCATCGGCGGTCGCGTACCCGCCCGAGCTAATCTCCAATCTCGACCCTCGTTAGATGATGGGGTGGCAATGTAGAAGCTGAGTGAGGCGGTAACGGATGAAATTGGGCCTGATGACCGGGTACTGGAGTGCTCAGCCTCCCGCCGGAATGGCCGAACTGATTTCCGAAGCGGAAGATCTTGGCTACGAGAGTGTTTGGACTGCTGAAGCGTACGGTTCGGATGCCCTGAGCCCACTGGCGTGGTGGGGAGCGAATACCTCAACGCTCAGGTTGGGGACCGCCATCATGCAAATGGCGGCGCGCACTCCAACCGCCACTGCCATGGCGGCGATGACCATGGATCATCTCTCGCAGGGGAGGTTTGTGCTCGGGTTGGGTGTGTCAGGTCCCCAGGTCGTCGAGGGCTGGTACGGCCAGCCATACCCGAAGCCGCTGGCGCGAACTCGCGAGTATGTCGAGATCGTACGGCGCGTCATCGCCCGGGAGGACCCGGTCGAATTCGACGGCGATCACTATCAGCTTCCCTTCGACGGGGGAGCGGGCCTTGGTAAACCGCTCAAGGCGACGATCCATCCCCGGCGCACCGATCTCCCCATCTACCTCGCTGCCGAAGGTCCCAAAAACGTGGCATTGGCAGCCGAAATCGCCGATGGTTGGCTGCCGTTTTGGTTTTCGCCGCGTTCCGATAGCTTCTACCGGGATGCGCTCGCTGAGGGGTTCGCCAGGGAGGGAGCCCGCCGAACCTTCGATGATTTCGAGGTTGCTTGCCCTGTCCCGGTGATCATCAACCCCGATCCCGAACAAGCCGCCGACGTGATCAGGCCGATGCTGGCGCTGTACGTTGGCGGAATGGGTGCCAAGGGAGCCAACTTCCATTTCGACGTGGTGGCTCGGATGGGTTACGAGGCTGAAGCCCATCGGATTCAAGACCTCTACCTCGCCGGGAAGAAGGCCGAAGCGATTGCCTCGATTCCGTTGGCGATGGTTGAGGACGTCGCTCTGGTTGGACCACCGGAAAAGATACGCGAAGAGTTGAGCCGCTGGTCCGAAACCGTCATCACCACGATGCTCGTGCAGGGTCCGCCTGAGCTACTCCGGGTATTGCCAGGATTGCTTGCCTAAGCCCGTCTGGCCAGCTCGACGCCGATTTGAGCGACGTCAATGCGGTGGGAGGCTGCCAGGGCAAGTAGGTGGTAGGTGAGGTCGGCGAGTTCTTCGATGAGGCGTTCCTGGCTACCGGTGCCGGCTTCCAAGTCTTTGGCGGCGAACGCCACCTCGCCGGCTTCTTCCAGGACCTTTCGGGCGGCCAGGGTCGGATCGTCGAGCAGTGCTGCTGTGTACGACCCCTCCGGCCGGGTGACTGCTCGCTCCTGAATCGTCGCCCAGAGTCGACCAAACTCGGCGAAAGCCGGGGGAGGGGCCACGTCGAAACACGAGACGGTTCCGTTGTGGCAGGCCGGGCCGGTGGGCCGGGCGAGCACGAGCAGCGTGTCAGCATCGCAGTCAGGTGACAGTTCGACGAAGGACAATCGGTTGCCGGAGGTGGCTCCCTTTTCCCATAGCTCGCTTCGACTTCGGGACCAGAACGTCACCAAGCCAGTTTTTGCGGTCGCGTCGATGGCCGCCTGATTCATCCAGGCCATCATGAGAACTTGACCGGAGTCAGCATCTTGAACGACCGCCGGGATCAAACCATCAGTGTTGAATCTGACCATTCAGGCAACCTTCCGAACCGGGATGCCCGCAGCTTCCAGTGAGTTTTTGAGATCGGTGATGGCGATTTCGCGCCGATGAAAAATGGAAGCGGCCAGAATTGCACTGACGTCAGCCTTCGTGATCACTTCGATGCAATGCTCGATGGTTCCCGCGCCGCCCGATGCGATGACAGGCACATCAACGGCGGCCGTTACAGCTTTGGTGACTGCCAGGTCGAACCCGTTCTTGGTACCGTCGGCGTCCATCGACGTGAGGAGGATTTCTCCCGCCCCGCGTTTCGTGGCCTGTCGAGCCCAGTCGATCGCGTCGAGACCAGTGGGCTGACGTCCCCCGTTTACCACGACTTCAAACCAGCCATCACGTTGCTTTGTGTCGATGGCGATGACAACGCACTGCCTGCCGAAGTAGGCCGCGCATGAATCGAGTAAGTCCGGGTTGTGGACCGCCGCCGTGTTCACGGCCACCTTGTCGGCGCCGGCTCGCAAGACTGCCCGCATGTCCTCGGGAGCTCTGACTCCGCCGCCGACGGTTAGGGGTACAAACACGTTGCTGGCCGTTCTGCGGACGACGTCAAGGAGGGTCCCGCGTCCCTCTGGGGAGGCGGAAATATCCAGGAAGCAGATCTCGTCGGCTCCCTCTTCGGCGTAGCGAGTAGCTAATTCGACCGGGTCTCCCTCGTCGGTGAGGTTCACGAAGTTGACGCCCTTGACGACTCGACCATCCTTGACATCGAGGCATGGAATGATGCGGGTACGGAGTGTCATGCCGTCATTGCCACGAAGTTGGCAAGGAGCTGCAGGCCGTTTACGCCAGAGCGTTCAGGATGAAACTGGGTGCCGATCCGCTGGCCCGACCGCACGGCTGCTGCGAACGGTGCGCCATAGGTAGTAGTGCCAATCACGTCGGCTGGCCGATCAGGACTCGGAGCATAGGAGTGGACGAAGTAGAAAGTCGGGTTGGCTTCGATGTCGGCGAAGAGGCCGTCGTCGCCTGTTGCAACGTCATTCCAGCCGATGTGGGGGAGTCTCGGCGTGTCTACGAGCCGCCCGACAGTGCCGGGGATGAAGCCAAAACAGTTGGCGTCGTCCTCCTCGGAGCGGTCGAAAAGCACCTGCATGCCGACGCAGATCCCCAGCAAAGGGCGGTCCCACCGATCTATCGAGGTTCGAAAGCCGCCTGCATCTATACCGTCCATTACCCCGCGCGTAGTTCCGACGCCTGGCAAAACGAGTCCATCGGCCCTGGCGAGGTCGGACGGTCCGGTGGCGACGATGACGCTAGCCCCGACCCGCTCGAGCCCTTGGGAGATCGATACGAGATTGCCAGCACCGTGATCAATCACGGCGATGGTGGTCACATCGTCCCTTTGGTGGAGGCGATTCCCCGGCGTCGGTCGTCGGTCTCAACGGCCATCCGCAGGGATCGAGCGACGGATTTAATCCCTGCTTCGGCGACGTGGTGGTCGTTGCGACCCGTGGCGGTCAGATGCAATGTGAAACCACCAGTTCTGGCGAAGGCTTCCAGGCCATGTTCGAAGTTCTGGGTCGTGAAGTTGCCGATGTTCGGGCCACCAAACGTCGCCTGGATTGCCGAATAGGGTCGCCCGCCCACGTCGATGGCGCACACCCCCAAAGCTTCGTCCATTGGCACAGTTGCGTTGCCGTACCGGGAGATGCCGGTACGGTCACCAAGAGCAGATGCGAGAGCTTCTCCGAGCACCAGCATCGTGTCTTCGACCGAGTGGTGGTCGTCGATGTGTAGGTCGCCTTCGCAAGAGACTGAAAGGTCGATGAGGCTGTGGTGGCCAAGCGACGTGAGCAGGTGATCGAGAAACCCGACCCCGGTGGTCACGTTCGTCGTACCGGTTCCGTCTAGGTCGAGACTAAGGGCCACCTTCGTCTCGAGGGTGGTTCTTTCGATGCTGGCAGTACGGGTCATGGTTGGTCCTTATGCGATGAGTTGTTCGATACGGAGAACGAGGATGTCACGGGCTCCGGCTGCCTTGAGGTCGGGAAGGAGACTCCAGATCGAGCCGGCGTCCACCACCGAGTGAATGGCCACCATGGTGTTGTCGGCGAGTGGAACCACGGTGGGAGCACCCATACCGGGGATGATCGTTTGGATGCTGTCCACTGAACTGGCCGGGGCATTGAGCAGCAGATACCGCTTGCGGCGGCCTTCGGTGACGGCTGTGAGGGCGGTAACGACCGCGTCTGTCTCGTTTGCCCGCTCAACTAGTGACTCATGCGACCCGACGAGTACCGCCTGGGAGACGAGGATGGTGTCGATTTGGCGAAGGCCGTTGACCAGCATCGTTGAACCCGTCGAGACGAGATCGACGATCGCGTCAGCAACGCCCAGCTTGGGCGCTACCTCCACGGATCCACGGAGCGTAACGATGTCTGCGGCGATTCCGCGGTCCTCGAAGATACGTTTGGTCGCATTGGGGTGAGCAGTCGCAATTCGGCTCCCGGCGAGATCCTCCAGCTTCTCAACAGGGGAGGCTTTGGGAACGGCTGCGACGAGTCGGCAGTGGCCAAAACCAAGTTCGGCGAGCACTGGCAAGTCGATGCCGTTTTCGGCCAGGAGGTCCTGACCGGTGATGCCAAGGTCCGCCGTACCGTCTGAGACGAGTTCGGCGATGTCCTCGGTCCTCACAAACAGCAGATCAAGGTCGACATTCCGGACGCTCACCGAAAGCGTTCGATCGGACTTCTCGAAGTCGAGCCCGGCATCGGACAGAAGCGAGGCGGTAGTTTCGCGCAGTCGGCCCTTGTTCGGGATTGCGAGTCGGAGGGTGCGGGTCATGATTCTTCCTTCTGGCGGGAGAGTGCAAGCAGGTAACCACCGGTGCCATGATGGAGCCATTGACTGACCCGCGTCACTGTGGCGGTCGAAGCACCTGTCTGCTGAGCGATCTCTCGATACGAGAGTCCGGAGTCGAGTAGGCGCACGATCTGCCAGCGGCTCGCCATTTCGGTGATCTCGCGTCGCGTACAGAGGTCGCGTAGCAGTTCGGCTACCTCTTCGGTGTTACCGAGAGAGGCAATCGCCTCGCTGAGGGCGAGTACCTGCTCAGTTTTCCAGTCATCGTTCGTCATACGCGTTTCGTTCCGATGGTGCGGCTCGTGCCCGCCTTAGTGTTGTAACATGCTACAACACTAAAACTAGTTGGCAAGTCGAGGTAACCATGCAGATCATCCCAGCAGTCGACGTTCTAGACGGCCAGGTCGTCCGGTTAGTAAGAGGCGATTATGGCCAGTCGACCACATACCTGGAATCTCCGGCCGACGCGGTCCGAAGTTGGGGAGCGGCCGGGGTGGGAATGGTGCACGTCGTCGACCTCGAAGGCGCCCGCCAGGGATCGCCATCGTCCGGGCTTGTCGAAGTGATCGCGTCTGCCGGGGTCCCGTTTCAGATCGGCGGAGGGATCAGATCTGCGGACGCGGCAGTGCAGATGGTCGCGGCAGGAGCCACTCGGGTTGTGCTCGGCTCGTCGGCAGTGTGGCAACCAGAGCTTCTCGCCGAGTTGGTAAGTCGGCTCGGGGCCGAACGGGTTGTCGCAGCGGTGGATGTCAAGGCCGGACTGGCAACCGGAGCCGGATGGCTCGACGAGGGCCGTCCGTTCACCGACGTCATTTCGGCGGTTGCCGATTCCGGGGTGGGGTGGATCCTCGTGACAGGCATTTCTCAAGATGGGACGTTGGCCGGCCCGGACCTCGACCTCACCCGGTCGGCCGTGCTGGCAGCACCAGACGCTGGGATTATCGGATCCGGCGGCGTTGGCAAGCTCGGTGATCTGACCGATCTTCAAGCGATTGGGGCTCAGTCCGCCGTGGTCGGCAAGGCCCTATACGAGGGTGCCTTTTCGCTTCAGGATGCGATCGACGCCGTTAGCGGTTGACAAACCGTTTGAGCGCCTCACGGATATGCTCGGGCCCGACTGTCAGTGCATGATCGTCGCTTCTCAGCGTGTTCAGCGCAGCCTCGCGGAGCATGCCAGTCATGTCCGCAAACGACAGTCCTTCAGTGTCGGCTGCGACCTGGTCAAGGTCGACGTCTTCGCTAAACGGAACATCGACGATGCCAAGGAGCGCCCGACGCGCTTCGAGTTCTGGGAGACCGAGTTCGATGTGGACCTCAAAACGACCGGAGCGGAGCAGGGCAGGGTCGATGAGGTCTTTACGATTTGTTGCGCCAATGACCACCACGTCGCCGCGTCCCCCGAACCCGTCGAGTTCGGTCAGCAGAGCAGCCACGACTGAATCGGTTACCGAGGATGAAGACGTCCCGCGAACGGGGGCGAGGGCGTCAATTTCGTCGAAAAACATCAACGAGGGAGCCGCTGCACGAGCCCTCGCAAAAACTTCCCGTACGCCTCGCTCAGACTCCCCGACGAACTTGTCCAGCAGCTCGGCACCCTTGATGGGGAAAAAGGCCGCTCCCGCCTCGTGGGCGAGGGCTCTCACGACAAACGTCTTGCCCGTTCCCGGCGGGCCGTAAAGCAGAATCCCGCGTGGTGGGTCAATCCCGAGCTTCTCGAATCGCTCGGGCTGCGTCATCGGCCATATGACCGCTTCGGTAAGCCGCTGCTTGACGTCTTTGAGACCGGCTACCCGTTCGAAGCCGTACGAGGGGATCTCGCCGGAGCCGACCGAACCGAGCGACGGAGTGGTCGAATCGATGGCCGCGGCCACTCGATCGGTTGTCAGAGGTTCGCCGAGCCGGGCTACTTCGGTCGAAGCCTGCAGAATGGCTCCAAGGATATCGGCGCCGGAGAAGCCGGCGCTGCGCCCGGCGAGCTGCCCGTAGTCGATCTCGCCGGTCGGGACTTTCGCCAGGGCCGCCTCAAAGAGCAGGGTTCGTCGGTGGGCGTCTGGTGGGGGTACTTGCAAGGTGCGTGGCAGCAGCGGCGACTGAAGTGCTTCCACCGACGTATGAGACGTGATGCCAATGACGCAGGCGATTGTGGGGCGTTCGGCAACTGCATCAAGGAACCATCGCATGATGGCGGCCACTTGGGTTTTGAATGGGGTGAGCCCCTCTTCACCGGCGACCGCTTCGAAGCGGTCAACGTAAATGACGGTGGAAGGAGGCGCCGTTTTGACTGCTGATTCCAGTAAGTCGAGCAGCCGGGCCGGTTTGAAGATGAGGTTGAGGTCGATCGATTTGACGCTACAGCCGGCATCTTTGGCCGCTGCTTCTACGAGTTCGGACTTTCCGCATCCATGGGG
>CBDTUI010000035.1:0-23761 GCA_965363765.1 uncultured Acidimicrobiia bacterium
ATCGAGACCGAAGAAACCCGTATGGAGTACGGCGACGTCGTAAACCGCGCCATGAACCTCGTACTTATGCGATCGATCTTCACCTCGTTGACGTCGCTCATTCCGGTCGGATCCGTGCTGATCGTCGGGTCGCTCCTGCTGGGGGCGGGGACCCTCACCGACTTCGCCCTGGCATTGTTCGTTGGGATCGCCGCAGGCACCTATTCGTCAATCTTCATCGCCTCGCCCTTCGTCGCTGCGCTGCGGATGCGCGTACCAAAGGAACCCGAGGACAAGGGGTCGACCAAGCCGCCGAAGGCGAAGGACATTCCGGAGGCTGACACTCCGACGCCGCGCAGTGTGGCGGGCGGTTCGTTCGACTCACGGCGCCCGATTTCCAGTTCAGGTGCACCTCGCCCGCCGAAGAAGAAGCGTCGATAACGCTCAGGCGCACTATGCCCGTTTGTCGAGGAAGAGGACGCTGCTGGGGACTTCGCCAGCCGTTCTGAACCCGCCAGGTGTGTTGATGGTCGGGGTACTGGGTCGGCGGTGTCGCCGAGCGGCCGAGGGTCGCGGTAGTAGACTCCTTTCGTGCCCCATCCTTCGATAGACCTAATCCGCGACATCCCCGACTTCCCGTCTCCGGGAATCGTGTTCAAGGACATCACGCCCGTACTGGCCGATGCCGCCGCTTTTCAGTCCGTTGTCGCCGACATGGCAGCCCCATATGTGGGGCAGGGTCTCACACACGTCGCAGGAATCGAAGCGCGCGGATTCATTCTGGCGACGCCCGTCGCAGATCGGCTCGGATTGGGTTTCGTGCCGGTTCGGAAACCGGGCAAATTGCCGGCCAAGACCCACTCGGTTTCGTACTCCCTCGAATACGGTACTGATGTGCTCGAATTGCACGCTGATGCAGTGGGTCCAGGTGATCGAGTACTCATTGTCGATGACGTGATTGCCACAGGAGGTACTGCGGCGGCCGCCATCCAACTCATTGAAGGGCTTGGTGCGACGGTCGTCGGCCTGTCGGTGTACGTCGAACTGGCATTCCTGGACGGTGCGTCTCGACTGAATGGCACGCCGCTTACGGCGCTGGTTGTTTATGCCTAGCGGGTCGGGTGCCGTGCCCGCCGTTCTGGACCATGTGGTCGGTGACCGGCATTGGGATCACGACGACCTGGCACTCTTGGTCGAGGCCTACGAACTCGCAGATCGTCAACATTCGGGGCAGACCCGCAAGTCCGGCCTTCCCTATATCACTCATCCGGTGGCCGTTACCGAGATTCTGGCTGGCTACGGGATGGATCGGGACACGTTGGTTGCGTCGCTTCTGCATGACACGGTTGAGGACACGAGTACCACCATTGAGGACATCACGAAGCAGTTTGGTTCGGTCGTAGCTGCGCTCATCGACGGAGTGACCAAGCTCGACCGGGTTCATTTTGACAGTCGCGAGGAGGCCCAAGCGGCGACGATCCGCAAGATGGTCGTTGCCATGGCGCAGGACGTACGGGTTCTGCTCATCAAATTGGCAGATCGTCTTCACAACATCCGTACGATCGAGTTTCTGTCGCCGGAGCAGCAGCAACGGGTCGTCGTTGAAACGCTCGAGATCTACGCACCCTTGGCGCATCGACTCGGAGTGCAGGAGATCAAGCACGAAATGGAAAACCGCTGCTTTGCGGTCCTGTATCCGAAGCGGTACGAAGAAATCTCGGAGCTGATTGCGTACCGGTCGCCCCAGCGTGAGGCCATCATCGACAAGGCGATCGGGGAAGTTGATGCCGTGCTCACCGACGCCGGGATACCGGCACTCGTATCCGGGCGCCCCAAACACCATTATTCGATCTACAAAAAGATGGTCGAGTCTGGTCAGCAGTTCGAGGATATCCACGACCTGATCGGAATTCGGATTATCGTCGCCGACGTACAGGCTTGCTACGGAGCCCTCGGGCTTATCCACACGTTATGGCCTCCAGTGCAGGGCCGCTTCAAGGACTACATCGCCATGCCCAAGTTCAACCTGTATCAGTCGATCCACACCACCGTGATCGGACCAGACCGCAAGCCGCTCGAAGTTCAGATCCGCACCCATGAGATGCACGAGCGGGCCGAGTTCGGAATCGCTGCGCACTGGCGGTACAAGGAGCGGGTTGACGCAGATTCACTGCCATGGATGGCTGATATCCGACGACTCCAAGACGAATACGGTGAACCCGAGGAGTTCCTGACCCACCTTAAGCTCGACCTCTATCAGGACGAGGTGTTTGTCCTGTCGCCCAAGGGGCGGGTCTACTCATTGCCGCGCGGTGCGAGCCCGGTGGATTTTGCCTATTCCGTCCATACCGAGGTCGGTCACCGCTGCACGGGAGCGAAGGTCAACGGTCGTCTCGTGGCGCTCGATAGTCAGCTGAACTCGGGGGATCTCGTCGAAATCCTCACGTCTAAGGCCCCCGATGCAGGTCCGAGCCGTGACTGGCTCAAATTCGTTCGCAGTTCACGCGCCAAAGCGAAGATCCGGCAATGGTTTTCGAAGGAACGAAGAGAGGCGGCCATCGCCGACGGCAAGGAGGCAGTTTTCGAGGCGCTCCGAAAAGAAGGCCTTGGGCTCAACGCCAGCCGTCGGGATCAGGCGCTGGAAGCCGTCGCGCAGGAGCTAGGCCACTCCAGCACTGAATCGCTCTACGTTGCGGTTGGCGAGGGCGGGGCAAGCGCCACGAATATCGGCCATAGGGTCTCTCGCGAAATCCGACCCGAGCTCGACGCCGAGTCGGACGATCTCATCGCGCCTGCCCGCCAGCGAACCGCCCGTCTGACCGGACCGGGAATCATCGTCGAGGGCTTGGATGATGTTCTGGTCAGGTTGGCCCAGTGTTGTGCGCCGGTCCCCGGAGACGAGATTGTTGGGTTCGTCACTGTCGGTCGCGGGGTTTCGGTGCACCGATCCGACTGCACAAATTTGGCCACCTTGGCCGATCAACGGGACCGGATGATTGACGTGACCTGGTCTCCGGATCGGATCGGTCGTTTTGCGGTGTGGGTACAGGTCGAGGGTTTTGACCGGGCGGGTCTGTTGCGCGATGTCACGGCTGTTTTCACCGACGTAGGCGGCAATATCGTCGCTTCGTCTTCAGCGACCGGTAGCGACCGGGTGGCGGTCCTTCGGTATGAGGTCGAACTGTCAGATCCAAGCCATGTTGCCCGGATCCTGAACACTCTGCGCGCCGTCGACGGCGTGTACGACGCCTTTCGGATCGTGCCACGTAGCGACGACACCGGCTAATCGCCATCCAGGGAGCCCGGCAGTAACTAGTCCCAACGGGCCGTGGCGAGTTAGACCGTCCTTGGACCCCGAAAAAGGTCAAGTTCGACGGGCAAACTGACCGATACTTGATGCATATGCGTTTACTGCACCGCGTTCCAAATGAAGAGCGAGGCTTCACCCTGGTCGAAGCCATGGTTTCACTTGTGATCATCTTTGGTCTCATGGTCGTGCTGCTGCGTACCTTTGACTCCGGTACCCGGGTCATCGTCGAGACCCGTAAGCAGGCCGTTGCTTCGGCGTTTGCGTCCGAGCTGATTGAACGAGGGCAGGCTCTCGAGTGGGAACACATGGGCTTAGCCACGTCGACCCGCGGCAACAGCTGTGCGACGGAACAAGTGGGATGCTACATCGGTGACCCCTTCATCGCCGGCGACCTGGTGTACGACGGTGTGGCCGACGAGTACATCTTCGGCGGAGAGAAAATCGTGTTCGCCAACGCCGACACCTTCCGCCCCTTCCTCAACTTTTTTGAAGCGGTCGAACGTGATACTTCCGAGTACGACCGCTACCTCTTCGTGACCTCCATCGAAAACCCGGTTACCGGCGACGAGATCGCCCGGCGCCTCACCGCCATCGTGCAGTGGGTCCCGGTCGGTGGCTTCCGCAAGGAGGTTCGTTTGGAGACGATTGTCTCGGAATACCAGGAGCCATCTCAGCCGTTCATTTCGGGCACGGTGCACATGTCCGGTGGTGCAATGCGAATTGGACCATCGAGCTCCGGGGCATACCCGGCGGCTTACGCCCACGGAACCGATTGGGAACTCTGGACGACCCCAGGCGTCACGACCGATACCGTCGGAGACGAGTACTTCTGGTCGACAGTTAACGAGCGTCAGCTGTTCGATGCGTCCGTCAACTTCCCTATTGCGACAGTCAACGCTACGTCCGATTTTGTGTCAGGATCATCGATTCGCATTTCGGGCACCGACGCTTCACGCCTTCAGTGGGAAGGAGTGGACGGGTTGTATGGGACCGCCGACGATCCGATTCTCACACTGCCAGCCGCCAAAACTGAGTTTCTCACCGACGACGACGCCAGCACGATTCCGCCACTTCAGTTCGGGGCGACGGGTCTCCTGTTCAACCAGCCGCTCGCCAGGCTAAACCATGTGGGAACGGCGGACCAGGACCTCCAGATCACCGAGACAACGGACTACGCCGTCAACGGCTACCTCTTCACCGAGGTCGATCCAGTTCCAGTGGCGCCACCACCTGACGACAAGTTCCCGTTTGCCCAACTGGCCACAACCAGCAAGTTCCCCGCCAAGATCGCAGTCGGCTTCACCGACTACACGGAGACTTGGGTGCGGAACATGTACGCAGGGTTCAGTCCACTGAACGGCGCGTCGTACAAGTTCGACCTGTTCCGGCGAGAAAACCCGACCGCCCCTACCTCCGCGATCGTGTTTGGAGCGACCGTTGATCGCGATGACACCCCGGTTGGCGGCTTCCAGCAGATCTCGGCGTCACTCGACAATTATGACGGTGGAAACCTCCACTTCCTCGATGACACCGCGTATCCCGACACCGGGGGGACTGGTGACTTCTACGGGTGGGTAATCGTTACGATGCCCGATATCCAGGCCAGCGTGCTGGCCGGACAAGGCGTCATCGCGAATCCCAACCCGTTGATGACAACGATGGTCATCAAACAATGGGACCCGGCGACCAAAAAGTATGTTGTGGTAAATCCCAATGGGAGCGCGACTGCCATCGATTATCGAGCCAATTACGGGTCGGCATGCAACGGCGGAACAAACGTCGAGAACACCGTTCAGCTCTGGGGAGGATCTCCCGTTACTTCGACCACGTCGACCGCCGGCCGCCCCTTCCTTGAATACACTGTGTCAGGGTCGGTCACGGTGAGAGGTTGGTGTACCGCGTCGACTACTGACGGTGTGGGCGCCCGCTCGCGTACCTGGTTCGAGACGAAGCTCCCGATGGTCACGGTCGACCTTCAGTACAAGGTGGTTGACTACGGCGTCCAGGCCGCAGGCCTTGGCGCCTCGACGGTGATCAGCGTTGGACCACCGCCGGTCACCAGTGACTATTCCCAGGATGGGGGTCGCATAGTGATCTATGACCTCGCTGTGCACTACGAGTCCGAGAAGCTCAACGTAAATGCCGTCTATATCGATCCATCGGCGGATTGACATGAACCTCAACCGGCTCAGAACCGACGAACGGGGACTAACCCTCAGCGAGCTGATGGTCGCGATCTTCCTGCTCACGATCGTCAGCATCGTATTCTCCAGTGTCCTGTCGTCTTCGCTTCGAGCGACTCGGGATATCGAAAACTCGGCCAGGACCAACGATGACATCCGACTTATTCTTGAACGGGTCGACAAAGAGCTGCGCGGAGCCGAAACCGTGTGTAGTCCGGCCCCAGGCGACAGCTCCAATACTTTGTCATTCATCACCAGGACTAATCCAATCCCACCAGCCGACACCCGCCATGTGATCTATCGGCTAGTTGATGTGGACGGCGATGGCGCAAGTACCGACTTCCAGCGGTCAGGTGACGGTGGGCTGACGTACGTCACCATCAATGCGACGGTGGCCAACGAAGCAGTAGCCATCGACCTGGGTACACCTCAATTCCTTTTTGAAAATCAGGGTAGAAACGAGATCAACAACACCGGTCTCCCGGCCGCTTCGCCGAGCTACGGCAAGGTAGTTCGGGTGTCGGTGTGGATCGATCGCAGTCCGCTGGACCGGATCACCCCTCGCCTCGAATCAACCGAAGTGGCTGGTCGCAACATTTGGACGCCCAATGCCGCCAATTGTTAGAAAGTGAAAATCAGCATGCGCAAATTGATCCGACAACTCAAATCTGACGAACATGGCATCGGTATTATTACTGCCCTGTCGGTGTCGTTCATCGTGTTCGCTCTCGGCGCCACGTGGTACTCGTTGGCCATTCATGAACTCGACGAGGTGTCGTTCGACCGGAACCGTACGCAGTCCCTCAACGTTGCGGAGGCCGGCGCCAAAGAAGCCATCGCCCATCTGACCTACAACGTCGACAACCAGCGAAGTAACGCTGAGGCCGGGTTTGCCTCCAGTGGCATCCTCGCCGGTGGGTTCTGCGACGTACAGACGCTCGAGACCACGGTTGAAGGTGTCGTCGAAGGACAAGGCGAATACTGGGTCGGCGTTACCAAGGTTGATACGCTTAAGTACCACATCGAAGCGTGGGGATGGGCTCCGAACCGAGCCTCGGCCAAGGGAGTCGCCAAGAAGATTCTGTTGGACGTCGAGTTGGTGCCTCTCGGTGGCTTCACCAACGCATTGTTCGCCTCAAAAGGCGGCATTGTTGGGTCAAACTTCAAGACGATCTATGGAGATGCGTACTCGGGTGAGGATGTGAATATCTCCAGCCAAACAAATATCTACAAAAACGACGACCCGTACCGCGGCGAAGGAACGCTGACCGTGTACGGCGACCTGAACATCAACAACGGCTCCAACGTGTTCGTTCAGTCCGACGTTCATGTGCAGGGTCGTATCAACGACCTGTCATCGTCGACAGATTACGGTTCGACGATCCAGATCAGGTCGGACAATACGATCTCGGCGTGGGCGAGTTCCTACTTCAAGAAGGCGACCGTGCTCGGTGGTGAGGTCAAGATTGCCGACCCGGCATTGAAAGCAGGCTCCAACATTCAGGGCGCAACCCTGATACCCAACGCCAACGACATGCAACCCGTGCCCGATGTATCGCTGCCAGTATTCACTTTCAACGCCGCCGATTACGCCGGTTACACGATCAACTATTACGCCAATCTGGCTGCTTTTCGTACCTACCAATCGGCTAACAGCAATAACTTGAAAGGTGTGCACGTGGTGGCCAGCGGCGACGGCAGCGAAGTCAACTTCCACCAGCAAACATTCACCGATGACTTCGTGCTCATCGTCGACGGCTCATATAAGGTCCGGGGAACCCCCAAGAAGGGGTCGACCCCATCGGGGGAGCCCGCATCAGTGATTATCGTGATGAAGCAGGCCGCCGGTACTCTGACGCTCGGTCAGAACTTCCAGTCGGTCCCCGGCGAGGTGCATCATCTGGTGTTCTCGAACGGGATCGTAACGTCGACCAACCAGTCGGTTATTTACGGGGCCATGTACGGCTACAAGGACCTGACCGGGAATCGTTTGGAGATCCACTTTCGCCCACCAACCGAAGGTGTGATTCAAGGGTTCGAGTTCGATCCCGCTCTCGCAGACTCGTTCATCCCTGAACCAGGAGACTGGCGCGATGTGTCCCCGGTAGCCCCGGATCCGATCACGGACCACTGCACGCCTTAATCCGACTACTAACCTGCCTGCCTTCAACGAAGGCGGCAAAGGCTTCACTGATAGTCATATCGGTGTCAGCCAAATCAGCGGCCTTCTCGATGTGGAAGGCCGCTGTGCATATTGACCGCTGTGCGTTTTGACTGCTGTGCTTATTGAATCGCGCTCGTTGTGGGTGGCACAAACGAACACGTACGTCGTCGCTCCCGAAGCGGGTGGCCCTGGCGTGATCATCGATGCCCCGCCCGACATCGATGCCATTGTTGACCTGGTTTCGAGCCTCGATGTGGCTCCGGTAGCGCTGCTGGTGACCCATGGCCATGTCGACCATGGAGGAGCCGCCGGCCAGGTGGCCAGCCACTATGGGGTGAAAGCCTATGTGCACCCTGACGACGACTTCCTCAGCCTCAACCCAACCCATCAGGTGGAAGCGCTCATGGGGATCCGGCTCGCCGAGCCGCTTCCAGTCCCAACTTTTGAGCCTCTCGTCGATGGCCAGCGCCTCCGTGTCGCCGGTATCGATTTTGATGTCCTCCATACCCCAGGGCACACGCCCGGCCACGTTTGTTTTCGGATCGAGGACGAGGAAGTCTTGTTTTCAGGCGATCAACTTTTCGCCGGCTCCATCGGCCGTACGGACCTACCGGGCGGCAGTTATGAGCAGCTCATGGAGAGCATGACGAACCAAGTTCTCACACTCGATGATGACGTAATTGTCTATCCCGGTCACGGACCAGGTACTACCGTTGGACAAGAACGCCGCACGAATCCGTTTCTGCAAGGACTGAGACCATGAGCCTGCGCGCTCCGAAGGGCACCGATGACATCCTCCCTCCCGTATCACGGGTTTGGCGCCGCCTGCTCACCACCTGGGAAACCATGGCCGAGAGCTACGGGTACGACCTCATCATGGTTCCGCTGTTCGAGCAGACCGAGGTGTTCAGCAGGGGAGTAGGCGAGTCGTCTGAGGTTGTGCAGAAACAGATGTACACGTTCGAGGACAAGGGTGGACGCTCTCTGACGCTTCGCCCCGAAGGCACCGCCGGCGTGGTCCGAGCGTACATCCAGGCCGGCGGCCAGGGGATTATGAAGGTCTCATATTCGGGACCGATGTTTCGCTACGAGCGCCCCCAAGCCGGTCGGAGACGGCAGTTCTATCAGGTTGGCCTTGAGTACCTCGGGACATCGGACCCGGCATCGGACGTCGAGATCATCGAACTCGGGTTTCGGTATCTGGGTGCCGTGGGTGTGCCTGACGTTGTTGTCCGCCTGAATTCGCTCGGAGACCCGATATGTCGCCCGCAGTACACAGAGACGCTGCGCGAGTGGCTCGAAGACCGTCGTAGCCTGCTTTGTCCGGACTCCCAAGAGACGCTCGATATCAACCCTATGCGGGTCCTTGACTGCAAGGCATGCGCAGATGTCGTGGCCGAGGCTCCGTCTCCGGTGGACTCTCTTTGTTCACCCTGCGAAGAACACTTCGCCGAGGTGCAGGCACAGCTGGAGCGAGCGGGAGTTCAGTACACCCTGGATCCGCGACTTGTGCGCGGCCTCGACTATTACACCCGGACCGCTTTCGAATACGTTGGTTCAGCCCTCGATTCTGCCCAAACTGCCGTTGGCGGTGGCGGCCGATACGATGGGCTAGCCGAAGTGCTCGGTGGTCCAGCGACACCGGGAGTCGGCCTGGCGCTCGGGATCGATCGTATTGTCCTGTCGGTGCCCGACCAGCCAGAACCAGCGCTCGACGTGTTTGTCACAAATATTGACGGTCGCAGGGAAGAAGCCCGTGGTCTGTTGTCCGATCTCCGGTCAAAAGGATTCCGGGCCGATCGCCTGCCAGACCAGCGGTCGCTGAAAGCCCAGTTCAAGGCCGCTGATCGACGCGACGCCCAAGCCGTGATTGTCGTCGGCGAGGAGTGGGAATCGGGGCAGGTCGTCGCGAAACGACTTGACGACGGCTCCCAAGACGTTATTGCATACGAGGAGATAACCACATGGCTCACGAGCCGCTAAGAACTGACTACGCCGGCGAGCTGACGGCTGACCGAATCGGAGACACTGTTCGATTGGCTGGCTGGGTCGCCAAACGACGTGACCACGGCGGGGTGGTCTTCGTTGATCTGCGCGACGTGAAGGGGATCGTCCAGGTCGTGATCGACCCGACCGAGATCCCAGCTGGTCACGACCTACGCATGGAATACTGTGTTTCCCTGGTCGGCGAAGTACGGGCGCGGATGGACGGAACCACGAACGCCGACATGCCAACCGGGGCAGTTGAGGTGGGAGTCACAGAAGTCACCGTGTTGAGCGCAGCTGATCCGTTGCCGTTCATGATCGACGATCGGGCCGACACCGACGAGTTGATCCGACTCGAATATCGATACCTGGACTTCCGGCGCGCCCCGATGGCTGAGGCGCTGCGAGCCAGGGGGGCAGCGGTGCATGCCATCCGAACATCCATGGCCGATGAGGGATTTCTCGAAGTCGAGACCCCAACGCTGATTGCGTCGACACCCGAAGGAGCCCGCGACATGCTGGTTCCGAGCCGACTGCGGCAGGGAGAGTTTTATGCGCTCCCGCAGTCTCCGCAGTTGTTCAAACAGCTGCTGATGGTGGGTGGGGTGGATCGGTACTACCAGCTCGCTAGGTGTTATCGAGACGAAGACTTTCGCTCCGATCGGCAACTTGAATTTACTCAACTCGACATCGAAGGTTCCTTCTGGACTGCCGCAGATGTGCAATCGACGATAGAACGGGCGGTCGCTTCTGCGGTGAAAGCGGTCCGTGGCGTCGACATTGCACTGCCGCTGCCCCGCCTGACCCACGCCGAAGCCCTCGCCACGTTCGGGTCAGACAAGCCGGATCTACGTTTCGGAATGGAGATTGTTGACGTCTCCACGGTATTCGCCGGGACGGAGTTCAAGGGATTTGGCGGAGCGCTTAGCTCCGGAGGAGCCGTCAAAGGAATCAACGGCGGTCAGCTAGGTCTATCTCGAAGCGGCCTTGACGGACTCGTCGCCGACGCGCAAGCCCTGGGAGCCAAGGGCCTCGCATGGCTGGTGGTCGAGGACGACGGATCATGGCGTTCTCCGATCGCCAAGTTCCTGACCGAAGCAGAGTTGGCTGGCCTGGCGGAGGGGTTCGCCGCAAAGCCGGGCGATACGGTGCTGCTCGTTGCCGACTCAGCGAAACTGGCCGGGTCGGTTTTGGGAGCCCTTCGCCTCCAACTGGGCAAGCCTGAAGGCCATGCCGACCTCGCGTTCACGTGGGTTACCGACTTTCCCGTATTCGACGTCGGCGATGACGGATCGCTGGCGCCAGCGCATCATCCTTTTACTCAGCCGGTCAGCCTCGAAGACATGGTCGAACGTCCTGAAACCGCTATCGCCCAGGCGTATGACCTGGTGCTGAATGGCTCGGAACTGGGTTCTGGCAGCGTCCGTATTCACGATCCGGAAGTTCAAGCGAAGGTGTTCGAGGTACTTGGGATCGCGCACGAAGAGGCGCAAACTCGATTCGGCTGGTTTATCCGGGCGCTGCGTTATGGCACTCCGCCCCATGCCGGGTTCGCGGTTGGGGTCGATCGGCTTCTGGCGATTCTGCTGGAGCGCGACTCGATTCGAGATGTTATCCCATTCCCGAAGACTCAGCGAGGCATCGACCCGCTGACCGGGTCGCCAACCAGGGTCACCGAGACCCAACTGCGCGAACTTGGTGTGGATCTTCGACCGGAAGTCAAGGCCAAGCTGGCTGAACAAGCCACCCCAGACTGATGGAAGACCTGTTCTCTGCTGAGAAGGCTGAGCGGCGGATGCGTGCGGCCCCCCTGCCGGCCCGTATGCGGCCAACGGTTCTGGCCGAGGTGGTTGGGCATTCGCAGCTCCTTGGGGAGGGAGCGGCTTTTCGGACGATGATCGAACAGGGTCGCCCGGTATCAATGATCCTGTTCGGACCGCCAGGTACGGGAAAAACGACCCTTGCCCGCCTGGTGGCTTCTGAGTCGTCTGCCACGTTCGAGCCGCTATCGGCGACGTCGGCCACGGTGAAGGATGTTCGGGCGATCCTTGCCTCCGCCCGCTACCGGCTCGAAACCGAAGAACGTCGAACGGTTCTGTTTCTCGATGAAATCCATCGCTTCTCAAAATCCCAGCAGGATGCTCTTCTACCGGGGGTCGAAGATGGGACTGTCATCCTCGTTGGCGCCACAACTGAGAACCCCTTTTTCGAAGTGAACTCGCCCCTGCTGTCACGTTGTACGTTGTTCAGAGTGCACCGGCTCGAACCGCCTGACATTTCCCTCTTGATCCAGCGTGCCTTGACCAACGTAGAGGGTCTCGGAGACCTTGACCTCGCCATCGATGAGGATGCGATCGAAGCATTAGCGGATCGCGTCGGTGGCGACGGGCGACTGGCGCTCAACGCCTTAGAAACCGCCGCCATTGTGGCCGTTGGCCGCGGCCAGGCGGCGATCACCGTCGATGATATTTCTGAAGCGCTCGGCCGCCGGATCGTGCAATACGACAAGGACGGCGACAACCACTATGACGTCGTTTCAGCGTTTATCAAGAGCTTGCGGGGATCCGATATCGATGCCTCGCTCTACTGGTTGCACACGATGCTTGAGGCGGGCGAAGATCCTGAATTCATCGCCAGGCGGATGATCATCCTCGCTTCCGAAGATATCGGGGTCGCCGATCCATCAGCATTACCACTGGCGGTTTCGGCATTTCAGGCTCTACAAGTGGTTGGCCTGCCCGAAGCTGCCTTTGCGATGTCCCATGCGGCGATCTACCTAGCTTCAGCTCCCAAGTCGAACAGCGTCACCGCGGCGATGGGCCGAGCGAAACGGGCGGTAGCCGACCATCCGTCAGCGGAGGTCCCCGCCCACTTACGGGACGCTCACTATGCCGGTGCCGCCCGGCTCGGCCACGGCACGAGCTACGCGTATCCGCACGACCATCCTGGCCATCATGTTGATCAGCGGTACCTCCCTGAAGCGTACGAAGGCTCGGCTTTATATCAGCCGACCGAACAGGGAGCCGAAGGTCAGATCGCGGAGCGTATGCGGAAACGGAACCAACTCAGGGCCGGTCCCGAGGAATAACCAATTAGGTCGGGTCGCACCGAAAGCTAAGCTGCCGCCTTCATGGAAACCAGCAACCAGATTCGCCAAGCCTTCCTAGATTTCTTCGCCGAACGCGACCACGTGGTCCGACCGTCTGCTTCGCTCATCCCGATTGACCCGACTCTCCTTCTTACCAATGCCGGGATGGTGCCGTTTAAGCCCTACTTCCTTGGCGAAGAGCCAGCTCCGTTCGACCGTGCTGTTTCGCCGCAGAAGTGCGTTCGGACCATCGATATCGACATCATCGGGACAACCGACCGACACATTTCGTTTTTTGAGATGCTCGGGAACTTCAGTTTTGGTGACTATTTCAAGTCTGACGCGATTGCCTGGGCCCATGAATTTGTCACGAAGGTACTCGGGATGGAGGAAGATCGGCTGTGGTACACCGTCTATGAAACCGATGACGAAGCCGCTGACATCTGGATAGACCAGGAGGGCATCGACCCGCAACGCGTCCAGCGGGGCGGCAACGACAACTTCTGGCAGATGGGCGTCGCCGGGCCATGTGGCCCGTCTTCGGAGGTCTTTTACGATCGTGGACCTGAATACGGCCCCGATGGCGGCCCGATCGGTGGTGGCGAAGACCGTTTCGTCGAAATCTGGAATCTCGTCTTCATGCAGAACATCCAGGACGTCCCCTATCACGTTATCGGTGATCTGCCCGCCAAAAGCATTGATACCGGCATGGGTCTTGAACGGGTGGCGATGGTCTTGCAGGGAGCCGGGTCGGTGTTCGAGATCGACACGATCCGACCGATTCTCGACGAAGCCGCCCGGTACGGTTCGGTGTCGTTCGGTGACGATCCCACTACCGACGTGTCGCTTAAGATCATCGCTGATCATGCCCGCACAGTCGCCATGCTGATCGGCGATGGCGTGACGCCGTCAAATGCCGGACGTGGTTACGTCCTGCGCCGGATACTTCGGCGAGCAGTTCGTCATGCCTGGCAGTTGGGTGGCCAAGGTTTGATCATGCCGCGTCTGGTCGACGTCGTTGTTGAGGTGCTCGGCGGCGGGCACCCCAACCTTGTCGCCAAGCACGGCATGCTGTTGACGGTCGTGGAACGTGAAGAGAGTCAATTCCGCAAGACGTTGGAGGCCGGACAAAGCCTCATGTCGGAGGCGCTGGATGATCTTGAGCCAGGTGGAGTGTTCCCAGGGGCTGTCGCCTTCAAGTTGCATGACACATTCGGCTTCCCGATCGAACTCACACAAGAGATTGCCGGAGAAGCCGGCCATACGGTCGATGAAGTGGGCTTTGAGAAAGAGATGTCGGCCCAACGTACTCGAGCCAAAGCGGCGTTCACGGGCGGAGCCGAAGCAGCGCAAGGACAGGTGTACTTGTCGATCCTCGACGCAGTCGGCCCGACCAACTTCGTCGGCTACGAAGTCGAGTCGAGCTCCGGCACAGTCCTGGCCATGCTGGTCGACGGCGACCAGGTAGAACGAACCGAAAAAGGTCAGACCGTCGAGATGTTCCTGGACACCACCCCGTTCTATGCCGAAAGTGGAGGCCAGGTGGGTGATTCCGGCACGATTCGGACCGAGACGGGCAAAGTGGCGGTAACCGACACCAAACACGCTGTGCAGGGGTTCCACGGCCACCGTGGGAAGGTGATCGACGGGTTCGTCCAGACCGGGCAAACCGCCGAACTGGCGATCGACTCGCCGCGGCGGGAACGGATTCGCAAGTCACATACCGGCACCCACCTTGTGCACGCTGCATTACGTCAGGTGGTCGGCAATCAGGCCCATCAAGCTGGTTCGCTCGTCGAGCCAGGCAGGCTTCGTTTTGACTTCAATCATCACGCCCCCCTCGCTGACGACGAGATCGCCGAAATCGAACGGATCACGAACGAACAGATCATTCAGAACCCCCCCATCCAGACATCCGTCACGTCGATGGACGAAGCCAAGGCCCAGGGGGCGCTGGCCTTTTTTGGTGACAAATACGGTGATACCGTTCGGATGGTCGGAATCGGCGAGTTCTCGAAAGAACTGTGTGGTGGCACTCACACGCCTAGCGCTGGTCAGGTAGGCCCAGTCGTCTTGACAGCGGAGTCTTCGGTTGGGTCAAATGTGCGGAGACTCGAAGCCTTTTCCGGAACCGATGGCTTTGCCTACCTCGCCAAGATGCGCCAATTGCTCGACATAACCGGGTCAGCGTTGCGAGCCTCACCTGGAGACGTCCCCGCTCGGGTTGAAGCTCTTCTTGCCAGAAACCAGGAGCTCGAGTCAGAGCTTGCCTCACTCGCCGACCAGTCGCGTTCGGCCGACGCAGTCGAGCTGGTGGCTGGTGCAACGAACGTGGGAGACTCTGCGCTCATCGTCGCAGAGCGAACCTCGCTCAAGCCCGACGAACTGCGACTGCTCGCCATGGCGATTCGGGACCGGATGTCGTCGGGTGTTGTGCTGATCGGCTCTGCATTCGGCGGCAAAGGTGCCCTGGTTGGACTGGTCACCAAGGACCTCGTCGCCAGAGGCGTTTCGGCTGCCGATCTTGTAGCGGCCGGTGCCAGCTACCTTGGTGGAGGAGGCAGCCGGGATCCGGAACTAGCGCAAGCCGGGGGACCGAACGGTGCTAACTTGACGGCCGCCCTCGACGCAGCCAGGGAAAGCGCCGAGTCAACCCTGGTGGAGGTATAGAACCCTGGGACGTGTCATGGGCGTCGATTACGGTACGACCCGGATCGGCATCGCTCTCTCTGATCAACTACATATCACTGCCCAGCCATTCCGGGTAGTAGATGCGTCTGCGTTCGAGGCTGATGTGGAACGTCTAGCTGAGGAAAACGACGTTGAATTGATCGTGGTAGGAATACCCAATCATTTGGTGGGACGCAACGATTCAGCGGCGCGATCGGCGACGCAGTTTGCCGAACGCCTCGCCACGGTCACCGGCCTTCGGGTCGAAACCGTCGACGAGCGGTTTACCACCGCGATCGCTCAGTCGGCGCTGATCGAGTCAGGGGTTAGACGAGACAAACGAAAAGGGGTCGTTGATAAGGTGGCCGCCGCGGTGCTTCTGCAGCGGTGGCTTGACGCACAATCGGTAGGAGAGAAGTCATGACCTCGTTTGAAGAACCGAAGAACCGAAGCCTGCTGGCCGTGGTTGTAGTCCTGGTGGCGCTCGCTGGCCTTGGCTTTGTCGGAAAGTCTATGTTTTCGGGCCTATTCAGCCCCACCGAAACGACGCTGGCTGCTACCGCTACGGTCGGCGTTCCCGTTACCGTGGAAGTACCGGCGGGCGCTTCGGCTCGGACGATCGCCTCGCTGCTCCAGGAAGCAGACGTTATAGCCTCCGCTCGGGCGTTCGAAAATGCAGTAGAGGACGGCGGATACGAGCAGCGTTTGGGAGCAGGACGGTACGAGTTGACGACCGGAATGGCGATGGACGACTTGCTCGCCACGATCTTGGCCGGCCCTGCCTTTGAGACGTATCGCATAACAGTGCGCGAAGGACTTCGGATCGGTGAGGTTCTGACCGAGATCGCTTCGCAGACCCCTTATGACGAGACCGAGTTGGCCGAGGCGCTCGAGACTGGGGCTGTACAGAGTTCACTGCTCGTCGGACCGGTCGACTCGGTCCAGGCGTGGGAAGGCTTGTTGTTCCCCGATACCTACGAATTCGAAACCGACGCGAGCGCCGCATCGATTCTCGGCAAGCTGGCCCGCACCATGGAAAGTCGTGTGCAATCAATCGACTGGACTTCCTGGTCCGACCGGGGATTCACAATCTACGACGGCATCATTGCCGCTTCGATTATCGAAGCCGAAACGAAAGTCGACGCCGACCGCCCGGATGTCGCGTCCGTTATCGTCAACCGGATGGACGTAGGCATGCCCCTCCAGATCGATGCCACAGTCCTCTACGCGCTCGATGCCCGCGGCATCGGCCTTACGCTCGCAGACCTCGAAGTCGATTCGCCGTACAACACCTACCAGAACACAGGTTTACCACCCACGCCGATCGGTGGACCACGCCTGTCGTCGCTAGCAGCGATAGCCGACCCGCCGGAGACCGATTACATCTACTACGTGCTTACTGCCGCTGATGGATCGCACAGCTTCACGGCCGACTACAACCAGTTCCTGCAGTGGAAGGACAAAGCGAAGTCCGAGGGTCTCTTCCCGTGATCAGACTGGTCGTCCTTGGCGACCCGGTTAGCCATTCCCGTTCGCCAGCCATGCAGGAGGCGGCGCTGCGATCGGCCGGAATCGAGGGAGAGTACCGCCCGCGTCGGGTCGATGCCGATGGTATGAGGGCAGCCGCCGCGGAGATCCGATCCGGTCTTCTAACTGGCGCCAACGTCACCACACCTCACAAGCATCTCGCCGCTGATCTTGCCGACACACGATCCGACTTGGTGTCCCGGCTTGGGGCAGCCAATACCTGGTGGCGGACCTCTGACGGCGCTCTCGTCGCCGAAAACACCGATGTGGCGGGCGTCCAATACGCCTTGGAACGGGTGCTGCCGGGCGATTCGACCCTGATCCTCGGAGCCGGCGGAGCGGCGGCCGCAGCCCTGGTAGCGGTCGCTTCGCTCGCCAGACCGATTCGAATCTTGATCAGCACCCGGACCGAAAAGCGAGCCAGAACTCTGCTTGACCAGTTAGAACTCGAAGCGTCCTTTGTTCCGTGGGGTACTCCGGTAGAGGGGGCGGTGGTAGTCAACGCCACGCGACTCGGAATGGCCGGTGAATCGCTACCAGATGGGATACTTGATGGTGCGGCCGGACTCGTAGATATGCCATACGGACCCGCATCGACGCCAGCGGTGGTCGAAGCCGAGCGACGCGGTATTGCCTGCAGTCCAGGGCTGGACATGCTCTTGGGGCAGGCGATGGCGGCTTTCACGATCTGGACCCATGCTCCAGCTGATGAAACCGCCATGTTCCGCGCAGCCCGAGCCACGCCGTAAAGCTCTCAAGGCACCGTCCAGATCGACCGAAGATTGAAGCAGGACTACTAAGGAGTCAAGATATGGCGCTGACGGGACGCCTCGAATCGATTCCGCTCGGTGAAGTGCTGCGTATGCTTGCACGATCACAGAAATCCGGCTGTTTGCGAGTCGAAGCCGGAGGACTCGAGGGAAAAATCTATTTGGTGAGCGGTAAGCTCGCCTACGCCACCACTCGCCGGGACGAGGACCTCAGATCTGATCTCCTCAATGCCGGCTTTGTTGACACCGATGGGTGGATGCGCGTTGAACGTCGTGAGCAGACTGTGGCCGAGGTTTTGATTGAGGGCCACACGAACGCCGATCTGCGCGACTTTCTGGCGGAACAAGGTACGGAAGTACTGTTCCGGCTTGGCCGACCAGGACGAGGGACATTCGACTTCGGCGACGAAGTCAGTCCGCGTTACGACTCTGGCGAGGTCGTCGACATCGAGATTTGCCTCGCCGACGCCGATCATCGCGCCGAGCAATGGGCCGACATCGAAGAAGTGATTCCGGGGACCAAGTTCGGGCTGCGCATGGCGCAAACCCTGCCTGAAGGTGCCAGTGACGTCACTCTCAAAGTCGACACTTGGAAGCTTCTGGCCGCCCTCGGGGGGCATGGAACTATCGCCGAGGTCGCCCACCGGTCCGGTACATCCGAGTTCGTGGTCGCCAAGGCCATGGCCAACCTCGTTCGCCAAGAATTGGTCTCCGTGACAGAAGAACGGTTCGAGCCGGTACCGTCGTACAACGACGCCGACCTGGGTCTCACCAACCCGGCGGGTAGTTCCGGGACGTTTTCGCTGGATCGAACAGATCTTGTCTATGAAGACGAGACGGCCGACGAGGCTGACGACGTCAATGACGATGATCTGCTGCAGTCCGTTCTGTCGGGAGTGATCGGGGATGTGTCAGCCGACGAAGAGGATGACTCTGTTGAGATCGTCACCTCCGACTACGATGCAACCGAAGATCTCGAAGGCACGCTCAGCGAGCGGGCCGCCAATCTGAGCCGCCGCCGGGGCGGGTTGAGCGCTCTAGCTCGAGAACTCGGCGAAACTCAGGACTCCCACTAAGGCATCATGACTCGCGACAGTGGACACCTCGCCAGCCTCCTTCTTGAAGAGGGGCTGCTAACTCAGGAGCTCCTCGAGAAGGGCTTGGCCATGGCGGCCGAGTCCGGCCGGCCCCTCGGCCGTGTCCTCGTCGAGGAGAACATCGTCTCGGAGCGCGATCTGGTTCGGACGCTCGCCAAAGCAATCGGCGTGGACTTCGTGGACCTCAAAGAGATCACGATCGATCCGGCCGCCACTGCCCTGATACCTGACGCACTGGCCCGGCGCTACGCGGCCATTCCAATCGGGTTCGAAGACAACAAGCTGGTTGTGGCCTTGTCCGATCCCGCCAACGTGCTTGCAATCGACGATATCCGAGCCATATCTGGACGCGATGTCATCGCCAAGGTTGCTACCCGCAGTGACGTCGAGAATGCGATCGCCAACAATGCCGGACTTGACGATTCGGTAACAGACTTCGCCGGTTTCGGCGAAGACGAAATGGAGACGCAAGACCTCAACGCGGTCGAAGCCTCCACCGAGGAAGCCCCGATCGTCAAGCTCGTCAACATGCTTATCGCTAAGGCTGCTTCCGAACGAGCGTCCGATATTCATATCGAACCCACCGACAAAGACCTGCGGGTTCGCTTTCGAGTTGACGGTGTACTCCACGAGATCATGCGTACGCCGCGTTCGGTGAGCAACGCGGTGGTCAGTCGACTCAAGATCATGGCAGACATGGATATTGCTGAGCGCCGCCGCCCCCAGGACGGGCGTATCAGCCTCCGGGTCGGCGGCACAAAAACGATCGATTTGCGAGTTTCGTCGCTGCCGACGATCTACGGCGAGAAGATCGTCATGCGTATCCTCGACAACTCGACCGCCACCCTCGAACTTGAGCAGCTCGGGTTCGAGGCGGACACACTTGAGCGGTACGCCACTTCGTATAACAAGGCCTACGGCACCATCCTCTGCTGTGGCCCGACCGGTTCGGGGAAGTCCACGACGCTCTATTCGACCTTGAACGTTCTCAACCAACCGGACGTCAACATCGTGACTTGTGAGGATCCAGTCGAGTACCGACTGGCCGGTATCAATCAGGTCCAGGTCAACAAGAAGGCCGGACTGACGTTCGCCTCTGCGCTTCGTTCGTTCCTGCGTCAAGACCCCGACATCATGCTCGTTGGTGAGATCCGTGACCAGGAGACCGGGGAAATCGCCATTGAGTCAGCATTGACGGGTCACTTGGTGCTCTCGACGATGCACACCAATGACGCTCCGTCTGCCATCAGTCGTTTGATCGAAATGGGAGTTGAGCCGTTCCTCGTTGGTTCGGCGGTCGATTCCGTCCTCGGGCAGCGTCTCGCCCGGCGACTCTGCGTGGAATGCAAGACACCTTATCAACCCACAAAAGAGGCCCTGGCCCGGGTTGGATGGCAGTTCGACGAGATGGGCGACGAAGTTCCGGAACTGTTCAAACCAGGCGGCTGTTCACGCTGTGGCAATACCGGCTACCGCGGTCGACTCGCTCTCCACGAGTTGATGCTCGTGTCTGAGAAGATCGAGCGCATGGCCGTCGATCAGGCGACCACCGATTCCATCAAGAAGGTAGCGGTTGAAGAGGGCATGCGGCCGCTTCGTCAAGACGGCCTTCTCAAGGCGCGCCGTGGAGATACCTCAATCGAAGAGATACTCCGCGTTACTGTGTAGCGGGAGTCCCGGCCACGCCAGGCGCCGACGGCCAGCAGGCCGGCCGATTACCCACCAATAAGCCGATAAACCATTAAGTCAGCCGCTTGCCGTGCCGAAAGATATATTGACCCACATTTTGTGATTGATAAGGGGATCAGGTAGCTATGAACTCAGCATCTCGTAAACTCGGCGACCTTCTCGTTGACCGGCACTTGCTCTCCAAAGACACACTCGAAACGGTGTTGGCGAAGGAGGAAGCCACCGGAGTCCCGATGGCGAAGATCCTCACCGACGACGGTCTGGTCCGCGAAGAAGACCTCCTCAGAACGGTGGCGGCCCGGGTCGGCATGGAGTATGTCGAACTCGACGATCAGTTGTTTGATCCCGACGCCATCGCTGCCCTGAGCGGTGACGATTCTGCCGCACTGCTGGCAATTCCAGTCCGGTTGGAGGACAACGTTCTCACGGTTGCGGTAGCCGATCCGTTTGATGCTGAGCGTCACCGTCGATTGGAACAGATCACCGGCAAGAAGATCACGCTCGCCCTGGCGACCAAAGACGCCATCCAACGTGCCATCTCGTTCATGCACGGTCCCGAGGAAATACCGGTGACCCGCGTTCCTGGAATGGGCGGCGCTGCTCCTGACATCGAGGTGGCGGAGCCTGCGCTGCACGTCAACACATTGTTAACGATTCTTGTTGATTCGGGGGGTTCTGACCTCCACATCACGGCCGGCTCGCCGCCTCAGATACGGGTCAACGGCGAGTTGCGCCAGCTAACCGACTTTGGTGTGATGATGCCAGCCGACATCCGCCGAATGGTTTATGCGATTCTTACCGAGAAGCAGCGTGAGAAGCTTGAGGAAACGCTGGAACTCGATGCATCGCACCCGTTACAGGGCAAGGGTCGGTTCCGGCTCAACGTGTTCTTTCAGCGTGATGCGGTCGGTGCGGTCTTCCGTGCCATCCCTGACGTGATCAAGCCTCTTGAAGAACTTGGAGTGCCCACTGTGGTGAGCGAGTTCGCAGAATATGCGCGCGGACTGGTGCTCGTCACGGGGCCAACCGGTTCGGGTAAGTCGACCACGCTGGCCTCGATCGTCGACCTGATCAATCGGCGTCGGGCCTGCCATATTCTTACCGTCGAAGACCCGATCGAATTCTTACATCATCATCAGAAGGCGATCGTCAACCAGCGCGAGGTTGGAGCCGATACGACCGGCTTCAACATGGCTCTCCGCCATGCATTGCGCCAGGACCCCGACGTGATCCTGGTTGGTGAGTTGCGAGACCTCGAAACGATTTCGACGGCATTGACCGCCGCCGAAACTGGCCACCTCGTGTTTGCCACATTGCACACCCAGGATGCGCCGCAGACGATTGACCGCATGATCGACGTCTTCCCCTCCCATCAACAGGGCCAGGTCAGGGTCCAGTTGGCTGCCACGCTCCAAGCCGTGGTGACCCAGCAGCTCCTGCCGACGCGCGACGGCCGCACCCGGGTGCCGGCCATCGAAGTCATGGTGGCGACGCCGGCGGTCAGGAACCTCATCCGAGAGGGAAAGAACCATCAGATTGCCACCGCCATGCAGGCGGGCGGTAAATGGGGTATGCAGACCATGGACCAATCACTTGCTGACCTAGTTCGACGCAACATCATCACTTACGAGCTCGCCGCCGAGCGCTGCTCTGACTTAGAAGATCTACAGCGACTTGTCGGTCGCGTGGCTTAGGAGATAGAGCATGGCTACAAAATTCGAATACCGGGCAAAAGACTCGGACGGCAAGGTCAAGAAGGGGACGATCGAAGCCCCGACCCAAACCGCTGCCGCCACTGCACTGCGAGGGAAGGGTCTGAGCCCTCTCAGCCTCTCGGAAACGGTCGCTGCCAGTTCAGGGCTGAAGAAAGAGATCAAAATTCCCGGCCTCACCGATCGGGTGAAAGCCAAGGATGTAGCAATCTTCTCGCGGCAGTTCGCCACGATGATCAACGCAGGTCTCTCCCTGTTGCGGTCGCTGAGCATCCTGTCGGCCCAGACTGAGAACAAGACGCTCTCCGACATCATCGACCTCGTCAAAGCCGATGTCGAACGAGGCACGAGTTTGTCGGCCGCAATGGAGCAGCACCCCAAAGCGTTTAACCAGTTGTATACGGCCATGGTCAAGGCTGGCGAAGTCGGTGGTGTGCTCGACGACACCCTGTTGCGCCTGGCAGACACTCTGGAATCCCAAGTGGCCCTCCGGTCCAAAATCAAGTCCGCCATGATGTACCCGATCGCCGTGTTCGGCCTGGTCATCTTCATCGTCGCTGCCATGATCATCTTCGTAGTACCGATGTTCGAAGCGCTGTATGCCGACCTCGGTGGTGAACTGCCGGCGGCTACGAAGTTCTTGTTGTTCCTCTCGAAGCTGGTGACGACCTACTGGTGGGCAGTGATCATCGTCACAGTTGGTTCGTTGGTCGCTTTCAAGCGGTGGATCGCCACGACCGGGGGCCGGGCCACGTTTGATGCGATCAAGCTGAAGTTACCGATTTTCGGGAACCTGATTCACAAGACGGCCATCGCTCGTTTCTCACACACGTTGGCTGCGCTCACCAAGACTGGTGTACCGATTCTGCAAGCGATGGACATCGTGTCGGACACGGCCGGCAATGCGGTCGTGGCTCGTGCAGTACAGGATGTCAAGGCTTCGGTCGCAGAGGGTGAATCGATTGCGGCGCCATTGAAAGACCATCCTGTCTTTCCGCCGATGGTTGTGCAGATGATCGCCGTCGGGGAAGAGACCGGTGCTCTCGACACGATGCTGGAGAAGGTCGGCGATTTCTACGATTCTGAGGTTGAAGCCATGGTTGAGGGTCTTACGAGCCTCATTGAGCCTCTGCTAATCGTCGTGCTGGGTGCCACGGTTGGTGGCATGCTCATCGCCCTGTATATGCCGATGTTCAACATCGTCAACCTGGTCCAGTAGCTAGCAGTCATTAGATCCGATCGAACGAGTGAGGACCCGCGATGCGGGTTCTCACTCGTTAAAGAATCTCGGATTAATTCTTAAGTCTTGCCTAGGTCCGGTCGATAACTCCTACGTAGGTCAAGACGGCCTGCAGGGAACATTGAACACATATAAGGAGTCCCATAATGATTTCATGGATGCGTAACCGTATCAATAAGGAAGAGGGCTTCACCCTCGTCGAGTTGATGGTCGTTGTACTTATCATTGCCATTCTCATTGCCATCGCCATCCCGACCTTCCTCGGTGCTCGTGAGCGTGCTCAGGACCGTGCCGCCCAGTCGAACCTTCGCAACGCGTTGACTTCGGCCAAGGTGCACTACACCGA
>CBDTUI010000036.1:0-23293 GCA_965363765.1 uncultured Acidimicrobiia bacterium
TCCTCCCGTCGCCGGCCATCGCTCACGCCACTGCCTCGTCGGCGGCCATGATGGGCGTTGTCATTTCCGCTTCACACAACCCGGCACCAGACAACGGCATCAAGCTGTTAGGTCGGGCGGGGTTCAAGTTGACCGATACCGAAGAGGATCGGATCGAAGCACGGCTCCGGCGCGGCGAACCCTGGCGTACTCCGGTCGGTCCAACAGTCGGCACCCGATTTGTGAGTGCCGAGGCGGGCGAGGCCTATGTTCAAGCGGTGGTCGCAGCCGCTCAACACTCGTTCCGCGGTATCGAGTTCGTCCTCGACACTGCCAACGGCGCCGCCTTCAAGACTGCCCCAGAAGTGTTCCGGCGGCTCAAGGCTTCGATCGAAGTGATTGCCGCCGATCCCGACGGAACAAATATCAACGAGGGCGTGGGCGCCACGCACCCGGAAGCCCTCGCCAAAGTGACCAACGGTCGAGTCGGGTTCTCATTCGATGGCGACGCCGATCGGTTAATCGCCGTTGACGAAGACGGCATCCCTGCCAATGGCGATGTGGTCATGGCCATTATTGCCCGTCATCTCAAAGAACGAAACGAGCTAAAGAACAACCTGGTCGTCACTACGGTTATGGCCAACCTCGGATTCCATAAGGCGATGCGACAGCTCGACATTGACGTGAAGACGGCCGCGGTTGGGGACCGTTATGTGCTCGAGTCGATGCAGCAACATGGTGCTGAGTTCGGCGGAGAGCAGTCGGGACACATGATCTTTCTGGGGACGTCAACTACTGGCGACGGGACCCTGAGCGCGGTCAACCTCGCTGACGTGATGGCCTCAAGCGGCAAAGAGCTGCGTCAGCTGCGCAAAGAAGTGATTACCGAATTCCCCCAAGTCCTCCGCAACGTGCGAGTCGGCGATGCGTCCGGACTGGCCGACGCCGAACTCCTGTGGGCGGCCGTGGCCGATGTTGAACGAGAACTCGGCGAGAACGGCCGCGTCTTGATCCGTGCGTCGGGAACCGAGCCCGTCATTCGGGTGATGGTTGAGGCAGCCGAGAAGTCTCTCGCACTTGCCAAAACCGACGAGCTGGTGGGCGTAGTCCGCAACGTGTTCAGCTGACCGCATCGTTAGTGTGCCATTCGTTAGTGTGCGAGGATGCGCATTGTCGGAGTTGGAGTCGACCTGGCCGACATTGATCGGGTTGCCGAGGTCCTCGAAAAGTACCCTCGCTTCGCCCAGCGTTGCTTCACCGAACACGAACAGGAGTACGCCTTTCGTTTCGCCAATCCGGCCCGACGGTTGGCTGCCCGGTTCGCCGGGAAAGAGGCGGTCATGAAGTCGATGGGCACTGGCTGGCGGCGAATCCGTTGGACGGACGTCGAAATAACCGGCGGTGGCAAACCGACGGTGAATATTTTTGGGACCGCCGCCGCTCGGGCGGCCATGATTGGTGTTGTCGGATTTGAGGTTTCGATCACCCACACCGACGATCAGGCCATGGTGTTCGCGATTGCGCTGGGCGAGCACGACTGAACTGTCACTCCAACCTCTACTAGCGTTGCAGCATGCGGCCTGTTCTCACTGCAGCTAGCTCGACCGCCCTCGATTCGGCTTCTCCCACTCCGCTCGATGTCCTCATGGACCGGGCCGGGCTGGCAGTTGCCCTCGCCGCCACAGAGATGGGGGTTGGCTATGGAAGCCGGGTAGTGGTCCTGGCCGGCTCGGGAAACAATGGTGGTGACGGGTATGTGGCCGCCCACTACCTTGCGATCCGGGGCGTCGACGTCACGGTGTTTGCCTTTGCCCAGCCAGCTGGCGACCTCAGCCGAGCGGCTGCCGATCGGGCCCAGCGCAGCGGCGTGAAGCTGCGCCCTTGGCCGGCCGAGCCGGCCGATTGTGATCTGCTGATCGATGCCCTATTCGGGGTCGGCTTCCACGGTCAGCTGAACGCGCGTATTGTGCCGTGGACCGAGTTAGATTCGCCCGTCCTGGCGGTCGACATCGCCTCCGGGTTGGATGCGACCACCGGAGACGCAGATGGTCCCGCCTTCAAAGCCAACCGGACGGTTGCCCTTCACGCACCGAAGGTCGGGCACCTGGTCGGGGTCGGTCCGGAGCTGAGTGGCGTGCTCACAGTTGCCGACATCGGCCTGACTGGTGGCGAGCCGCGCTTTTGGTTGGCAGAAGAAGCCGATACGTCACGACCGGTTCGACGCCACGATGCTCACAAATGGTCCGTCGGTTCGGTCATGGTTATTGGTGGTTCGGCCGGAATGACCGGAGCCGGGTATCTGGCCGCCGAGGCGGCCCTGCAATTCGGGGCGGGAGCGGTGGCGGTGGCCGTGAACCGCGGCAATCAGGGTGACTATGGGCGGTTTCCTGGTCTACTTCGCCCGGAACTTGGCCGATCCGATCAGTGGAGTGGCGCCGACGTAGGACCAGTCCTAGAAGCGGCCTCTCGTTTTGGTGTTCTCGTACTCGGCCCCGGTCTCGAGAACTGTGACGAGTTCGTCGCCCAGGTTTTGGAGCGGCGCGGCGGTCCCGTGCTCCTCGATGCGGGCGGACTGAGGATTCCGCATGTCATCGAAGCCCTTGCCCAGCGCAGCGGTGAGACTCTGGTGACCCCCCATACCGGTGAGTTTTCGGCCATGACAAACGAGCCAGGAACGTACGACTCAGCCGCCCGACTCGCCAAAGAAACCGAGACGACCGTTCTGCTAAAAGGGTCGCCGACCTTCGTAGCCGCTTCACCTCATGATGGTTCCCGCCTCGTCGCAGTCACCACGCCCGGTCCCGAATTGGCGACCATCGGAACCGGAGACGTTCTGGCCGGAATGTGCGCGGCGACGTGGGCGTCCGGGATGAGCGCTCCCGATGCGGCATTGTCGGCTGCCTACTGGCACGGGATGGCGGGATCCGAACTGGCCAAGAAGACCACCGTGACCGCTCCCGGGTTGCTGGGCCAAATTGGTCGGTTGGCGACATGAGACCCTCACGAGTCGTGGTCGATCTCGACGCCATTACTGCCAACGTGGCGGCGTTTGTTGCTTATGTCAACGGGGCACTCGTCTGTCCAGCCGTTAAGGCCGACGGGTACGGGCATGGTGATGTTCCGGTGAGCGAGGCTGCCATCGCTGGCGGGGCCGAGCGCCTATCGGTCGCCACCGTCGAGGAAGGTATCCGCCTGCGAGAGGCCGGGATCGAAGTACCGGTTCTGCTGCTTTCGGAGCCATCGCTTGGCGAAGTGAAGTCGGTCCTCGACTGGAACCTTCTCCCGACGGTGTACAGCACGGTGTTTATCGAATCGCTCGGTGCGGCGGCCTCGGCTGCGGCACCGGGATCCACGATCCCGGTTCACCTCAAGGTAGACACGGGGATGCACCGGGTCGGGGTTGCTCCCAATGGCGCATTGGAGACGGCCGAAATCATCGTCCGGCAAGATTCGCTAGAACTCGAGGGGATTTGGTCACACCTGGCAGTAGCCGATTCAGATCCGGCTTTCACGAGCACCCAGAGATCCCGATTTGTGAGCCTCGTCGAGAATCTGGCCGCCGCCGGAATCGAACCGCCAATCCGTCACCTGGCGAATACTGCTGGCATGTTCGCCGGTCCGGAATACTGGTTCGACATGGTTCGCCCCGGTATCGGAATCTACGGTCTTACGCCTCGGCCGGCGATGGATGATCCGATACCCCTAATGCCCGCCCTGCGCCTTGAGTCGGCGGTTTCGCACGTCCAGCGCCTCGCCGCGGGAGAGCGTCCTTCCTATGGCCGGCGTCGGCCGCTCACAAAAGACTCGACGGTGGTCACCGTTCCGATCGGCTATGCCGACGGCTACGGGCGGGGACTGACTGACGCCGAGGTCCTCATCGATGGGCAACGCTTTCCGCTCGCCGGCACGGTCACCATGGACCAGATCATGATCGATGTTGGAGATGCTGACATAGAAGCCGGGGCTCCGGTCGTCTTGATTGGGCGGCAAGGGTCCGAAGAGATCACTGCCACCGAACTGGCGGACCGCCTCGGGACGATCAACTATGAGGTGGTAGCCCGACTTGGAACCCGACTGCGAAGGGTCTACCACCCGTGAGCATTACGAGTGTTCATGGGGTTCGGGTGGGACATTGGACCGACGACCGTGCCCAAACCGGCTGCACCGTGATTGTGCCACCCGCTCCGAATGTCGCGTTTGCCGAGGTTCGAGGAGCGGCCCCGGGCAGCCGCGAGTTGGCCCTGCTTGGCCCGCGCATGAATGTCCAGCAGGTCTCTGCCATTGTGTTGACAGGCGGGTCGGCATACGGACTTGCCGCCGCCGACGGGGTTATGGCTGGATGTGAGGCAGACGGGGTCGGTCATCCGACCCCCGCCGGAGTGGTTCCCATCGTGCCTGCTGCGGTGATCTACGACCTGATGGTTGGGGACAGTTCGGTCCGACCGTCGGCGGAGAACGGCCGGGCGGCCTACGAAAGCGCCAACGACCGGCCGGTTGTGGCCGGACCGGTTGGGGCCGGGGCCGGAGCTACCGTCGCCAAATGGCGCGGGGTTGACGCGATGCGACCGGGTGGTCTCGGTTCTGCTTCAGTCCGGGTTGGTGGAGCAACGGTCGGAGCGTTGACGGTGGTAAACGCCTTGGGTGACATCTATGGACTGGACGGCAGTCCGTTGACTGGTGGACCCGGCTTGGGGCGCCAACCTGAGATGCCCGGAGCTCTGCCCGGTCCCGACGGGACACTCACGAATACCACCCTGGCCTGTGTAATCACCGATGCCATCGCTGATAGGGCGATGCTGGCGCGCATGGCCGTCCGAGCCCACGACGCGTTCGGGGCGATGATCTCGCCGGTTCACACCCGGTTTGACGGAGATACGGTCTTCGTCATTTCCACCGGAACGGCAGGCGAGGGGCAAGAAGAGCTTATCGGCGACGCCACTTTTCTGGCGGTGGCCAATTCCATAGAAGCGGCAGTCAAGATTCGCGGACGAACTGAGCCGAGGGCGTAGAGTAGGCCATGCATGTACGTAATCATCACTAAGAACGCCGCCGAGACCATGCAGGTGGGTCGGCGGCTAGCAGCGCTTGTGCGTCCCGGCGACGTGATTACGTTGAGCGGATCTCTCGGAGCGGGGAAAACGACGTTTGCCGCTGGCTTCGGTGAAGGTCTGGGTATCGACGAACCGGTTACGAGTCCCAGCTTCGTTCTCGTGCGTTCGTACTCGTCCGGTTTTACTCCACTCGTGCACGTCGATGCTTATCGCCTCACATCACTCGGCGAGTTTGCTGACCTCGATGTGCTCGACGAAGCCGCCGAGGGTGTCCTGCTGATCGAGTGGGGCGACGCCGTGGTAGGGGTGCTGCCCGAAGATCACCTCCGTATCCATATTGACGTCGACCTAGACGATGACGAGACTCGCACCATCACCTTCCACCCCAATGGTGGCTGGAATCAGCGACCACTTGAGGAAGTTATCCAATGAAGCTGTTGGCGATCGAAACCGCCACGCCCGGAGCCTCGGTCGCTCTTGGGGAGGGCCGCAACGTGGTGGCGTCCGCCCAGCGAGTCGACCGGAGAGGCCACGGTTCGTTCATCGTTTCAGCGCTCGATTTCTGCTTCGATCAAGCCGGCTGGAATCCCGGTGATCTCGACGCAATTGTCGTCGATGTAGGACCGGGCCTTTACACCGGCATCCGGATTGGCCTGGCGACCGCCCAGGGATTGGCTGCTGCCCTCGGGGTTCCCGTGATTCCTGGGTCGTCACTCAATGCCATGGCAGTGCGTGCCGCCACCGGGCGGCGTCATATTTGGTCGATCGTTGATGTTCGACGTGGCGAGTTCGCGGTTGCTACCTACAACCCGGTGCCCGGTGGGGTGGTTCGCGATGGTGCCAGTCAACTGGTGCGACCCGATCAACTTCGGGCGATGATCGATAGCGATCCGCTGGATTCTCTGATGGTCGGTGACGTTGACGCGTTGCCGGAGAGTTTCTTCAACGGTTTGCATCGAGCCCGACGCGGCCTCCCACGCTATCCAGCCGCAGAAGCTCTGCTGGAACTGGCCGTGCCGCGGATCAACGCCGGGGAGTACCCGCATCCCTCAGAGCTTCGGCCGCTCTACATGCGCGAACCTGACGTCAAAATTGGGTGGGATGAGTTACGGGCAGAGGGACCATGGTTCGAGTCGGCCTGAGTTATCGATCTATGTCCGAAGACGATTTTCCGGCTGTCGCTGCACTGGAGCAGGCCACCTATGCGACGCCGTGGTCTGAGCAGGTGTTTAGGGACGAACTCGCCCAACCCGACCGCATCTATCTCGTTGCTGTCGATGAAAGTGCCCTCGCCGGATACGCTGGCTTAATGAGGGTCGGCGAAGAGGCCCATGTCACGACGGTGGCAGTCGACGACGCCTGGCGCGGCAAGAAGGTCGGTACTGGCCTCATGCTGCGTCTGGTTGATGGAGCCATCCGCAATGGGGCGGCTCATCTCACGCTCGAGGTGCGCGCTTCGAACGTGATTGCCCAGGACCTCTATCGACGCTTCGGGATGGCTCCGGTGGGAGTCCGCAAGAACTATTACCAGAACGAAGACGCCCTGATCATGTGGGCTCACGACATTGGCGGCCCCGATTACGGGGAACGCCTCGCCCAGATCCGGGAGGGTCTCAGTGCTTGAACCGACCGTCTTGGCCTTTGAGACCAGCTGCGATGAGACCGCCGTGGCGGTAGTACGTGGCCGTGAGATCTTGTCCAATGTGCTTTCTTCACAGACCGACCTGCATGCCCGGTTCGGTGGGGTGGTCCCGGAGGTAGCAGCCCGCGCCCACGTTGAGTCGATCCGCTCACTCACTCATCAAGCGCTCGGTGATGCGATGGTCCATCCCGACGACCTCGACGGGGTGGCAGCTACCCAGGGTCCGGGGCTGGTCGGTGCGCTTCTCGTTGGGTTTTCGTTCGGGAAGGCAACCGCCTGGGCGCGCCAGTTGCCGTTCGTCGGCGTCGACCATATGGAAGGCCACCTGTTTGCTCCTTTGCTCGACCATGAAGGGTTTGAACCGCCCGCTGTCGTAGTGCTCGCTTCCGGGGGCCATAGCCAACTCGTGCACGTCAAAGGTTGGGGCGACTATGACGTACTCGGACAGACCATCGACGATGCGGCCGGCGAGGCGTTCGACAAGCTCGCCCGCTTCATGGGCCTCGGGTACCCGGGAGGACCGGCCATCGATCTCGCTTCAGAAGGTGGAGATCCGGCCGCGATCGCCTTTCCCAGGGCACTGCCTGACCGCCCGTTCGATTTTTCGTTCTCAGGCTTGAAAACCTCGGTAACCACCTACATTCGGAAAGCACAGGACGCCGGCAATCTGCCTCCGCTCGCCGACGTGGCGGCCTCACTCCAAGAGGCGATCGTGGACGTCCTGGTTACTAAGACATTCAATGCGGTCGAACAGACGGGCGTCGACCTGGTCGGAGCGGGCGGGGGAGTGCTCGCCAACCGTCGACTTCGCGAGAAGCTGCAATCGGAAGCCGATCGCAAGGGAGTTCGACTGATGCTGCCAAGCCCAGCCCTGTGCACGGACAACGCTGCGATGATCGGGGTGGCTGGGGCGCACTGGCTCGCCAAAGGCTCATACTCGGCGTGGGATTCCAACGTCGACGCGGCGATGAAGCTTTAGCTCGCTACAACCCCCTGAATAGCTAGGCGGCTGCTTCCCTAATTCGCACCTTCCCTAGACCGCATCGATGCCTCGTTCGCCGGTGCGAATCCGCAGGGCGGTACCGACCGGACTGGTCCAGATCTTCCCGTCACCGATGCTCCCGGAGCCCGCCGCTTCGGCAATCGCTTCGACAATGTTGTCGACGTCGGCCGCAGCGCAGAGGATCTCGATTTTCAGCTTCGGTACGAAGTCCACGTTGTATTCGGCACCCCGGTACACCTCGGTGTGCCCACCCTGGCGTCCGAATCCGCGTACTTCCGTGACGGTCAAGCCGGAGACACCGACGTTGGTCAGGGCTTCCTTCACATCGTCGAGCTTATGAGTTTTGATGATGGCTGTCAGTAGTTCAAGCATTGTCAATTCCTCCTAGACGCCAGCGGCTGAACGGGAACTGCTGGAGAACTCACCCCGACCGCTCTCGAATCCGTAGCCGGGCGAGCCGTGTTCCATGACGTCGAGGCCGGCCAGTTCTTCTTCCTCGCTCACCCTGAGACCGATGACCTTTTTGATCGCCAGGAACAGCAATCCGGTGGTGGTGATGACGAACACGAAGTGCACGGCGACGAAGAGGAGCTGGGTCTTCAGCTGATCGATGCCGCCGCCATAGAACAGACCGGCGTTTTCCCTCCCGAGGAAGGCGTCGTCGTACTTGGCGAAGAAGGCGATCGAAAGCGTTCCGACGGTCCCGACGACGCCATGCACTGAGATCGCACCGACCGGGTCATCGATTTTGAGTCGGTCAATGAACTTGACTGAGAAGACGACGATGAACCCACCGATGGCGCCGATGACCAGCGAGGCCCAGGTCTCGATGGCGCCGACAGGGGCGGTAACTGCGACGAGTCCTGCCAGGAGCCCGTTGGCTGCCATGGAAACGTCTGGCTTTTTGTCCAACGCCCAGTTGACGGACATTGCCGCTACCGCTCCGGCGGCTGCGGCCAGCAAGGTCTTCAGGGCAATTCCGGTCACGAATTCGTCGGCGGCAAGTTCCGATCCCGGATTGAACCCGAACCAACCGATGAAGAGGATCATGGCGCCGAGCACCACGAACGGGATATTGTGTCCGGGAATGGCCCGGGGTGTACCGTCCTTGGCGTACTTGCCAATCCGTGGCCCGAGCATGATCGCCCCCATCAGAGCGGCCCATCCTCCGGTGGCGTGCACGATCGTCGATCCCGCAAAGTCGGAGAACGGGAAGTCCAGTTGGGCGAGCCATCCTCCACCCCATGTCCACCGCAGCACCACCGGGTAGACCAGGGCGGTGATAAAGAAGCTGTACACGAAGTAGCTCTTGAACTTGGTGCGCTCGGCCATTGCACCTGAGACGATCGTCGCCGCAGTTGCCGCGAAGGCGGCCTGGAAGAAGAAGAACGTAGCTGGCGTCAGGTTTCCGAACGAAGCTACGGTGCCTTCGACACCGGTGATGCCCCAGCCGAACCCGAACCATCCCCCGAGCAGTTCAGCACCGCCAAAAGCGATCCCGAACCCGACCAGGGCGAAGGCCAGCACCCCGGCCGACATGTCCATCAGGTTCTTCATCATGATATTGGCGACGTTCTTCGACCGGGTCAGTCCTGCTTCAACGAGTGCAAAACCGGCCTGCATGAAAAAGACCAAGACACCCGCTATAAAAATAAACAGGTTGTCGAGCACAAACTGGCTGGCCGGAGCAACTTCGCTTTGTGCAAAAGCGGGCTGGGCCATGACCACTACGAGGAGCAAGCCCAGCGATGTCCCGGTGATTAGCTTCCGTTTCATATCTCTCCTCGTAAGTGACGTGTGTCACGTTCGTCGGAGTTCTTTTCAGTGATGTGGGCGAGCCGTGAATCGGTGGCGACGGCTATCTGACAGAAACCTGAACATCAGATGTCAGGTACGTTCGAGCAACAGCCCTCGTGAACGAATGGTGCGGATTCGGAGCCCGGCCGAGCTGATGCGACGTCGAAGCCGAACGAGGTGCACGTCGAGTACGTTGCGATCGGGAGGATCGTCCGGCCAGACCGCCCGTACGAGGTCCGGGCGGCTCACGACATGACCGACGTGATCGATCAGATGTCCGAGGATCCGAGCTTCGATGGGAGGAAGCGCAACCTGGCCGCCGTCATGTCGGAGAGAGCCGGTCTCGTCGATCAGGATTGCCGGGTCAACTGACCCGCCTGAACGCAAGATAAGAGCAGCGATCCGGGCCCGTACGTCCGCACGTTCGGCGGGAATCCTGATCCAATCTTCGAGGAGGTCCGCGGGGGTAGGGGGCTCAGCCGAGCCCTCGACGAGGAGGAGGCGGGGACGTCCGCTCTCACGGAGACGCTCCCGCCGGTTTCGGTCAGTTGGCCATCGCAGCAGTTCTATATCCACCTTGTCAAAAGTACGGGACGATCATTTCGGTAGTGTTTCGCCGCTGTATCTATTTAGTTCTGGGCGATGTCGGTCATTGCTACCCCGTTTCGCTATGCGGATCAGGTAGTCACCGCTGAGATGATGATCATTTTGTCTGCCCGTAACGTTTCGATATCGCCGAACCCTGCTGATGCCAGTTCTTCGGCCACCCGCGTGGCTGCGGCGCTGGTCAGACCATGTGGGCCGTCGGTTTCCTTTTCGATTATGAAGAAGCGTCCGCCTGGTTCGAGCACCCGCTTCACCTGGGCGTAGGCCGCGTCGGTGTTGTTCCAGTGATGCCAGGATTGAATCGTCCACACGAGTGTGAATGCCCCGTCCTGGCAGGCGAGTTTTTCTGCCGTACTCACAGTGAAGTCGACGTTGGTGAGGTTCCCAGCTCGTTGACGAGCGATTGTGATCATCGCATCAGACGCGTCAACTCCGGTCCCCGAGGCAACCCGGCTCGCTACTTGTCGAATGGCCGCACCCGGCCCACAGCCAATATCGAGTACCCGGTCGTCTTCGGAAAGAGGCACCCGGGCCAGGGCAACCTTCGTTGATTTCGGATTGCGGAATATCGCTGAATAGATCGTTGACTTGAGTTTCGACCACGGCTGTTCATCGCTCATCGCCCGATTGTGCCATACGGCGCCGACCTACGAATGGCTCGGCCAGCCCCCGGCCGCCAACCAATCTTCGATCAACGGTTTCGCCATCTCGTAGCCGGCGGCTTCAACCTTTCGCGATTCGTGGAAGTCCATCATCGCCACCTCGTGGGTGGGAAGTAGCAGGTACAGGTCAGCGATGTCTTTCTCGACGAGACGATCTCTTTCCCGGATCGAGGCGGTCACCATCGAGCGCAGCAAAATGGCAGCGGTCCCTGGGAAGTGGTTGGTGTGTTTGATTCGATCAGCGACGGCTTTCCAGCCCGAGACGGACATCCCGAAATCGAAATGAGCATGCGGGCCAGTACGAGGCGCCACATCTACGGCAATGATCGTCCCTGGCGTGAACTCTTGTTGAGCAACATCGATGGGGAGATTGTTCAGGACCCCTCCGTCCACCAGGAGATCGTCGCCAAACGGCACGGGCGGAATAACGCCGGGAATTGCCAGGCTGGCACGAATAGATTCCGCCACTGAACCCCGACGATGTACCTTGACGCAAGATTGAGTGAGGTTGGTTGATACGCAGGCAAACGGGTGCCAGAGGTCCTCAATCTCAGTTTCGCCGAACACAGCGCGGAGGCCTTTGGCGATTTTCTCGCCCTTGATGAGGGCCACGACCGGAATGGTGTAATCCAGCACGTCAGCGAAGTGTTCCTCGGTCAAGTCCCGCGTCGTTTCCAGAGAATTGCCGGTTGCGTAGAACCCAGCGAGAACCGACCCGATGGATGTTCCGACCAAGGTATCGACGGGAACTCCCGCCTCTTCGAGGGCCCGCAGGACGCCGAGGTGTGCAAAGCCGCGTGCCCCTCCGCCACCAAACACGAGGGAAGTGCTGTGGCCGGTCACCAGTCGAGCCAGGCGGGCGGCGTCGCTCGCCCTTCCTGCCCGCACATGGGCGACGTTTGTAATGTCGTGGCGGTCCATCAGCTGTGCCGTGCCAGTCGGATGAGCGGTACCCGGGTCATGGATCAGAGCCAGCCACCGATTGTGGGCCGGGATGGAGGAGGATGCCGCCAGGATTCTGGTGATTCGTTCATGCTCCTCGTCATCGGGTGATGCCGAGCAAACGATGACGAGCCGGTCGGCCTGGCGGATGCACCGTCTGGTCCATTCAGTCATCGCCCGATCGGCCTCCAGGATGAGGTGATCGACGTCTAGCTCCGACTGGTGGATGTATTCGCTGAGCCGATAGTCTTTGGCTGAGCCGAGCGCCGACTGGGAAATCCCCGGCCAGGTCAGATCCTCATCGGCCCGCGCCGACGAAACAATCCGTGTTTCTCCGTGACGGACGACCTCGGCCAATATCTCTTTGATCAGGTCACCGGGGTCTCCGGTAGTGACTGCGATCGAGACCGTCGATGCGTCTTCCCTCCGGTCGGCACGACCGGAGGCGGACATGATGCGGCCAACAGCGAGTACTGCCGCAGGGTGTTTGACGAGGACATCCTCGAAGTCAGATCGGTTCGCTTCCAACAGCGTCGTGTCACGGCTGGCAACGACAGATTCGGGGTTGATGGTTGGAGTAATCAAAGCCTGCGGCGTGATCAACGCCCCCGGTTGGTATTCCGTCCGCACCCCGTCGGGCGCCGTGCCGAGCAGGCGACCGGAAAGCACGATGTGCCCTTCGGTGCTCACTGTCCCCGCCTCTCTGAGAATCGTCCCGGCGGGGATTCGCTTCCAGGTGACATGTTGTTCGATCGTACGCTGTAGTTCGTTGCCGAGTTCTCCAAGGTGGCGGCCCATAAATCGATGTAGCGCGTTGTGGTCCAGCCGCCGGATCGCTATTTCGGTGACCTCGGCCGCCAACGCAGGATCGGCTTCCATCAGCTCCTCAAACTCGGCGCGCGAAAATGCGGTGACCTCACATTCGTCGACCGCGACGACGGTGGCGGTTCGCGGTGTTCCTGCCAGCGCCGCCAACTCGCCCACGAGCCCACCCGGCTGGATCTGGGCGGCCTCGGTTAGTTCCTGATCGTCACCGGCGACAAGGACGTTGAGCACACCACGGTGCACCCGATAGACATCATTTGACTCATCCCCGGCGACCATCAACGTTTCGCCGGGGCGCAGCACCACCGTGCGACCTGCCATTGGTTCCTCTCTCACGCCGATAGTACCGTGTGGACTAGGTATCCTGTAGCAAACTCGATTGAAAGTCATCGTGAGCGGCCTCCTAACATCCATAACCTCGCCCCGAGACCTCGACGCTTTGAGCGAGGAGCAGCTAGCGGAACTCGCCACCGAGATCCGCGAGTTCCTGGTCGATCAAATCTCGCGGACTGGTGGTCACCTGTCTCCCAATCTGGGCGTCGTGGAACTGACCCTGGCGCTGCATCGGGTGTTCGACTCGCCGGTCGACAAGATCCTGTGGGATGTCGGACATCAGGTGTATGTCCATAAACTGGTGACCGGGCGGCAGGACTTCTCAAACTTGCGCAGAATGGGTGGTTTGTCGGGTTATCCGTCTCGTGATGAGTCCGAACACGACTTCATTGAGTCGAGTCATGCATCCGTCTCGCTTTCTTATGCGCTCGGCAACGCCGTAGCAAACGAGCAATCAGGATCGGACGCCTACACCGTGGCAGTGATCGGTGACGGGGCGCTTACAGGTGGGGTGGCCTATGAGGCACTCAACCATATCGCCGTCACCCGACCCCCACGACTCATCGTCGTTGTCAACGACAACGGCCGATCGTACGCCCCAACCGTCGGAGGAATTGCTGCGTTAGGGCATCTGCGATTCGATCCGAGATATGAACGCATCAAGCGACTTGTCGGCAAACAGCTGCGCAACTTGCCGGCGATCGGCGAGTCGGCTGACGAACTCGCAAGGCGTCTGAAAGAGTCCGTCAAACAGATGATTCAGCCCTCGACGTTCTTCGATGGGCTCGGCCTCAAATATTCGGGCATTATCGACGGGCATGACATCCCGCTTCTTGAGGAGACACTTGCGCGCGCGAAGGACTTTGGCGAACCCGCCATCGTCCATGTGCTCACGGAGAAGGGTCGCGGCTATCAGCCAGCCATTGCTGACTCAGTTGACAAATTGCACGGAGTCGGTACGTTCCACATCGAAAACGGCCAGCCCACCTCGAAATCCCTGAAACTCACCGACGTCGCCGGCGCCGTACTAGCCGACCTCGCCGAAACGGACGGCGACATCGTCGCTCTGTCGGCGGCGATGGTCTCGTCCACCGGCCTCGGCGACCTCGAAGGCGCCGACCATCGGCGAGTGATAGACACGGGCATTTGTGAACAGCACACGGTCACCATGGCGGCCGGTTTAGCGATGGGTGGCAAGAAGCCCATTGTTGCTATCTATTCAACGTTCCTGGCTCGGGCGTTTGATCAGCTCATCAACGAGGTTGCACTCCATAAGCACAATGTCACTTTCCTGATTGATCGGTCGGGGATCACTGGACCCGATGGGGCCTCGCATCATGGCGTCTTCGACATCTCGTATCTTCGGATGATTCCCAACATGGTCGTCGGTTCGCCTGCCGACGCAGACGAACTGGCCGCGATGATGGCTACGGCAGTCGCCCACGACGGCCCCATCGCGATTCGATTCCCCAAGCTGTCCGTTTCGGCGATGCCCAGCCTTCCCGCTTCTCCGATGTCAATCGGAGAGTGGGAAGTTCTCCAAGAAGGCCACGACGTCGTTCTCATGGCGGTAGGTCGGATGGTCGAAATCGCCTCGAAGGCGGCAGCAGAGCTAGCCAACCATGGGGTGTCGTGCTCAGTGATCAACGCCAGATGGCTCAAACCAATGGACCCGAGACTTGAAGAGTGGGCGACGAATCATCCCAAGGTGATCACACTTGAGGACAACGTTCGGTCAGGCGGTTTTGGAGCGGCGGTCCTCGAAGCATTGTCCGATGTTGGTTTGGCCGGTCGGGTCATAACCATGGCAGTGCCCGACGAGTTCCTACCGTTCGGTTCAGCCGACGACGTTTTGCACTATTGCCAGCTAGACGCCGAATCAGTCGTCGGTCGGGTCCTGGCGCTCAAGGCCTGACCCTTCAATCTCAATTGGGTTGAGCAGCAGGATTTCGTTGGGGATTTCAACCCGCGATCCTGCTTTCGTCTCGATGAGAACACTTGAAGATCCGAAATCGATGATCGTTCCTGTAAATCCTGGCCCGCTGACGTTGGAACCGATCGCAAATCGGTCTGTGACGTGACGACCGGCTGCGATTTGTCGAGCAAGGGGAACTGACCCGAGACCGATGGCCAGCGCCGACGCCAGGGCGACGGCGATCGCCGCCGCGGTGATGAGAATGAGGAGGAGTTCGGTTGACACACCAAGCTCTTCAAGGGCGATGATGGATCCGAAGGCGACCACCGTCATTCGGACAGCCTTGTCGGCTCGTGAGGCAACCACGCTCGACCAGGACCGGAGGGCCCGTCCGGTCAAGGTTCCGGCTATACGCCCCAGCACGAGAGCTGCCACGACTATCAAGCCCGCCAGGAGCAAACTGGGGATCGACTTGACCAGTGTGACAACCAGCGTGTCGGTCGTTTCCGGGTTGTACGCAACCGCCAGGGCTCCCAGCCCAACCAGGACGGCGGCGAGACCGATGAACGTAACCACGCTTTTGTGCCAGTCCTCTCCGATGAGCGGTTTGGCAAAACGCCGAATTGTGCGTGTGGCGAGCAGCCCGACAATGATGACCACTGCGACGACGCCGGCGACAATGAGGATCTGTTCCATCGGTTTCAGCCTTTCAGTAGATAGTGCAAAGTCGATCGGGCAAATCGGGAACCGACATCGATGGCCGCCTCGATCGCTCCCTTAGTAAACGAATGAATGCGGATGGCCCGCATGGTTTGTTCGACCGACAGAGCGTTCGGGGAGTCGAGGCTGGCTTCTATTCGAGCCTGACAGATGGGACATTCACCGACGTGGTCGACCAGCTCGTCGGATGTGCCTTCCAGGAACAGTTCAAATGCGTCATCGGTCACCGAGCAGGTCACTTCCACGCTTCCATCCTTTCGGTCATGAGGCCGCGAGCGCGGTGAATACGGGTCCGAACGGTGTTGAGCGGTATGCCGAGCTGATCGGCGATTTCCTGATACGACAGGTCTTCTGCTTCTCGCAGTCGATACGGTTCCTGGAGTTCAGGGGGAAGGGTCCCCATGGCGTTTTCCCATGCCTCACCAAGCTTGGATCCCATCGCCACAGACTCTGCTGATCGGGCTGGCGCCGGTTCGACCGGAAACTCGACGGTGGACTCTCTCGCTCTCTGGACGTGATTGAGTGCCAGATTGGTTGCGATCCGGTAAACCCAAGATCGGAACTGCGAGTCTCCCCTGAAGTCGCTGAGCTTTCGCCAGGCCCTGAACATCGCTTCCTGAGTGAGGTCCTCGGCAGTTGCCCGGTTCCTGACGATGCGCATCGTAGTAGCGACGATGAATGCCTGGTGGCGTCGCACCAGTTCTTCAAACGCGGACACATTGCCGCCTCTGGCGGCATCGACAAGTTGCTGATCAGTCCATTGGTCCAAGGGATCTGCATGTTAGGTGCGGAAAACGCCACAACGCTTTGACACAGTTGACCGACGAAAAGTTCTCACGTTCCTGGGAATTCTGCGACCACCTCGGTGTCAGTCGATCGACCCCAACAGATTTGGGCGAACGCCCTGCGTACGGGCGGGCCTGCATCTACCGGCAAGTTCGCTCGCAACTTCTATAGCCTCACGCACTTTCCTATGATCATCGGTATTTGGCTGTCCGCCGTAGCGCTCGAAACTAAAGCGCGATCGTCGACCGCATGGCGCTGTCGATGCTCGATTGCGCAATCGAGGTCGGGTCGATCGCCAGCATCGATGAAGTTGAGCAGTAAAATGTCACGCCCTAGCCATTCGGGTTAGACCGATATGACGGCGGCCGAACCTGGTTCTATGATGGCCGCCAGGGCCGAGTCCCATCGGCTAAGTTACGCGGAACTCCCGCGAGGTTAGGTGGGTCATATCGACGGACCTACCACCTGAGGAGGTACCACGTGATTGACGACTTCGTTGACTCACTGACAGAATCACTCGCCGGAGTGGGTAGCGCAATTGGTGAATGGCTACCCCGAATCTTCGCAGCCCTACTCGTACTGCTCGTCGGTCTCTTCATCGCAAGATGGATCCGGCGCATCGTGAAACGGCTACTTGAAGTCGATGCCATTTCGGGCTTCTTGGACAAGATCGGAATCGGCGATGCCATAAAGAACTCCGGATACTCGGTAGCCGACCTTGGTTCCCGAGTGGTCTATGGCTTCCTGGCCTTGATTGTGCTGCTGATTACAAGCCAGACGCTCGGCATCGACGCGCTGACGGATCTACTGCAGAACCTGATCGCCTGGTTGCCACGTTTGTTGGTTGCACTCATCATCCTGGCCGTTGCGGCGCTCGTTGCCGACTTCGTCGCCAATCTCATCAAGCCATGGGCCGAAGGGAAGGGCTTTGGCTGGGTTGATAACGCGGTCAAGGCTGGCATCATCATCTTCGGACTCTTGACCGCCCTCGACTATCTGGGCATTGGTGGCATCACCAACACCCTGTTCACGGTCGTCAGCGGAGCGGCGGGAATTGTTATCGCCATCGCCTTCGGCGTAGGTGGTATCGATACCGCCAAGCGCTGGTGGGAGAAGTATGCGGCGCCCCGCCCCTAACTAAATCGTCCTGAAGGAAGATGAACCCCAGCCTGAAGGCTGGGGTTCATCCTTCTGGATGGATAGCTAGTAAGCCGTTCTTGGCAGAATCGTCTTTCAGCTTTTCCCGTCGTTCGGCCAGGGGGTCGCCTAAGTCTCAAAGGCAGCTCGTTGGCCGTTCATTGCGATTGTTGCCAGCGCGGCCGTTGCCATGGCAATCGTATTCGCGGTTGGTGGTATCGAGCCCGCCGAGGATTACTGGCGCAAGATCCTCCCGAACAACGACAGCAGCAACTAGCTAACGGTATTGTTGCGGGTGCAGGGCTCTCTGGAGCCCTGCACCCGTTTTGTTTTGGAGGCGTTCGGTGACCGACTGGTTCACAAATATGGGCTTGGATCCGGTGATTGCCGGCAAGACGGTTGCATCGGTCGTCGTAGTTTTGGTGGTCGTGCTTGGCCGTTGGGCCGCGTTGCGAGCGATTCATCGAACCCAAGAACCTGAGTTTTCGTACCGAGCGGACAAGGGTCTGGCGTACTCGGCGGTCATCGTCGCCGGACTTGCCCTCACCTGGATCTGGCTGGATGCCTTCAACAACCTGGCGACCTACATCGGGATTGTGTCGGCGGGTATCGCCATCAGCCTGTCCGATCTGCTCAAGAACATCGTCGGTTGGGCGTTCATCCTTATCCGTCGTCCATTCAAGATCGGGGACCGAATCGAGGTGGGTGGACTAAAAGGCGACGTAGTCGATGTGCGGTTGTTCCGGTTCACCATGCTCGAGGTCGGCGGGCACATGGTTGCCGCTGACCAGTCAACGGGACGGTTGGTTCACGTTCCCAACGGCATCGTGTTCACCCAATCGATCGCCAACTACACCGAAGGCTTCGAATATGTCTGGCATGAGTTGGAGGTGCTGGTCACGTTTGAGTCTGATTGGCGGGCGGCTCGCACCGTTGTCGAGCGAGCTGTCAAGGATCACGGGATCGGCTCGCTAGAGACGAGCGCCGCCGAACTACGTAGCACGGCTCGCAAATACAACATCAAGGTCGGGTCGCTATCGCCGATCGTGTACCTGACGGTAAAGGATTCGGGTGTGTTGCTGACCGGGCGATTCCTGGTCGATCCTCGCAAGCGACGCGGCGCCGATGAAGCGGCCTGGATCGTGATCCTCGACGGTTTTGCTGCCGAGGAAAACGTCGATCTCGCCTATCCGACTTATCGCAACATCGTGGATATCTCGCCAAAGGATTGATCGAGAACTTTCCTGGCGGGTCGGGGTCATAACCTCGACTTGAAAGAAGGATCATGAAAAATAACACCACCCCCAAGGCTCCCAAAGCCCCTAAGGCTCCCAAGAAGAAGGTCTATTCCGGTACTGGTCTGTACTGGGGATTCCTCGCCGTCCTCATCGTGATGGCTTCGTTAGTGATACTGGCTGCCCAGAATACGGTGGCAGTGCCCTTCAGTTTTCTCGTCTGGGATCTTAATTATCCGCTTGTAGCGATCCTTCTGGCGACGATCGCCGGTACCGTTTTTCTCGACGAAGCAGTCGGATTCGTTTGGCGCCACCGGCGACGCAAGGTACTTGCCGAGCGCCACGAACTCAAAGAGTTGCGCGTCACTGCTGCGGCATCTGCTGCGGAGATAGCCGCTGTCAAGGCCGCCGAAATAGAGGCCGCGTCGGCTGAATCGGTGAATCCTGTCGTCCAAGCAACGATCGACGAGTCCGCTGATGAGGTTGCCATCAAGTAGTGGGTAATCTTCGACTGTCGATCATTTGAGAGGGCCCTGATGGAAACCGATATTGACGTAATCGTGGAGATCCCGCGCGGCTCGCGCAACAAGTACGAGGTCGATCACATCACTGGCGAAATCTGGCTGGATCGCACCCTGTTCACCGCAACGCAGTACCCGGCTGATTATGGCTTTGTTCCAGATACCCTGGCCGAAGACAGCGATCCGCTCGACGTGCTGGTGCTGGTCGACGAACCTACCTTTCCCGGCTGTCGGGTCAGGGCCAGGGCGATCGGGGTTTGTTGGATGACAGACGAGGCCGGACCAGACGCCAAAATTTTGGCCGTGCCACGCGGGGATGCCCGCTGGGCCGACGTCAACGACCTCGGCGACGTACCTGCTCACCTCCTCAAGGAAATCCAGCATTTCTTCGAGGTCTACAAAGCCCTCGAACCGTCCAAGCGATCAGATGTTGGTGAATGGGAGGGAGTCGACGGAGCCGTCCAAGAGATCCTCGCCGCCCGCCAGCGTTTCCTCGACGCGCCGGACAACGCGAACCACGGGTAACGATGTGGGTCTTAGCTCAAGCGACGGCTGGCCGTGATCTCGGACAAAGTCTCAGTGGTGAGCTGACCAGGCTTGAGTACGCACTGCCTATCCTCCTGGTCGGTGCATTCGCCATTAAACGAGGTAGGACGTGGATTCTCAACCGACAGCTGGCGTAACAGCCGTCGTAGCTGCCTACAACGAGGCGGCCAGGATCGGTGTCGTTCTCGACGTCCTCACCACGTATGACGGATTCGCCGAAGTGGTGGTTGTCGACGACGGCTCGACTGATGGAACCGGTGAGGCGGTAAGTTCCTATCCGGTGACCTATCTGCGGGTTGAGCCAAACCAGGGCAAGGGCCACGCGATGGATGTCGGGGTCCTCCATGCCAAGACCGATCTGATCTTCTTTGCTGATGCTGACATCGTTGGGCTGACCCACGAGATGATCCGCGAAACGATCCGCCCGGTTACAGACGGATCGTGTGAGATGTTCATTCTCATGCGCAACCGCAAGATCTACTACCTCCACATGTTGATGACGTTTATTCCGTTGCTCGGAGGTGAGCGGGCACTCACGAAAGATCTGTGGTTGCGCCTTCCCGATCGGTACAAGGACCGGTTTCGGATCGAAGCTGGCTTGAACTTCTACGCCATCTATTACGGCGGGGGCCTCAAGTATCGGGTCTTTCAGGGCATTAGCCAGACGGTCAAAGAGTCGAAGTTCGGCTTCTGGGAGGGCTTGGTCCGCCGATTTAAGATGTTCCGGGATGTCATTTCGGCTGCTTGGGAGCTCCAACGTCGCGACGTGCCAGCGACTGTTGAAGCCAGGCGGGGGGCGGTGTGGCGGATTCTCGGAAGTGTGACCGGCATGTTCGTGGGGCTCTTTGTGCTTGGGGCAACGCTCGTCGGCCCGATCAGCTTTATTCAGGCAGTATTCGCCGAGGAGCTGAGCGCTGATCCGAACGCGCCCTTCGTCCGATTCCTCCTCTTGGCTGCCTCGTCGGTAACCACTCCTGTGCTGGTTGCGGTCGGTGGAGCAATCCTTGGTCTAAACGCCCTCTTTTTTTCGGGTGCGCTCGTCCGCCTATTTACACTGGGCCGGACCAGGGAAGCGGCTTAAACGGCGATGGGTCGCATGAGCCGGCGGGCAACAAAGGCACTCAAGACGCCATTTCCCGAGCCCTGGCGTCAGCTCATCGCCAGCCGTCTGGGGTGGTGGTCCGGGCTCGATTCAGCCGAGTCCGTGCGGATGGAAGAGCTGATTCGCATGTTCCTGGCCGACAAAACCATTGAGGGGGTGGTCGGCTACGCACCTGAGGAGGAAGTCCGGGTTCTCATTGCGGCCCAAGCTTGCCTTCTCATCCTCGGGCTTGACTACGGCTTCTATGACGACGTCTCCGCCATCGTCGTGTCGCCGCAGGCAGTCACCCAGCGCGGGCCGCGACACCTCGACGGAGGTGTGGTTTCCGAGGATCACCCGATGTTGGCCGGCCAGGCGATCCTGCACGGGCCGGTTCTTCTGGTCTGGGACCGGGTTGCTAACGACGCCCGCCATCCCGAACGCGGCCACAACGTCGTCTTCCATGAGTTCGCCCACAAGCTCGACATGCGAAACGGGTCGGCTGACGGCACGCCTCCACTAACGGAGTCGTTGGCTAGACGATGGGGAACGCAAATGCCGGTCTTGCTCGCCGAACTCCGGTCCGGGTCGACGATGCCGATCGACGCATACGCGGCGACCAATCCAGCCGAGTTCCTGGCGGTCGTGACGGAGGCGTTCTTTGTGCTCCCCGCCGAGCTGTATACGGCCGAACCGCAATTGTATGACCTGATGCGTGACTTCTATGGCCAGAACCCGCGACTTCGAACGTTAGCTAACTGAGGAGATACAGATGCAGACCACCCACGACCCAGACGTACCGGCAACCCAACATCTACAAGGCGCGTTCGGGGGTGACGCGTTCGGCCGGAAAGCCGAAATGTTCGCACGGTTTTTCGGAACCCCGAGGTTCCTCATCGGTCAGACGGTGCTCGTGGCCATCTGGATCGTCGTCAACGTCGTGGCCGCTGCGTTTCGGTGGGACCCATATCCGTTCATTCTCTTGAATCTGGCTTTCTCGCTCCAAGCCGCCTATGCAGCGCCGTTGATTCTTCTTGCCCAAACCCGCCAGGCTGACCGAGACAAAGCCTTGGGTGATGCTGACACGAAGCACCGTGAGCACCTGGCGGACCGATTCCTGCTTCGTCAGGAGGAGATCGGCCAGCAGACTGCTCAACTGGCCGAACTGCTGCAGGTGAATACTGAGTTGACCCGTCAGATTGATCGACTGACCGCCGAGATCCATCGCCAGGTTGTGGCATCGACCTGATCCGCTATTGATCGTTTCCCTGTCCATCGGAACCGCGTAGCAGGCTGCTGGCGGCCCGGAGGGGGGCGGACCCGAGGGTGACAAGGCTCATGCCAACAAAGCGGGGAATGTCCCGCAAGGTTGGTCCTCCGATGAATCCGCGCCGCCGGAAGTAAAACCAGACGACGGTCGCAACGACGGCCATGGTGATCATCATGGATTTGAATCCATGTTCGTGATCGGCAAGTGGGATGTTTGCGAAGTTCATACCCCAGATGCCGGCCAGTAGACCAAGTGGCAACAAGATTGCTGAAAAGACGGTAAGCACTTTCATCGTTTCGTTGGTTCGCTCAGCAACGGCACCCCGGTACGTCTCCAATGCCGAGTTGAGCACGGTCCGCGTGACGTCCAGCGTTTCGGTCATGTGAGCCAGTTCGTCGCTGATTTCAGAGAATGACCGACGTGCTCCTGCGTCGAGACTGGGGTTGAACGGGTCTGATAGGCGTTTGGTCGTATCGCGCTGTGCGGAGATAACCCGGCGCAGCAAAATGGCATCGCGCCGCAGGGTTTGGGTAAGGGTCAGAGTCGTCGGTTCGCCAACGATTGCCAGATCCTCAGCTTGCTCGACTCGTTCGTCGAGGTCGTGAATGGCCGTACGGTAGGCACCCAATCCATCTTGTGTGATGGCGGCCGCCACTTCGCCGGGGGTTTGTTCGTCGGGGTCCAGCGCCTGAATCCGGCGGATGACTGCCTCAGAGTTGACCACGTTGTGCGCGTGGATGGTGACGACCGATGTGGCGGTCACGATCATTCGGATCTCTGACGTCACCAGCTGATGTTCAGGGCTCGGAACGGCACCGTGGATCGAAGCCGCGAACTGATCGTCCTCGATGTCAACGCTTACGCGTTGCGGATCGAGTTCTTCGAGGCCTGGCTGTCGTCCGTAGGTCGATTCGATGTAGGCCAACTCGTCTTTGGTTGGATCGGACAAATCGATCCACACCCAACCGGGTTCGCCGAGCACCGTATCGAGATCGGCCCACCGATGCTCGGATAGCGCCGAATCGGTAGACCGGCAGTGAAAAACTCGCGCCATTTGGCCAGCTTAGTGAGTCGGGTCCGAAAGGCGGTTGTGTCCATCGCACCAGGCTCCGCGACCGGTTAGCACTCGCTCCGGGGGAGTGCTAAAGTTGGTTAGCACTCTCGGACAGAGACTGCTAACCAACTATATGTAGGAGGAAGGTGGCTATGAAACTTAAGCCGCTTGGTGATCGGGTGATCGTC
>CBDTUI010000037.1:0-21900 GCA_965363765.1 uncultured Acidimicrobiia bacterium
GCGTCGGCGACCCAGGCTGGCGGTTGTGTCAGTGACATGCAGCGAGCACATTACTTGCTCAAGGCGGACGGTTATGCTCCTCCCCGATGATTGGATACCAAGGCGAGCCTTATTCGAACAGTTACGAAGCGGCTTCGTCGATGTACCCCGACCGCTCGTCGCAGGGGTTTCATAGCTTCGCCGAGGCGTTTGAGGCGATAGCCGATGGAGTAGTCGAGCTGCTCGTAATGCCGATCGAGAACTCGACTACCGGCAGTATCCTCCCGGTCCTCGATCGGTTGGTGGGCGGGGGATTGTCGATCGTCGGCGAACATTTCCTTGAGATCCACTACGCACTTCTGGGTCTCCCCGGGGCCGACGCCGCCCAGGTGACAACCGTTCATTCTCATCCTGAGGCGCTCCGCCAGGCCGAAGGAGCATTGGTGGCCGGCGGGTTTGTGGCTATGCCCGAGCACGATACCGCTGGTGCGGTCCGGCTCGTCTCTGAGTTGGGTGACCCAGGGCATGCGGCCCTGGCTCCCAGCAAGGCGGCGGCCGCTTACGGGCTCGAGGTCCTCGCCGAGGGTGTCGTCGATCGTCAGCACAACACGACCCGCTTCGTGGTTCTCGCCAGCGGGGAATCTCCGTTCGCGAGCGACGCAAACAAGACGTCGGTCGCGTTTGCGGGTGCCCACCGTCCTGGGGCGCTGGCCTTGGCGCTGACGGAGTTGGGTCTACGGGGCGCGAACCTGACCCGGATTGAATCTCGGCCGGGCGAAGAGGCCTGGCAATATCGGTTTTTTGTAGATCTGCTTCACGAGCCTGGTCGGGACGGATACGACAGGGTTTTCGACCCCATGCCATCAGCGATGGAGTCGGTCCACCACCTCGGGACCTATCCGTCGGCTCGGTGACTGGCCAGTAAGGGTTCCATCTGGTCCAGGAAATGCTCGGGTGGCGGCTCGGCCCTGACGGACGCCTGACGGATCCTTTGGTCGTACTGGATTAAGGCAAGCGGCTCAAGTCCCAGGGCATGTCGCGCCGCCCGCACCATATCGTCCGGGTCGGCTTCGATTCTGTTCAGCAGCACAAGTGGCTGGGCGGCCGTCCACCTCGTCGCAACTGTGGCAGCTCGGACGAGTCCGACCGGACTGGCGTCACAGACGAGAACGACGTCGGTTGCGGCCTCAAGAATCGGGTCGGCGACAGCGGACGCGCCGGCATCTACGACAATATGTTGGGCTCGATTCTTGGCTGCCCAGAGGATGTCGCGCCGCACTCGCCTGTCGTCGATGGCGTCGCCGAACGTCCCAGCAAGTATCTGAATGTGGCGAGATGTCTGGAGGGCTTCGGCGGGGATGATCCCGTCTGACCGAATGGTGTCGACCGCCGCGTCGACATTCGGGACCGGAGGGAGTCCCAGCCGGAGGGCCACGGATGGCGAGCGATGGTCGAGGTCGAGCAGCAGGGTCGGGACAGTTCGGCCGAGTAGCCAGGCGATAGCTACCGCGCATTCGGTTCGGCCGGGTGCCCCGTCGGGCCCAGAAACGACGGTAACGCGCCGGGAGGTTTGCTTGACAAGCGGGAAAGCCATCAGGCTCCTGGCGATGGCGATAATCGCTTCCGGCGTTTCGAGAGAACTCATGACCGCGTGTGCTCCAGCCGCTTCGAAGAGATGCCGTCCTGGCCCGTCGGAGGGTGGATGGACACCGATGACACTCACCCCGCGGTCCTGCCATGCCTTGATGCAGGCCGGTGTTATCCAGGACGTCTCTGAGCCTCCGATGATGATGTCTACGTCAAGAGGGATCTCTTCGGGTTCATATGCCCGACATACCAACCGGACCCCTCCCGACGTACGGGCGAAGTCGACGAATTCCTGTTCCCACGGTTGGGCACTGAGAACGGTGGCGACCCTCGGTCGCACGTCAGGTCCGAAAGGCGCAACTGGCGACCTGTTCCAAAAGTGCAAACGTCTCGGTTCCTTGGCCGTGAATGAGGATGTGGTCGGCTCCAACAGCTACGAGGCGGCCCCGAAACGAATCGCCGGTGGTCAGGGTCACATCGACTACCTCCTGGCGGTCTTCCGCCTCGAGCAACCGGTCGCGTACCGTGCGACGTCGTCGCAGCGTGGCGAGGGCCGCCTGTTGTTCTGCGTTGAGAACTGCATCAAGCTGGCGCCGAAGCGTACGGGAGATATCAACAAGATCGGGATGTCGGAGAGGGTCCATGTTCTTTTCCATGTTCATTCCAATTTGTGATTGTAATATATCGTAAACTATCGCAAAAAGGGATTCAGGCGGAGATGGAACGAAGAAATGTTTTCGCGTTCTCCCGGACTAGTTCGGGTCGTTGGTACCGTATTGTCCGTGACAACCCAGCCGTCAACCACCCTTGAGGACTCCACGATCACCACGCCGGTTTGGCAGGTGGTGGTCTGGGACGATCCTGTGAATCTGATGGTCTACGTCGTCTATGTACTGCGCACGCTGTTCGGGTACCCGAAGGAGAAGGCGACCCGACTTATGCTTCAGGTTCATAACGAAGGACGTTCAGCAGTGGTCTCTGGTCCTCGCGAAAAGGTAGAGATGGACTGTCACCGACTCCATCGTTACGGACTATCGGCCACGATTGAGCGAGCGTGAGTGAGGCATTCGCCCTCGAAGCAGGCGGCATTCGGGTTGAGCTTGACGGGTGGCAGATCGTCTTGCTGACCGATGTCGTCGGCCTCGTCGAGTCATCGTTCGAAGACCCGGCTCTGCCGGTGTCTGCATACCCCGATCTCCCCGAGGAAGATGCGGATTATCAGAGGCTTCTCGCTTCGGAGCGGCAACAGGCCCGGTCGGCAGATCAGTCCGCCATGAGTGTGACCCTTGAAGCCGCTGCTGACGGAGTGGTCTTGAGCCGGTCCGAAGCTGAAGCGTGGCTCCGCGTATTAGGGGAGAGCCGCCTCTTGCTCGCCAGCCGTCTCGGGGTGACCGATAGTGTCTGGGAGGAGGACGACGAGAGCCAGGAACTGGCGGTTCTGCACTACCTGTCGTGGTTGCAGGCCAGCCTCGTTGACGTTCTGTCGGACGAATTGCCTGACAGCGTCTCGAGCGTGGATACCAATTAGCTGACCGGTCGGATCGGCTCCGGGCTGATGCCGTTAGCCTGCAGGTATGCCTGAACCGACCTCCGAACCGACCCCAGAACCGACTTCCGAACCGACCCCCGAACCCGTGCTCGTCACACCTCACGATCTCGCCCATGGCGGAGAAGCAGTAGGGCGGGTCGATGGCAAGACCATTTTTGTGGCGGGGGTGATGCCCGGCGAGCAGGCCAAGGTGCGGATCCTCAAAGACAAAGGCTCCTGGGCGAGGGCTGAACTGATCGAGATTGTCTCTCCATCCCCGGATCGGATCGACCCACGCTGCAAGCACTTTGGCGAATGTGGAGGGTGCCAGTGGCAGTTTGCTGATGCGTCGATCCAGATGGCGTGGAAGCGGAATGTCGTCACGTCCCAGCTCGAGCATCTCGCCCGCTTCGCTGACGTAGACGTACGCGACGTGGAGGCGCCCGGCCCGGCCTTTGGCTATCGCAATCGTATGGACTTCACGCTGTCCGAGGGGCGTCCGGCGCTTTACAAAGCCGGGTCACGTATACCGGTCGCGATCGTCGAGTGTCACCTGCTTGTGCCCCCGCTCGTTGAATTATTCGAACGGCTCGGAGATGTCGATGGGCTCAATTCGCTCACCATTCGAGCGGGTGTCCACACTGGCGACCTGCTGGCCATCGTGACCGGTCGACTTCCCAAATCCGCCAAGGGATGGGGCGTACCGATCGCCCGGGTCCGGCGTGGCACGCCGTCAGTGGAGCATGGACAGATGCACCTCTTCGAGCAGGTGGGCGATCACCGGTTCCGCATCTCGGCCAACGGTTTCTTCCAGAACAACACCTGGGGAGCCGGGGCGTTGGTTCGGCTGGTTACAGAAGCACTCGAACCGGAACGAGACGACGTCTTGCTCGACGCCTATGCCGGTGGCGGCCTTTTTTCGGTTTCGCTCGGGAGTTCGGTCTCTCAACTGATCGCCGTAGAAACTTCGCCGCTCGGCTTGCGTGATCTTGAGTACAACCTGGAAGCTGCCGATGGCCCGGCCGCCGACATCGTGCCAATACCTTTTGAGGAGTCCCTCGGCGAATATGACGGCTGGACCATCGCGGTATGCGATCCCCCTCGAACCGGGCTGGGCGAGGCCGGCGTGGACGCACTGCTCGATGCGCGACCCCGGCGGGTGGCGTACGTCTCGTGTGACCCTGCGTCGTTTGCCCGCGATGCCCGGCTGATCGTGGATAGCGGCTACTCACTCGAGTGGGTAGCACCCGTTGACATGTTCCCGCAGACGTTTCATATCGAGACCGTCGCCCGGTTTGATCGCGTCGACCCCGTAAGCCCGATCTAATCCCATCTGGCCCGTTTGAAAAATTTAAGCGAGTCCAGCATTCAGCATGGGCACGACTTCGGTAGGTTTCGAACAACACTCGCACGCCTCGGAGGAGTCCCGTATGAAGGTATCGATGACCGTGAATGGACAGCAGGTCAGCGGCGACGTTGAACCTCGCACCCTGCTGGTGCACTTCATTCGAGAAGAACTGTCGCTCACCGGTACCCACGTGGGTTGCGAGACTTCCTACTGCGGGGCCTGCACGATCCATCTCGATGGGGAAGCTACCAAGTCGTGCACGGTGCTGGCTGTTCAGGCAGAAGGCGCCAACATCACCACGATCGAGGGTATGGCTGGCGACGAACTGCATCCGGTCCAGGAAGGCTTCTGGGAGCGGCATGGTTTGCAGTGTGGGTATTGCACGCCCGGGATGATCATGGCAGGCGCGGCGCTGATTGCGAGCAACCCGAACCCAACTGAGGACGAGATCCGCCATGGCATCGAAGGCAATCTGTGTCGATGTACGGGCTACCACAACATTGTGAAGTCCATCGAGTACGCCGCCGCCAAGATGCGAGGCGATACCCCACCACCCGCAGAATGGGAAGAGGTGTCAGCATGACTTCGACGATGAGTGTGCTCGGAGGAGTCGTAAAGCGGCGCGAGGATCCTGCTTTAGTCCACGGACGGGGTCGTTACGTCGACGACATCAAGTTGCCGAATATGGCACATGTTTCTTTCGTGCGAAGTCCATACGCCCATGCCACCATTTTGAGTGTCGATGCCGCTGAGGCGATTGCCCGGGACGATGTTCTGGCGGTGTACACCGCCGATGACGTGCGACATCTTGGACCTCTCCTGGCCCAGGTTTCGTTGGTCGCACGTCCGCTCTTAGCTGACGGCACCGTCCACCACACCGGCGAAGCGGTGGCGATGGTCGTCGCGAAGACCCGATACGGCGCCCGCGACGCAGCCGAACTTGTTCACGTTGAATATGACCCGCTTCCGGCGGCGATTGACCTGAAGGCGGCGGCGCGCGATGAGGTGTTGGCCCACACCGATTCCGAGTCCAACGTCATTATTTCTTGGGAGGGCGGCCCATTCGGAGACGCCGACGGGATCGCCGCGAGCCGGCAAGCGATTGCCGATGCCAAGGCCCGAGAGGACACCGTCGTGGTCTCCTTGGAGATGATCAACCAGCGTCTGATACCAACGGCCATCGAACCGCGAGCGGTGATCGCTGATTGGAACCGTGGGTACAGCCGATTCGACATCTTCTCATCGACCCAAATCCCGCATGCCTTGGCAGGCGCGGTTGCGAAAACCTTCGGGATTCCGTACAACTCGGTGCGCTGCGCTGCCCAGGAAGTCGGAGGCGGGTTCGGGGCGAAGCTGAACGTCTATAGCGACGAGATCCTGGTGGCCTTCGCCAGTCAGCAGCTTCATATTCCTGTCAAGTGGACCGAGAATCGGCGTGAGGCGGCGACGTCAACGATTCAGGGACGCGGCTGGGTGGCGACCGCCACGGTCGTCGGAACCCGAGACGGGGAAGTACTCGGTTACGAACTGGTTGGTGCCTGTGACATGGGTGCCTACACCCAGAACTTCACGGCTGCCATCCCGTTCCTTGGTCTGTTCGTCGGGTCAGGCCAATACAAGATGCCGACATACATGAAGCTCGACTGTGTAGTGACAAACCTGATGACCACTGACGCCTATCGCGGTGCTGGCCGTCCGGAGGCCATCTATTACCTCGAGCGCATCATGGACGCTTATGCGCGCGAGATCGGAGTCGATCCGGCCGAGGTGCGGAGGAAGAACTTCATCCCTGCTGACGCGTTTCCGAGCGCGGTCAGCCCCATCGGGTTCGCCATGGACACCGGTGACTACGAGATGAACCTGGATCGGGCACTTGCCGCCTTCGGTTACGAAGAACTGAAGGCGGAGCGCGACGCAGCTCAGGCTTCCGGTCGCAACGTCGGCCTCGGCATGAGCTGTTACGTCGAGGTTTGTGGATTCGGACCCTCTGGCCTGGTTGATCTCGGGTTCTCATGGTCGGCCTACGGGTTGCCCTCAGCATTCAATGGAAACGGCGTGGTCCGGGTCAACCCCGACGGCACGGTGACCTGCATCATCGGTACGGGGCCGTCAGGACAAGGGCACCAGACCACCTGGGCGCAGATCGTCTCTCATCACCTAGGGATACCGGTCGAGAAGGTCCGGGTGATCCACGGTGACACCCAGGAGTCTCCGGTCGGCATTGGCAGCTTCGGCAGTCGTTCGGCGGCAGTCGATGGATCGGCGACCTGGATGGCCGCTGAGCGGGTGCGCGAAAAGGCCACCAAGATTGCAGCTCATCTTCTTGAGGCGGCTCCCGAGGACATTCGATTCGCCGACGACGAGGCACATGTGGCCGGATCGCCCTATCACAAGGTGTCGTGGGCCGATATCGCGTTGAACGCCTATCAACCACATCTGCTTCCGGAAGGCCTGGAAGGCGGCCTCGAATCAGCGGTTGTCTTTTCACCAGCAAATGCGACCTGGCCGTTCGGGACTCACTTAGCGCTCGTTGAGGTGGACGCCGAGACCGGGAACGTCGATATCCTCCGCTACCTGGCGATGGACGATTGCGGCAACGTGATCAATCCGATGATCGTCGATGGTCAGGTGCACGGCGGGATCGCCCAGGGAATCGGTCAGGCAATGTTTGAGGAAGCCGTATATGACGCCGAGGGGAACATGTTGTCGGCCTCCATGATGGACTATCCGCTGCCTACCGCCTCTGACCTGCCAAATTTCGAGCTCGGCCGGACAGTCACCCCTACGGACATCAACCCGATGGGCGTCAAGGGGATCGGTGAGGCCGGCACGATCGGTTCTGCTCAGACCCTTGTCAACGCGGTAGTCGACGCTCTGGCGCCGCTCGGTGTCAAACATATAGACATGCCAATGCGACCTAAGAAGGTCTGGCAAGCCATACAAGACGCCCAGGAGGCCTAATCCATGTATCCACGTAACTTCGACTACGTTGCGGCCGGTTCCATCGAAGAGGCCGTTGGAGTGCTGGCATCGAATCCCGGCGCCAAGGTTATGTCAGGCGGCATGAGCCTCATCCCGATGATGAAGCTGCGTCTGTTGTCACCTGAAACTGTCGTCGACATTGGCCGGATCAGTGGCCTTGACACAATCGACGACAAGGGCGACCACATCTCGATTGGGGCACTCGTTCGGCATGCGTCGATCGCTAGTTCTGCGCTCATCGGAGACCATGCCAAAGCCCTTCAGCAGGCGGCGGCTTGGACGGGGGACCCGCAGGTGCGTAACCGGGGAACCCTGTGCGGAGCGCTCGCTCACGCGGACCTGGCCGCCGATACTCCCGCCGCCGCCCTGGCCCTCTCCGCAACGATGGTGGCGCAAGGTCCAGGCGGGACCCGAGAGATCCCCGCCAGTGAGTTCTTCGTGGATTCATTGATGTCGGCCTTGAGTCCTGATGAGATCCTGGTTGAGGCACGGATCCCCAAGCGGGGCGGCGGTTCCGCCTACGACAAGCTCGGACGACGCGGCGGGCACACCGACTACGCGGTTGCCGGAGTAGCGGCCTGGGTTGCGATGTCAGACGGTGTCGTTACGGACTGCTCGATCGGGATTACCGGCGTTGGCACCAAACCGACCCTGGCAGCAGGAGTCATGGAGGCCATGCTTGGCCAAGGCGCGGATGGAATCGTGGCAGCGGCCGACCGAGCGCTCGAGGGCATAACCGTTCTTGAGGATCTGTATGGATCCGAGGCCTACAAGTCGCACCTGGCCAAGGTCTACACCCGTCGGGCACTCGAACAAGCGGTCGCCGCCGCCAGTTAGGAGCCCGCTGAACAAATACATGTCACGCATCCTGACGACCAGCCATCACCACTCGCGGTGTTCTCAGCCCCGCCATTCCGGTTCAAGGAGTGGCGAAACTTCGGCCTTGCGACTGGCGCGTCTGGCCGCCAATCTGCACAACGGCATTATCCAGCAGGCTCCTGCCCACCTTTGACTACGGTCGAGTTTCTGGGAGCATATGGGTATGGATCAACTCAAACCCGTCCCAGAGTTCACCCCGGCTGAAGCCACGGAAAAGATCGCTGATGGCGCACTCCTCGTTGATATACGAGAGTGGGCGGAGTGGGCTGAGAGCCGCATCCCAGGGGCCGAATACAAGCCGATGTCGGAGCTAAACGACTGGTACCAGGAACTGCCAGAGGACCGGGTAGTAATTCTTCAGTGTCGCACCGGAAACCGCTCGGGCGTCGCCGCCAACGCGCTCATTAACCAGGCCCACATGACCAACGTCTACAACCTGGCTGGCGGAATTATCGCCTGGGACGAAGCCGATCTTCCGATCGACGCTACGCCGTTAGTCCGGCTTTGATGGTCGGCCCGCACAGCCGTCAACTACTCTGACGACCGTGGTACCAAACACCGTTGACGAAGTCCTTGCCGCGCTGGCAAGTCAGCAATACGAGGCTGATCGAGGCCTGGCGGTCTCGATTCATCTTGCACTCCAGTTAGGTAAACCATTATTCCTGGAAGGCGAGGCCGGCGTTGGCAAGACTGAGGTCGCCAAGGTGCTCGCCTCGTTCCTCGGTGAGGATCTCATCCGCCTGCAGTGTTACGAAGGCCTCGACGTAGGACACGCGCTGTACGAGTGGGACTACGCCAAGCAGATGCTGGCAATCCGCCTATTGGAAGCACGTGGCGAAGGATCAGCCGCTTCGGTAAGCGACATCATGAGCCGTGAGTTCTTGGTTGCTCGACCTTTGCTTCAAGCCGTCGAAGCCGGCCGGGACGGCAGGAGACCAGTCCTCCTGATCGACGAACTAGATCGAGCGGACGAAGAGTTCGAGGCCTACTTGCTTGAGCTGCTCAGTGACTTCCAGGTCACAATTCCTGAACTGGGCACGGTGCGGGCTGAGAGTCGACCGATCGTGATTCTGACCTCCAATCGCACCCGTGAGATCCACGACGCGTTGAAGCGGCGATGTATCTACCACTGGATCGACTATCCCGACTACGACCGAGAGGTAGCCATCGTCGAGCGCAAAGTGCCCGGGGTTGGCAAGCGACTTGCGGGTGAATTGGCGAGCGCCATGGAACGGCTTCGGACGATGGATTTGTTCAAGCCGCCGGGAGTTGCCGAGACGCTCGACTGGGCCGCCGCCATCGGAGTGCTGGGAAGCGACCACCTCAACCCGGAACTTATCCACGACACCGTTGGCGTCGTGCTGAAGTATCAGGACGACATCGAGCGAGTCGCCGACGTCGGGTTCGAGCATCTCATAGCCAAGGGATCATGATCCGATTCGTAGCTGCTTTGGTTGCCCTCGTAGTCGCAGTAGCGATTGCTCCTGTACAGGCCATGGCACCAACCACCGACATCATCTATATCTGGGAGTCCGGCGGCTTGACCGAGCCTACGTTCGATCGCATTTCGGTTGTGGCCGTTCGCCATGGGGCGGCGGTCGCTTCGGAGCATCGCGGCACGATCCAGCTGTTGGCGATAACCCGCGACGGCGAGTCCGTCCAGGACGTCCCGCTTGGGTTTGTTATTCCAATGTCAGCATTGGCCCTAAATCCCACCGAAAGTCGGGAAGTGATCGGATCGACGGTGGCCGAAGCCCTCGAACGAGGCGAGGTCGTCATGGGGGAGTCATCCGCCCGCTTGCGTAGGGCCACGGTCGGTGACGTCGTTGCGTTTGTCGGATGGGACGGCACAACGCAAGAGGCCCAAATCGGGGCCTTGGTCCCCGACGGGCGGGTCCGGTCGGCTGAGCTGGTCTTCTCAATGGACACGGCAGCCCGGTTTGGATTCGATCGGCTTTCGTCGGTGACGCTATCGGGCTTCGCAGACAAGGATGCGCTCTACCAGGATCTGGCCGGGACATTCGCCAACGAGTTCGTTGGCATCGATCCTGATCCAGGACGCAACCCCGACGATGTGCTTTCAGACATCTCGGCCAAACGACTCTACGGCGAGTTCGCCTACCGGTTCACAGGGCCAGGTGACAAGATTCGAATCGATCCGCAATGGGTTGACGCCAACATCGTCGACGTCCGGCTTCCGATCTTGGGACTCTTCAAGTGTCATCGGTCCATGGTTCCGTATCTCGAAAGTGCTATCGACGAGGTCATCGAAGCCGGCCTTGATGCGATCATTGACCCGGCCGACTTCCAAGTGGCCGGTGGGTGCTACAACGCTCGTTTGATCCGAGGTGGCGACAAGGGTGGAGCTATTTCGCGCCATTCGTGGGGCATCGCCGTCGACATCAACCCTTCGACCAATCCGTATGGCGGGGTTGTGGCCATGGATCCCCGCATCGCCGAGATCTTTCACAAATGGGGTTTTGCTTGGGGCGGAGGCTGGGTCTACACCGACGGTGCCCACTTCGAATGGACCCGTCTACCCAGCGCCATCGTGGATACGTAACGGTCGCCAAAGCAATAATCACCGACGCATCGATCTCAACGTTTCGTCGGTGTTAACGACACACAGCGCACATCGTTTCGCTAGTGTCGGATTAAGTTGCAAGGTTCACAGGGTTCAAGCGACAAGCGGTTCCCAAGCTCCACCGCTCGCGACCCACCAGGCTCCTCATGTGTCATGTATTTGGCCACCTCAAGGGGAGTTCCATGTTTCCATTCGCTAAGTCCAATTCATCCACCTATCCGGTCCTGTCGGTCTATCTCAACAAAGGGCCGGCTCTCGGAGCCCAGCTGACCGATGTGCTCAAACCGATCAAAGAACTCAAGTTTGAGCGCGCCCAGGAGATGTCGCTGCGAGCCGACATAGAAAAGATTTCTGATCTCCGGCTGGAGCGCGAGACCGCCCCGGCTATTGGCATATTCAGCTGCGAAGGTGAGGGATGGTTCCATATGGAGCGACTTCACCGATCGGTTCCAGACTTCGCCACAACCGGACACCGCCCCTACCTCAGACCAATCCGGACCCTACCGAGAAATACCCGCACCAAAGTTGCGGTAGTTGAGAGCCGGTCGGCCTCATTGTGGCTTATGGAAGGAGGCGGTATCCAGCGGGTCGAAGACATCGTCGTCGACGAGACCGTCAAAAAGAATTACGGGGGCTTTCAGGGATACGCCGAGCGGAAGGCGAGTGCTCGCTCAGATGAGCTGATGCATAGGCACTATCGGGAGACCGCCGAAAAGCTGTTTGCGCTCCATCAGCGGAAGCCGTTCGACTACATCATCGTCGGCGGTCATCGCACGGAGACCCATGAATTTGTTGAGTCGCTCCATCCGTACTTGCGCAGCCATGTCGCTGGCGAGTTCGTGATCGATCCCCACACCCTTACGGCAACGGGCGTGCTCGAAAAGGCCTCGGCTCTCGAAGCGACCGCCGAACGGGATCGGCGGGTCGCCCTCGTCGACTCAGTCATCGAAACAAAGGGATCGACCGGAAAGGCCGCCCTCGGGGTATCCGATCTCGTCGACGCCGCCAACCTCAAGTCGGTTCAAAGCCTCGTGGTGGTCACAGAGTATCCGCGAGTAGTCGGGGCGATCTGCGACGAGTGTCATTGGATGGCTCTGGCTGGCGGCGAGTGTCAAGGCTGCGGTGCCGAGATGCGTTCGGTGCCTGACGTGGTGGACGAGTTGATCGAAGCGGTCATCCGTGACCGTGGTGACGTCGAAGGTATCGGACCTGACACGGACCTCGATGCACATGGTGCGGGCGGTCTGTTGCGGTTCGCGGTTGGCTGAGCCTGATAGCTGCTCCGCCTAGGGTTGCAGCATGGCTACCACCTCCGTTGTGCGTTTTGGCAGGCTGCTCCGCGAGCGGGGCTTCAGCGTTGTGCCAGACACGGCAGCAGACATGCTGTCGGCGCTGAGCGCCGTTGATATAGCTCGTTCGGACGACGTGCGGGCGGCGCTCAAGGCCGTCACCGTCACCAACCCGCAACAGGCTGCAGTGTTCGATCAGTGTTTCGATGCGTTCTTCGGGACGAGTCCGATGCCACTGATTGATCCGGATGAAGTCCCCCACGATGACCAGGTCTTGCGTGTCGAATCATGGACGATTCGGAGTCCTTCGATCGGGGAAGACGAAGAAGCTGACGAAGAGATCTCTGATCAGGTCGGGGCCTCGTCAGTTCGACGATTCGCCCATCGTGATTTCAGCGAGATGGATGATGCTGAACTCGATCGGGCCCGCCGGCTAGTCGCCAACATGCAGTGGCAGCCTTCATCGGTGAAGAGCCGACGATGGGCCGCCAACCATGCTGGGAGCCGACCCGATATGCGCAGAACGCTGCGGCGCTCGATCGGGCCGAGAGGTGACCTGCTTGAGTTGGCCATGTCCGAGCGACAGTTGCGACGCCGCCCCCTCATTGTGATCGCCGACGTCAGCGGATCGATGGAAGCCTATGCCGAGATGATGTTGACTTTCGCCCATGCCGCCCGGGGGCGCATCCACCGGGTTGAAACGTTCGCTTTTTCGACGCATCTCACTCGGATCACTTGGGAGATGTCACGGCGCAACGTGCGGGCTGCCCTCAACAAAGTGTCTGGTGCGGTCGACGACTGGTCAGGTGGAACGAAGATTGGTGAAGCTCTTCAGACGTTCAACCGGTCATGGAGCCGGCGGGTCTGCCGCGGGGGTCCAGTCCTGCTGATTGTCTCCGATGGGTGGGACTGCGGAGAGCCGGCCTTGCTCCGTCAGGAAATGGCACGCCTTTCGCGCAGTGTCCACCGCGTGGTCTGGCTCAACCCCCTGGCAGGACGGCCAGGCTACGCCCCCGAGACGAGAGGCATGCAAGCGGTCCTTCCGTACATCGATGACTTTCTCCCATCGGCGAGCCTGCGCGACCTCAGTGAGGTTGTGGATCTTCTAGAGTCCATTGCATGATGAAAGAAGCCCTCGATATCGTCGACGAATGGAAATCGGCCGGCAAAGACGTGGCCGTCGCCACGGTCGTCCGGGTGCAGGGGTCGGCGCCCCGTCCGGAGGGTTCCAAATTCTTAGTGTCGTCAACCGGCGACATGGAAGGTTCGGTCTCCGGGGGGTGTGTCGAGAACGACGTGTTTCTCCACGCTCAAGAAGTCCTCTCGAGCGGCCAGCCAAAGCTCGTGACCTATGGCATTGCTGACGAGGATGCCTTCGAGGTCGGACTCGCCTGCGGCGGCACCATCCAGGTCTTCATCGAAAAATGGTGACCGACGTCGACGCTGCTGTCCGTCGCCTGATCTCTGGTGAACAACTTGGCGCCCTCCTAACGGTTGTGGAGGGAGAACGGATGGGACAGCGTGCCGTGGTTGACTTCGACGAGGGCGTCGTAGCCGGTGATTTTGAACCGTCCGCCGACGTGCTCGACGACGCCAGGCAACTCATGGAGCGTGAACAGAACCTGACGTTGACCTATGACGACGAGTCGGTTTTCGTAGAGACGATCGGCCCGCCTCCGCGATTGCTCATTTTTGGCGCGGTGCATATCGCCCAGGCACTGTGCAGTCTCGGAACCCAACTCGGGTACCGGGTCACCGTCTCTGACGCTCGGGAAGCATTCACTACGGTCGAACGCTTCCCGGATGCGTATGAACTCTTGATCGGTTGGCCAGATGAGCTCGGGAGTCAGATTGTGATCGACCGTCGCACGTTTGTCGTCCTGTTATCGCATGATGCCCGATTTGAGAATCCAGTCCTTCCGATGCTCATGGCTTCAGATGCCAAATACATAGGAGCAATGGGCAGCCGCCGAACGGCCGCCGCTCGACGCGATCGTCTTGCAGCGGCCGGGTACTCCGACGCAGATATTGGTCGAATCCATGGACCGGTCGGCATCGACATCGGTGCCGAAACTCCCGAGGAGACCGCTGTTTCGATCCTGGCCGAAATGATTCAGGTGCGGTACGGGTCGGGTACCGGCGCATCACTAACAGGGCGCGCCGGACGGATCCACTTGCAAAAAACTGGCGACGCCGGCGATATCTGATGCCCCGACCACCAACGGCTGGCGGGTTCAGAGCGGCCATCGCCGCACCCAGCTGCATCCTCCTCCGCGACGAACGGGTCCACCGGTTCCGGCTCGGGCGTTTGGTTTGCGGCGGCGCTACCCACCTACACTGGCCCGATGCGTAAGATCGCCGCCATCGTTCTGGCAGCCGGAAGTTCCCGGCGTCTTGGGACTCCTAAACAATTGCTCGATTGGGGCGGCCGACCGATGCTTGATGTGGTCGTCGATCGGGTCAAGGATTGGCCGGTTGAGGAGGTCTGGGTGGTGCTCGGTGCTCATGCCGAAGAGATTCTTGAGCAGTGTGAACTGAACGGTGTGAACATCATCATCAACGACGACCACGAAGAGGGGCTGGCTTCGTCGCTGCGAGTCGGTCTTGACGCCCTCATGCGCTCGCCAGGCAAGGTGGATGGTGTCTTTGTGGCACTTGGTGACCAGCCGTTCATCGATGGCGACGTCGTGGAACTGATGGCCGATCGATTTGAAATGTCCAACTCCAAGGCGTTGGTTCCGAAATATCGTTATACCTTTGGTAACCCGGTTTTGGTGGACAAGTCGCTTTGGCCGCGGCTGATGAGCCTCGAGGGTGACGAGGGTGCCCAAAAGCTGCTCAAAGCTCATGGTGAGTGGGTCGAGGAGGTTTGGGTTGAGAAGCTTGCACCCCGAGATGTAGATACGACCGCCGACGTAGAAGAGTTAACCCCGAGGAGCGCACATTGAAGATCAATCAGGAGTTCACGGTCACCAAGTCGGTTGATGCGGTATGGGATTTTTTCCAGGATATTGGAGCTGTCGCCCAGTGCTTACCGGGGGCCGAACTCACTGAAGATCGTGGCGATGGAACGTATGCGGGAAAGGTCGAGGCCAAACTCGGCCCGATGACGGCGACCTTTGAGGGTGACGCCATTGTGACGCCTGACCCTGCCACCAAATCAGGACATATCAGCGGCAAGGGAGCCGATCGCCGGGGTGGAAGCCGCGGGCAGGTCGCGGTCGATTACCGGCTGGAGTCAGAGGCCGGCGGCACCCATGTGTTTGTCGATGCCGACGTCACGTTGTCGGGTTCGGCGGCGCAGTTTGGGCGGACCGGGCTCATCAAGGAGATCTCGAACCGGCTCGTTGCCGAGTTTGTGCTCTGCCTAGAGGGGAAGCTCGGAGCCGAAACCATCGAAGAGGCGGAGGCCGTGAGCGCATCCGAGGTGCAGCCGGCCGCCCTGGTCGTGTCAAGCCTGTGGGCAGCCATTGTGAACTTCTTCAAACGGCTTTTCGGAAAGTCATAGCCTCATCCGCTTGCCACTGACAGGTCCGGTATCCTCACTATGTCTGCTGTGAAAGGACAGGTATGCCCTCGATTGTCGCCATAGAAGGCATCGGTCAGAAACGTGCGACGATGCTTAGGAAGAACGGCATCCGCACCACGGAAGCCCTCTTGAAACTCGGCGCCACGAAGCGAGGTAGAAAAGAGCTGTCCGCAGCTACCCGACTCGACGAGAAACTCATTATGGAGTGGATCAACCGGGCCGACCTGATGCGTTGTAAGGGCGTCGGCTCAGAGTACTCAGACCTTCTTGAGGCAGCCGGTGTCGATACCGTGAAGGAACTACGGCGACGAAATCCGGCCAGCTTGACGTCGAAGATGATTGAGCTCAACGAGAAGACGCGGCTCGTACGTCGACTACCGACGGAGTCGATGGTGACCGGTTGGATCGAACACGCCAATCAGCTGGAGCCCGTGGTTAGTTACTGACGGCGTCTGTACTCAGGTAGCCAAGAAAAACGGGAGCGCCGAAGCGCTCCCGTTTCTCCCTTTGGAGGAGGTCTCTGTCAGATACCCGCGTTAGGCGGTTTTCTTCGCAGCTGGCTTGGCGGCCGTTTTGGCAGCAGGTGCCTTTTTGGCGGCTGGCTTTACAGCGGTTTTAGCAGCAGGCGCTTTTTTAGCGGCTGGCTTTGCAGCCGTCTTTTTCGCTGCTGGCTTGGTGGCTTTTTTGGCAGCAGGCGCTTTTTTGGCGGCTGGCTTTGCAGCCGTCTTTTTCGCTGCTGGCTTGGTGGCTTTTTTGGCAGCAGGCGCTTTTTTGGCGGCTGGCTTTGCAGCCGTCTTTTTGGCGGCTGGCTTGGTAGCCGTCTTCGAGGCTGCTTCAACCTCGATGGTCACCTTGGTGGCTCGCTCGGAATCGGGCATGAAGTTCGAGCGCCATGATTCGATGATGTCCTCGAGCTGGGTGCGGAGCTTGCCGACCTGCTGCTGGAACTGATCGACATCAATCCGCTGAGTGAGATCTTCGAGGGCTTCGCCGTCTTGGAGTTTGTTGACGAGCGTTTCGCCTTCGGTTGCCCACTTTTCGAACTCGGAACGAGCATCCTTGAGGAACTTCTCGCGGAAGTCAGTCGCCTTGGTGTTGGCCTCTGAGAACCGGTTGCTCAGCTTCTCGCTGACGGTCTTGCCAACCAGAATCGGGGCGCCAACGGCCGCAAACATTGCTTTGCGTGCGTCGTCCTTCATCGCTTTGCGCGCGTCGTCTCTAATTTTTGTATCGGTCATATCGTTTCTCCTTGTTGGGTCTCGACCATCGTTCGATAGAGGTCGAGCAAGACTTGCTTTTGGCGGTGAGTTAGTGACTCGTCGGCCTCCAGTGCCGCCCGTACGGTGGGAGGCACACTGGAATCGTCGAGTAATCCCGCTTGTATGTAGAGCGATTCAGCCTGGATCGACAGCCCTCGCGCCAGAGATTTGAGAATCTCGGCGGATGGTTTGCGGAGGCCCCGTTCGATCTGGCTCAGATAGGGATTCGAAATCCCCGCCTTCTCGGCCAGTCGACGTAGCGACATCTTTGAGCGGGTTCTCTGCTCTCGGATGAAGCTTCCGATGTCGTGGGTTTCTTCGCTCATGTTAGCAGAATAACGCACTTTGCTAACTATTGCAAGCGTTAGCTGTTGCTATCTTCTTGCTTGCTTAGGCTAGCACTGTGAGATTCTTTCCGGATATCGACTCAGAAAAGAGAGTCTCGTTCGCCGAGCATGTCGTTGAGGGCGAACTGGATCTGGCTCCGAACCGACTCGGAGATTTCCAGGACAGCCAGGCGGTCTGTGTGCTCGATGGCGCTTACGTCGATTGGCGGCAGGAACCTCAGTTTCCACTTGATCGGCAGTGGAATTGGGTTTAGCCAGACTGCCATCTCCTCGACTCTTTGTTCGGGAAAAACCATGCGGACGATCTGGGCGAGTCGCTTAGAAGTAAAGAGAACTGGGTGGACCTCTTCGCCGCCAATGATCGCCACAGGCACAATCTGAGCGCCGGTTTGGAATGCAAGGTCCACGAAGCCGCCCCGACCGAATCGCTGGGTTTGATAGGCCTGGTCCTGCGGCTTCTGAAAGCCTGCGACGCCCTCGGGGAATACGCCAAGAAGATGGCCCTGTCCAAGGACCCACAACGCATCGGAGCGAGCTGCATATGCTGATCCGCTCTTGCGATACAGATGAGAAACGAACGGGAACATGTTGAAGATTTCAGTGCCGATGAGTCGAACCCGGCGCGGTACCGCCGCCTCATTGGCGACGGCCGCCGCCAGCATGACACCGTCGTAGGGGAGCGCAGCCCCGGCGTGGTTGGCGACGAGGATTCCGGCGCCCTCGTCTGGAACGTGTTCGATCCCTTCGACCTCGACCCGGAAATAGTCAAAGTACAGGTAGTTGATGACGTGCCAGACCATATCGGCCACGACTGGATCCAGTCCGAGCGGGTCGACGTCGTAAGTGGCCAGGGCGAGCTGGCGCAGGAGGGCTGGCCAGGTGTCGAAACCGAGCTTGCCGGCGACCGGGATCGCCAGATCCGAGACGTTATATCCGCCGTGAAGGCCGCAACGGTCCGAGCCAGAAGCGGCCGGCAGTCCGCACGGGGCAGTCCCGTTGGTGGACTGGCACCGGTTCGGTTTGGAAGCCGCAGAGGCCTTCGGTGGAGGAGTGTCTTGGGTGGCGAGATGGTCGAGGATGGCAGTCTTGAGCTGCGCCTTGGTCATTGATGAGCGTCCGCGCACATCGGCAGCGCGAGCCAATCCGATGAGTTCGTCCTTGGTGAGTGCGTCGAGCATGACTTCGAGACGGTTAGTCACTTCCGCCCCCGAAATGTGCGCTCGACGGTCTGCCTGGTGTTGCGCTTCGGCGTGAAGCCGAGAGTCTTCGTCATCAAGTCCGTCGTGACATATCGCCCGTACTTGAAGAGGTTGGCCGTATGGTCGGGAAGCACGAGTCCGGTGGTTGCGAGCAACCGGCGCGCTTGGCGTAACAAGGGCGGTGGAAGTGGTTGCTGAAGTCGGCGGCCGATTCTGAGGAGGCGGCTCAGGAAGACGACACCATCGCCGGCAACATTGAACGTCCCGTCGGCCGTGGTGTCGTGCGACGCAAACACGACAGCTTTAACAGCGTCGTCCTCGTGAAGTAGCTGAAGGCGACCATCGAAACCCATCAGCGTCGGCACCACGGGCAGCGTCAAATAACGGCTGATGGGATTGCCGACGGTGGGTCCGAAGATTGGACCGAGGCGCAGGACGGTGAATGAAACGTCCGGCATTGACGGCCTGAGATTCGTGACGAATGTTTCGATGTCGCGCAGGTTGCGTTCGTATCGGGTGGCCCGGCCGCCAATCCGGGTTGCCTCCGACAGGATCGAAGCGTGGCGCGGTCCGGTCGAATAGATAGCCGTGTCGGACTTTACGACCACATGGTGGACCGAACCAACTCGTTCGATCGCTCCAAACAGGGCCTGGGCGCCGAGTACGGCACCTTGGCGGGATCGGGTCGAACCGATCTCAGCCGAGCGGTCGAGGGTTTGAAGGTGGATCACCGTGGTGGGTTTTCGGTCAACGACGAATTGAGCAAAGTCGAGCGAGTCCATCGAATACCGGTGCAGGCGGGCCGCAAACGCCATTCGGGGCTCAAGCTCATCGACGGCGATAACCTCGTGGTGTGGCTCGAGTTCCTGTACGACTCGACCGCCAATCCAGCTGGCCGCTCCGGTTACTAACACTCGTTCCACGGGAGCAGTGTAGGCAACTGGCCCGGACCCGATAGCATGGCGGCTTATGGAATCCGTCGTCGTCGAATTTCCGCGTGATCATGAGCCTGCCTGGTTGCAGGAGATGGTTGATGAATTCACCGAAGATCCCTATTGCCACCTGGTCATGGTGGGTGCCGACGAGGCCGGTGTGGTTCTCACGACGATGTGGTCAGCCGAGGTCGCCGCCGATGTCGCAGTGGCACTGACCGCTTTGGATCCGGCCGTTACCGTGCGCCGCCTGGTGCTGTCGGTTCCGGTCGTCGACGAGGCGGCGCTATGACGGCGATGATGATCGTGATGGAGCGGTCATGCTCTCCCGAGGCGATCCAATCGGTCGTTGATCGGCTGGAGTCCACTGGATGTGACATACATATTTCGGAAGGTCAGGACCGTACTGTCATTGGCGCAATGGGAGCCGGGATCGACCTGGAGCAACTTCCCTGGGAAGCGATGGAAGGCGTTGAACAAGCCGTTCCCGTCCTGAAACCCTTCACGTTTGTGTCGCGCGACTTTCAGCAGGAAGACACCATCGTCAAAGTCGGAGACGTGCCGATCGGTGGCAACCGATTTACGGCCATCGCCGGACCGTGCGCAGTTGAGTCTCGTGAGCAACTGTTCCGTACCGCCGAACTGGTCATCAAAGCCGGGGCGACAGTGCTGAGGGGCGACGCCTTCAAGCCCCGCACGTCGCCGTATGCATTCCAGGGATTGGCTGAAGCCGGTCTAGAGCTCCTGGCAGCAGCTCGGGACGAATTCGGGGTGCCTTTTGTCGCCGAGGTACTCGATCCCCGTGACGTGGCGTTGGTCGCCGGGTACGCCGACATGCTGCGGGTTGGTACTCGAAACATGTCCAACTATTCGTTGCTTGCCGAGGTTGGAAAACAGCCAAAGCCAGTCCAGCTCAAGCGGGGATTCACCGCCACCATCGAGGACTGGCTGCATGCCGCCGAGACGATCTACAAAGAAGGCAACCATCAGATCGTGCTCGTTGAGCGCGGGATCCGTACCTTCGAGACGGCCTCCAGGAACACGCTCGACATCACCGCCGTTCCGGTGGTGCAGCGGCTTTCACACCTGCCGATCATGGTGGACCCTTCTCATTCTGGTGGCCATCAATACCTGGTAGCTCCCCTCGCTCGGGCGGCAGTGGCGGTCCGGTCGTCGGGGATCATGGTCGACGTGCACCCGTCGCCCGATACTGCGTTGGTTGATGGTTCACAAGCGCTGCTGCCTTCGGACTTTGCAGAGCTAATGGACACCGTGCGAGCCCTGGCCGCGGCCGTAGATCTGGAGATGTAGGCGTGCGTGAGGCGTTGGTGGTGGGCACCGGTCTGATTGGTGCGTCGGTCGGTTTGGCGCTTCGGTCGAACGGGTGGCATGTTGTTGGATGGGACCCGTCGGAAGCGGCATTGGCCACGGCGACCGAAATCGGGGCGATCGACGAAGCAACCGGCTCTCCCGACATGGATGCCGCCGATTTGATCATCCTGGCTGGCCCGCACGACGCGATGGTGGCGATGCTGCGGGACATGCGCCCGGCTGCCCTCGTCCTCGACATGGCCGGCGTGAAGCATGAGATCGTCATCGCCGGCGCTCGCCTTGCCCGGTTTGTAGGAACCCACCCCATGGCCGGAAGGGAACAATCCGGACCGGGAGCAGCTTCCGCGGCCCTCTTCAAGGGTGCTTCGTGGATCATCACCACCGATGGTGCCGCCGAGGCCGACTTAGTCGAAGCCGAGCAGATCATCACGAGCTTCGGTGCGGTCCCTCGTCGGATGACTGCCGCCGAACACGACGCAGCGATCTCGCTCGTCTCGGCAGTGCCGCACGTAATCTCGGCGTCGCTCCTTCATCTCGTGATGAACGATCAGAGTGCTATGTCGTTGGCAGCGGGGAGTTTCCGTGATCTGACCCGCGTTTCACTGTCCGATCCGCGCCTCTGGGCCGACTTGTTTGTCGCTAACCAGGCCGAGGTATCGGTCACCCTGTCTCACCTGATTCAGGAGCTACAGGACTGGTCGGCGCTGATCACATCTGGCGACCAGGCCACCCTGGTGGAACGGTTGCAGCTCTCCCGTGAGGCTCGCCAGTCGCTGGCCCCGCCGGTGACGGTCGTGTTAGTCATGTTGGAAGACAAGCCGGGTGAGTTGGCCGGAGTCGGGCGGGCCCTCAATGCCTGCCAGGTCGACATCCGCGACCTTCAGCTTCGCCACGGCGAACACGGTGGTGGTGGTGTTTTGCGGTTGTCGGTCCGACCTGGCGAGGCCGAAGCCCTACGGGAAGCCTTGGTCGCGGAGGACTTCAGCGTCGAGTAACGCGGGTGGCGTCAGCCGACGTCCCATACCGGGCGGCGGGCTGCCGGGTCCACGATGCGCCGATTCCTGGCGCGGAGCTTCGTGGCACATTTGAACCTGCGATGGCCTCGCCGACCCAGTGCTCCGAGCCA
>CBDTUI010000038.1:0-21883 GCA_965363765.1 uncultured Acidimicrobiia bacterium
CCGAGGCTGACAGCTTCGAAGGCGACGGTTCTGCCGACCGTCAGGAATCAGACGGGTTTAGCGAAGAATCGCCCGCCGACGAGTCAGAGGCGGTATTCGAACCGTTCGAAGACTCTTTTGCTGCGCCGGAGACGTTCACGGATGATGTCTCGGAGTCGGTGGTCGAAGAGCCTTACGTTGAGGAATCCACGCCTACCGAAGAGGTTCCCCGATTCGGAAGTCATCGGGCTGACGCTGATCGGTCGACCTTCGCTCCGTCCAGTGGCGGTTGGCTCACCTCCCCGAACGAGCCTTTGCCTGGCCGGGGAATGGGTTCCCATCTTGATGACCCTGCGACTGGTGAGGTTCCGACGGTCGACGATGATGCCCCGTCAGAGGACACTTCGGAAGCTCCATCGGAATGGACTGAAGCGGCGGCTGAGGTCGAAGAACACGTTGCTGAACCCGAGACGCGGCGGCGTCCCTGGGAGCGCGACACTTAACCGCTGACTGAGATCTGCATCCGGACATTGCGACCGTCCACCTCGAAAGTGGCAGCAGTACTCGCAAGCGCTCCAGTGCGAAGCTCAACGGCTAAGACTTCCGAACTGATCATGTCAGCATGAGTCGCGAAAGCGGCCGTGACGTCGCCATCGTCCGTTTCGTATAACAACGATATTCGGTCGGTCACGTCGAGATCTTGTTCACGGCGGATTCGTTGGACCACCGAGACGATCTCTCTGGCTAGACCTTCCGATTGGAGTTCGTTGTCGATCTCTGTGTCCAAGGCTACCGAGATCCGGCCTTCGTTTGCCACCACGACGCCAGGTCGGGGGGTGCGGTCGATCAAGACATCGTCGAGGGTGATTGTCTCGCCGTTGATCTCCACAGATTGTCCACCTCGGATGGCGACGACTTCGTCGTGACTCATTCGGCCGATCAGATCGGCTGTCTTCTTCATTCGGGCGCCCAGCCGCGGGCCGAGTGTTTTAAAATTGGCTTTGGCCGAGAGTTCCACAAGCGATTGCTCGTCCCTAGAGGTAAGGACGTCCTTGACGTTGAGCTCCTCCATAAGCAGGTCAGTGTGGGCGATTAGCGATTCGACGATGCTGTCGTCGTGCGTCACGATGGTGACACTCCGAAGAGGCTGCCGGACCCGGATGTTGGCCTGCTTGCGCAGGTTGTGCCCAAGCCGAACCGCAGCACGAACAGATTCCATATCGGACTCGAGTTGCTCGTCGACCAAGCGGGCGTCGGCCATTGGAAAGTCGCAGTGATGGACGCTGACCGGTGCTTCGCTCTGATGTTCGGCAACGAGTCCCTGATACATCTGTTCGGTGATGAACGGAAGAACTGGTGCGAGGACCTTCGCGAACGTCGTGAGGACTTCATACAGCGTGGCGAACGCGGCCAGTTTGTCGGCGTCGTTGTCACTCTTCGCTCGCCAGAACCGTCGACGGGAACGCCGGATGTACCAGTTGGTGAGGTCGTCGATGAAGGCCAGCGTCGGTTTGATCACGGCGTAGAGGTAATACCCCTCCATCTGCTCGTTGACGTTGGCGATGAGCGTTTGGAGCGTAGACAAGATCCAGCGATCGATTTCGGGACGATCCTCGGGCGGGGGCGCTTCGGTGAGGTCGGAGAGCGAGATCGTGTCCGCTTCGGCGTAGGTGGTGAAGAACGAATAGGCGTTCCACAGCGGGATCATCACAGAACGGACCACGTCGCGGATCCCGGCTTCGGTAAACCGCATTGGCTCACCACGCAGCACGGGGGAGTCGATGAGGTACGTGCGCAAGGCATCGGCTCCGAACTGGCTAAGGAGCACATCTGGATCCTCGTAGTTCTTGAGGCTCTTCGACATTTTGCGGCCGTCCTCGGCCAGGATGTGACCATTGACGACACAGTTCTTGAACGGCACTTCGTCCCGGAGCGCCACCGACAGCACCACGAGGGTGTAGAACCACCCCCGGGTTTGGTCGATACCCTCGGCAATGAAGTTTGCCGGGAAGCGACTCGCGAACCGTTCCTCGTTCTCGAACGGATAGTGAATCTGAGCGAACGGCATGGAGCCCGACTCGAACCAACAGTCGAGGACCTCAGGGATTCTGTGCATGGTGCCGGTGCATTCGGCGCAGGAAAAGGAAACCTCATCAACAAAGTGTTTGTGTATGTCGTCGAGGCGGACGCCGGACAACTCGAAGAGTTCGTCGACTGATCCGACACAGACCTGGTGGTCGCCCTGGTCGCATTCCCAGACGGGAATCGCGCTACCCCAGTAGCGGTTGCGACTGATGGCCCAATCGCGAGCTCCCTCAAGCCAGTTCCCGAACCGCTTGGTACCAATATGATCGGGTACCCAATGAATGGTCTTGTTCAATTCGACCATCCGATCCTTGATCTGTTCGACCGCAACGAACCAGGTCGGAATTGCTTTGTAGATGAGGGGGGTTCCCGTCCTCCAGCAATACGGGTAGGAATGGTTGATCGTCCGATGATCGACGAGAAGGCCGGCTGTCTTCAACAGCCGGATGAGCACGGCGTCAGCCTCCTTCACGCCCATGCCAGCTACATCGGGAACGGCGTCAGTGAATCTGCCCTCGGCGTCGACGGGGTCGACTAGTACGTCAAGTCCGGCGTTTTGGAGAGCGAAGAAGTCGGCCTCGCCGAAGGCAGGGGCCATGTGCACCAGTCCGGTGCCTTCGTCGGTGGTCACATCCGGCGACGAGATGACGCGGAAAGCTCCTCGATCCCGCTCCTCGCCGAAATAGTCGAAAGCTGGCCGATAGGAGACGCCGAGAAGCTGAGAGCCCCGGGCTGTTTCGTCGATCGTGGCGTCATCCCCAAACAGCGAGGTAACCCGGTCTGAGGCTATCCATTGGCGGCGGCCGTCCTCGTCGATGAGTGCGGCGTACTCAACGTCATCGGAGACGGCAATCGCCAGGTTCGATGGCAGCGTCCACGGGGTGGTTGTCCAGATCAGCAGCCAATCACCCTCTCGGACCGGACCATGATCGGCGATGACTTCTAGCCGCACCGTGATCGAAGGATCGTCGACATCGCGGTAGTCGAGATTGGCTTCAAAGTTGGATAGTGGAGTGGTGGCGCCGGTCGAATATGGCAAGACTTTCGAAGCCTGATAGACCAGACCCTTATCCCACAGTTGCCGGAAGACCCACCAGACCGACTCCATAAAATCAAGATCCATCGTCTTGTAGTCGTTCTCGAAGTCGATCCACCTGCCGATGCGTCTGGTGATGCGTTCCCAGTTCTCAGTGTTGGTTTGCACCTCGGCTCGGCAGGCTTCGTTGTACTTATCTACGCCGTACTCAGCGATGGCTCGTGGTCCTGATACGCCAATTCGTTTTTCAACTTCCATTTCGATTGGGAGCCCGTGGGTGTCCCAGCCGAACCTTCGCTCGACCCGATACCCGCGCATCGTCCAATATCGGGGCACCATGTCTTTGATGACACCGGCGAGCAGGTTCCCGTAGTGCGGGCTGCCGGTCGGAAAGGGTGGTCCGTCATAAAAGGTGTATTCGTTGGAGGCGGGCCGCAATTCGACCGATTGCGCGAAAGCATCGGTTGCGTCCCAAAGTTCGAGAATTTCTTCCTCGAGCTTGGGGAAATCTGGTCGGTTGTCGATCCTACGGAAAGGTTTTGGGTCAGCCATGTGCGCCAAATGGTACCTGTCCATCAACCTGGTCTGTTCGGACATTACCCAGCGGGCAAGCGGCGGGTCAGTTGGAGCGACAAGATGTCGATGGCTCACGTCCGAGCTAGATCGTGCTATTTTTGCTGATCACGTCCGAAGGTTGACCATGAGCCGCGAACTCGCACCAAATACGATTAAGCGTTTTCAAGCGAAGCTTGAAGCGGAACAGGCGCGTCTGTCGCAGCTTATTGACACCCATGTGCGCGAGCGTGAGGAATCGAGAATCTCCGAAACCTCGTCTGAACGGATGCCCGATCCGACCACCGCTGAAGGTGGCTCCATGACGTTTGAGTATGAGAAGGACCGCTCGGTTGATCGGAACCTTCAGAACCTGCTTTCCAAAACCCAATATGCGCTGATTCGCCTTCGGGACGGTAAATACGGGATTTGTGAGAACTGCGGTAATTCGATTCCGATCGAGCGGTTGGAGGTTCTTCCTCATGCGACCGAGTGTGTGGGCTGCGCCTCAAAACGCTCGTGAGGAGTCGTACCGCCGCGTTCATTGCGCTGTCGGTCATCGTCGCTGATCAAATCACAAAGTACTGGGCGCGCACGACCCTGATTGGGGCTCCCCAGACCGTAATTCCGAATGTCTTGTCGTGGGAGTACGCAGAGAACACGGGTGCTGCCTTCGGGTTCCTGCGAGGATCCGGAGCGGGGGTGGTGCTTGGTATGGCCGCCGTGGCCGCGGTCGGGGTGGTGGCATATGCCATCGGCCAGGCCACTCGATCGAGCGAGGTCGTCGGCCTCGCCCTCGTCGGTGCCGGAGCGGCCGGCAACCTTATCGACCGCATCATCAACAGTGATCAGTTTCTCGCCGGGTTTGTTGTGGATTGGATCCGGTTACCGAACTTTCCCAATTTCAACGTTGCTGATTCCGCGATAACGATCGGTGCGGTCCTTTTGATCTGGTCGGCTTGGCGGACTGATGGAGGATGAACCCACGGAGGGCGAAGTCGAGTTTCAAGTTGTTACGGTTCCCCCAGAACTGGACAGGCAGCGCGCCGACCGGGTGATTGCGGTGTTGGCCGCTGTTCCCCGATCAATTGCGCGGGCATTCGTCGACGACAGTCTTGCAACGGTGGACGGTCGGCCGGTCCGGCCAGCTGACCGCTTGTCGACCGGGGACGTGATTCGACTGCCACTGAGAGCCCTTGACGATACGGTCGTTCCCGACCCTGACGTTGCCTTTGACGTGCTCTATGAAGACGAACATCTGGTCGTGATAAACAAGCCGCCCGGCCTGGTGGTTCATCGCGGGGCTGGGAACCGGTCAGGAACACTCGTAAATGGGCTCGTGGCTCGCTACCCCACGGTGGTCGGCGTTGGTGAGAACCCTCGTTGGGGAATCGTGCATCGACTTGATCGTGATACGAGCGGAGCGATGCTCGTCGCCCTCACTGCGGATAGCCATAGGGCCTTGAGTCGTCAGATCAAAGCGAGGGAAGTGCATCGGCACTACACAACCCTGGTATCCGGTTTGTTCCCGATCGAACGTGGCACCATCGACGCCCCAATCGGCCGGGATCCGGGGTCGGCGACCAAGATGGCGGTGCAAGCCGACGGCCGATACGCCCGAACGCATTACCGACGGGTAGCCGAGTGGTCGAACCCTGAACTTTCGCTCGTAGAGGTACAATTGGAAACAGGCCGCACCCATCAGATTCGTGTGCATATGGCCGCCATCGGGCACTCGGTGATCGGCGATAGTCTGTATCGATCAGGACCGGATCCGGTCCCTTCGCCGCGAATGTTCTTGCATGCTCATCGACTTGAGTTCGAACACCCCGTAACGGCCGAACCTCTCAACATCGAGGCTCCGCTCGCTCCGGACCTCCAGGCTCTGATCGATCAGCTCCCTACCTAGGCAAGCAGGGCTAGCCGAAGAAGGTTTCGGCCACTTCGTAGATGGCCGGGTCCAAAAGACGGACACGGGCGCAGGCTTCTTCGAGAGGGACTGGGACGATTTGATCGCCCCGCAACGCAACCATGACGCCGGAAGCACCGCTGAGAGCGAGGTCAGCGGCTGCCACGCCAAATCGGGTTGCGAGGATACGATCGTAAGCCGTTGGCGTGCCCCCTCGTTGAACGTGGCCGAGCACGGTGACCCGGGTTTCAAAACCTGACAGCGCTTCGATGGCTGGGGCCAGAACATTGGCGATCCCGCCTAGGCGCTCAAAGCCATAGGCATCACGTTTGACAGAGGGGCCTTTGAGGTCTTCGGGAAGCGCCGTGCCCTCCGCCACGACGACGATCGAATAATTCTTCCCGCGGGCCTGGCGGCGCTTCAGAAGTGTGGCAAGGTTGCCGAGGTCGAACGGAACCTCAGGAACGAGGATCGCATCGGCGCCCGAGGCGATTCCGGCGTAGGCAGCAATCCATCCGGCGTGGCGTCCCATGACCTCGACCAGGATCACACGGTTGTGCGACTCAGCGGTAGTGGTGAGTCGATCGATGGCGTCGGTGGCGATCTGTACTGCGGTGTGGAAGCCGAAGGTGACGTCGGTAGCTGCGATGTCGTTGTCGATGGTCTTGGGGACGCCGATGATGGGCAGCCCCTCCTGCGAGAGACGAAGGGCGGACGCCAGTGTGCCCTCGCCGCCGATGACGACGACCCGATCAATGCCGTTGGCCTCGATCATTGGGAGTATCGAAGTCAATCCGTCACCGTGCACATACGGGTCTTTTCGCGAGGTCCCCAGAATCGTCCCACCGAGTCCAACGATTTCGTCCACCAGATCCCGATCGAGAGGCACGGTGATGTTTTCCATCAAGCCTTTCCAACCGTCTCGGATGCCGATGCAGGTCTGTCCTCCTTCTTCGGCGCGGTGGACCACGGCTCGGATCACAGCATTGAGGCCGGGACAGTCGCCCCCGGCGGTAAGGATTCCAATCATGCCCGTAAGGCTAATCGGGCCATAGGCGCAGTCCGCTACTTCGCCTTTGCGGCTAGGTTGGTCGAGCAATGACACCAGGCCTCCGACAATGTTATCGCCATCCCGATCGTGAGACCGGTCTGGCATGTTCGAACTGCAATAAGCCGATTTGTCCGGACTGTTCGGTCGACGCGGTGGTTGGTCAGCGATGCCTCGACTGTCACAAGGAGATTGGGACTACCCGGGTGAGTCGCGGGACCGGCATTGCCGCCCTTGGGCCGGTGACAAGGGCGCTTCTCGTTATCAACATCGCAATCTATGTTTTGCAGTGGGTCCCCGGTGGGGCCGATCTGGTGTTCCCGTTTGTCCAGGTCAATTCCTCGATTACCAACGATGGCACCTGGTGGACCCTGTTTACTTCGGCCTTCATCCACTTTGATCTCTGGCACATCGGATTCAATGGGTACGCCTTATACGTGCTCGGACCTCGGGTCGAGGCTCGCCTTGGGACGGGTCCTTTCTTAGGCCTGTACGTGTTCTCGGCAGTCGGTGGCGGCGTAGGCGGTTACCTGCTCGGCGGTCCAGGCTTCGCTCAGATAGGTGCATCGGGTGCTATCTACGGAATCGCCGGCTACCTCTTCTGGCAGTGGTGGCCAACCCGGCGGACCGCTCAGGGGCGCCAGGGATGGCAGTTGGTTTTATGGCTGGTCGGAATCGGGATTGTGCTGCCTTTTGCTCTCGGCGGGTTCATATCGTGGCAGGGTCATCTCGGGGGGCTGATCGGAGGTCTTTTGGTGGCGGCCGGCTGGGATATTCTGGGAGTTACCGACCGGGCCAAGCGAACCGCATTCGCGATTGTTCCCGCGATTGCCATTCTCGCTTTGATCGCGGCTTCAGTCTGGTAGCGTCGAACCACACCGCTGTAATTCTCCTTCGGAGGTCGATCTAGGGTGGCCCGGGACGGCTTTGCTCATCTTCACGTTCATTCTGAGTTCTCGATGCTCGACGGGGCGGCGCGGGTCAAGGACATGGTCCGGGTGTCGGTCCAGGACAACCAACCGGCGATCGCCATCACCGACCACGGGGTCATGTACGGAGTCGGCGACTTCTACCGGGCCGCAACTGCCGGTGGCGTAAAACCAATCATCGGGGTGGAGGCGTACATCACCCCCGGAAGTCGCTTTGATCGCCCGGGACGGGCCGACAACCAGCGCTACCACGCCACTCTGCTGGCCGAAACGCAGGTCGGGTACCAGAACCTCATGAAGATGGTTTCCTCGAGCTACTTAGACGGCTACTACTACAAACCTCGGATGGATTTTGACCTGTTGTCGAAGTACTCCGATGGAGTGATCGCTACCTCCGGCTGCCTCGGCGGGGAGGTAGGTCAACGCCTCGCTCCCGACGCCTCGCGCGAAGAAGGCAATCGAAACAGTGCCAGAGATTTCGACGGAGCGCTCGCCGCCGCTGCCCGATATCAGGACATCTTCGGAAAAGAAAACTTCTTCATCGAGATCGCTGACCATGGCATTGAGGCGCAACGTCGGATCCTTCCTGACCTGGTTGACATCTCAAAGCGCATCGGAGCCCCCTTATTGGCGGCAAACGACGCGCATTACATCTCGGCTGCCGACGCTGAAGCCCATGACGTGCTGTTATGCATCCAGACTGGCTCGACCGTTGACGATCCGAACAGGTTTCGGTTCGAGGGGACCGGACTGTATTTGAAAAGTGCCCAAGAGATGCGGGCGCTGTTTCCCGACGACCTCTACCCAGCCGCTTGCGATACGACCCTCGACATTGCTGACCGAGTCGACGTGTCACTCGACTTCGGGAAGATCTTGCTGCCGTTGTTCCCGGTGCCGGACGGATACGACGTCGAGTCGTACCTGAGAGAACTTGTGTATGAAGGAGCCAAGGAACGATATGGGGCGATCCTCGACGACGTAGTAGTCGAACGGATCGAACACGAACTTCGCATCATCAGTGACATGGGCTTCCCGGCCTACTTCCTGATCGTCTGGGACATCATCAAGTACGCCAAGGATCGGGGCATCCGAACCGGTCCCGGTCGAGGTTCGGCAGCCGGGTCGATCGTCTCATACGCGCTGCGTATCACTGATCTCGATCCCATTGCCTACGGGTTGATTTTTGAGCGCTTTCTCAACCCGGGTCGTCGAGAGATGCCCGACATCGATATGGACTTCGATGAGCGATACCGGGGACAGATGATCAAATACACCGCTGAGAAGTACGGGTCCGATCACGTGGCCCAAATCATCACGTTCTCGACGATCAAGGGGCGTCAGGCGATTCGGGACTCGGCGAGGGTGCTGGGGCTCCCATATGCGGTCGGCGACAAAGTTGCCAAAATGATGCCGCAGGCCATCCTCGGCAACGAAGCGACGCTCGACAACGTGTTGCAGGCACCGGGGCCCGAGGCTGATCAAGATCAAAAAGAGTGGTTTAGTAACTCTGCTGAACTGCGAACGGCGTACGAGTCCGACGCCGACGTTCGTCGAGTGGTCGATACAGCCCGGGGGTTAGAAGGGCTGCGTCGTCAGGACTCGATTCACGCTGCCGCCGTGGTGATTTCGCCGCAGCCGGTGTCGGAGCTCCTTCCGATTCAGCGTAAGGGTGAGGACAACGAGATCGTCACCCAATATGAGTGGCAGGTCGTCGAGGCTCTCGGGCTGATGAAGATGGACTTTCTTGGTCTCCGCAACCTCTCGACCATCGAACGCTGCCTCGAGTTGATCCGCAATTCCGGAGCTGAGCCGCCCGATATCGATCACGTCCCCCTCGATGATGAAAAGACCTTCGAGCTGCTACGTGCTGCCGACACGATCGGTGTGTTCCAATTGGAAGGAACGCCGATGCGGGCGCTCATTCGGTCGCTGGAGCCAGAAACCTTTGACCACATCATCGCGGTCAATGCGCTTTTCCGTCCTGGCCCGATGGGTATGAAGATGCACTATGCCTATGCCGACCGTAAGAACGGTCGGGAGCCGGTGGAATATCCGCATCCGGCAACAGAGAAGTTCCTGGCCAACACGTACGGAATCATCGTGTATCAGGAACAGGTCATGCAGGTGGCCCAGGAGATCGCCGGCTACGACATGGCCGACGCAGACAAACTTCGTAAGGCCATGGGTAAGAAGATCAAGTCGGTGATGGACGCCGAGAAACAGAAGTTTGTCGATGGTTGCGCCTCGCAGGGACACGACACGCAACTCGGTGCAGATCTCTGGGATGCCATCGAGCCATTTGCCGGGTATGGGTTCAATAAGTCCCACTCGGCGGCCTACGCCTTGGTGGCCTACCAAACGGCTTATCTGAAAGCTCACTTCCCGGCCGAATATATGGCTGCGCTCCTAACGTCAACGAAACGCGACAAGGATCGCACCGCCATTTATCTCAACGAGTGCCGGGCTATGGGTATTGATGTGCTCGTTCCAGACGTCAACGAGTCAGAAACGGACTTCGTCAGCCGCGACAGCAAGATTCGGTTCGGGATGTCGGCGGTCCGCAATGTTGGTGAAGGTGTCGTCGAAAAGATGGTCGAGGCTCGCGAAGAGGGCGGTCCCTTCGTTGACTTCCCTGATTTCGTCAACCGCGTCGATCCGATTGCACTCAACAAACGCACCATTGAATCCCTCATCAAGGCAGGAGGGTTCGACAGTCTTGGGCATGGGCGCAAGAGTCTTTTCCTGATCTATGACGACATATTGACGAGCACCCTCGAGCGGCGCCGCAACGAGGACGTCGGTCAATTCAGCCTGTTTGCCGCCGCGGAAGCAGACGATATTGAATCAGAACTCTTCATTGGGGTTGAGGAGTGGCAGAAGAAGGTCAAGCTCGGGTTCGAACGGGAGATGCTCGGGCTCTATGTATCTGATCATCCACTTCGTGGTATCGAATCGGCCATCCGGTCGGCTTCGTCCGCGTCGATAAGCGGCCTCATGGAACTCGGCGACAACGCAACGGTCACGCTTGGCGGCTTGGTCGGTCCCATCACTCGTCGGATGACGCGCAAGGGTGAACCGATGGTCTTTTTCGATTTGGAGGATCTCGAAGGGGCGGTAGAGGTTATGTGCTTCCCAAGGACCGTCGCCGAGTTTGGTCCACTCGTCCGCGAGGACTCCATTTTGGTCGTCACGGGATCACTCGATCATCGCGGTGACGCCGTGAAGATCCGAGCCAGGACGCTGCGCGAGATCGACCTGACTGTCGACGAAACCGTTCGGCTGGAGGTGCCTGCCCAACTGCTGTCGCCGGCGAACGTGCGGCGACTCAAGGAAATCTTGACAAATCATCCTGGGAAAGCGCCGGTAGTCCTGCACATGACGACTGCCGACGGGCACAAGGTGCTCCGACTCGATGACAATCACCGGGTGGAGCCGCGGTCGGCGCTCTACGCCGAGATACGAGAGCTATTCGGACCGCGGTCGGTTATCTAGCCGATCACGAACCGAGGAGATCCTCGACGAGTCCTGTTCCTCTAATTAGTTCAGCCAGTGAGTCCAGGTCGGTCGGGGCCGTAGGTTTCCATGGGATCGACACAATCGGTGTTCGGTAGCGGGCCGCGAACTCATCTCGGACAGTCTCCTGTCGTCGGGCTTCCCTCGCCCACAACGTCAAGTTGCGCGCCAGCGGTCGGGCGACGTCGGCCGGGATCTCTGCCTTTTCCCAAACCGACGGCAGGGTGCGGTTGAACACAATCGCTGCCGGCGGGCGCGCTACCTGGGGTAGGTCCTTGAAAAATCGCGCCGCTTCGGTGACCGGAGCCGGGTCCGAGGTGGTTACGACGATCGTGGTGGAGCGGCGAAAGTACTTCTCGATGTCCTGTGAACGGCGGCGTAGACCGTCATACGTGGTCCGTAGGTCAAACAGGAATGCGCCGACCCGCTCAAGAAGGTCTGATCCGAGTGCAATGTCTACGATCCGCAAGGCTGGCCGAGCCGCGATGTTGAAGAGTTCCCGTCGCCCGGGAAGGGCACCTCCGGTCAACCAGCGGAAGAGGCGACCTCCGACGAGATTGGTGAGCTCGTTGGGAGCGGTGAAGAATTCAATTCCGCCGGAGGCGGGTGGCGTATCGACGATGATCACGTCCCACCGACGCTCATCGAGGTACTGCGCCATGGCTTCTGCGGCGGCATACGATTGGGAGGCAGGAAAGTGCCTGGTGATTGCATGAAAGAACTCAGAGTTGACCAATCGGTCGGCCGCGTCTGGGGGAGCGTGGCTCCGGGCGATCTGGTCCCAGCTTGCCTCGCTGTCGAGCATGGCCGCCCAGAGCGTTGGCAGAGATTTGTTGGCCGTCGGCGTGTTGTGTAGTTCGTCGAGACCCAATGCCGTCGCCAGTCGTCGAGCCGGATCGACCGTTAGGACGAGCGTCTCGTATCCGGCCTGAGCGGCAGCAACGCCGAGGGCTGCAGAGACGGTGGTTTTGCCGACCCCACCCGCGCCGGTCACGAGGATCGGGCCGTTCATCGGTGTTCCAGAATGTCAGCGAGTCGTTCGGCGACCTCAACCGGTCCGGTGGCTCCGAAGAGATAGGGGAGTTCGCGCCCCCGACCCGGAAGTTCGGCGAGCCACCTTTGCTGCTCGTGGAACACCCCGTCATGTAAGGCGGCGGCGGCGCCGATCGGCGTCGACGTGTCCGACGGGACTTTGGCCCCGAGTGGTTCTAAGATCCGGTTGGTAATGATCTCTTCGACCGAGATCAGTCGTTCTTCAGCAATCCATTGCAGCGTCTCGGCGGTCTCGATCGTCGGGAGTTCCTCGGCCAGGGTGACCATGACTAGCCCGGTCCGGGATGAGTCGGCCATCAGGTCGCTCATCCACTGGGTTTGTTCCCTGACTTTGCCAGCCCCAACGAGTTCGGCCACCGTCTTCGGCGCCCGGATGTGGGAGGCGATTGCCCCAGAAGGTGGCGCGTCGGCAACAACCAGGTCCCAATTGTTCGTTCGTGTTTCGAAGAGGACTTTGCCCATCGTCACGGTTTCGCGAATTCCCGGGGCGGCCGATGCCAGCGCGTCGAAGGCTCGGGCGACAGGTCCGATCCGCGACAGCTTGGGTACCCGGAGGACGATCCGGAGGTACTCGTCGAGAGCGGCTGGCCGCTCGATCCCGAGGGCAAAAATGCCGGGTCTTACTTCTGTCGCGTCATAGCCAAGGGTCTCGACCCCGAGGTGGGCTGCTAGCCCGCGTTTTTCAACCATCCCGATGGCAAGTACTCGCAGGCCGCGCCTAGCGGCCTCGATGGCCAGGGCGGCAGAAACGGCCGACTTCCCGACCCCGCCTTTGCCCGTCACGATCAGGAGCTGTTGCTGCATACCGACAGGCTAGTGCTCTGTCCAATATCGGTGGTGAGGGTCAGAGCGAGTCACCGCCGTTGTTAGGCCGGGACGCACAACGCCGGCGCACTGACCCGTTCGTCGAGGAGTAGGACGCAGCTGGGGCGGCGTTGGCCGTTCTGAACGCGTCAGAGGTTGACGGTCGGGGCACTTATGGTGGGGTAGTCTGATCGATGACAGGAAGAAGACCTATGGCAGAGTTTGATGTTGACGAAATGTTGAAACGGTTCGACGAAAGGGCCCAGGCTGTGCGCGATCGGCCTATCCCGCCGGTCGAAGGTGAAGCACGCAAAGGCTTCATCAAACAGGCGGAAACAGATCTTGTCGATTACTCCCTGATTGCCAACGCTAAGTGGGAGATCGAGGACGGGAATCTCGTACTGCGCGTGCCCCTGGGATAGGTGGTTCGTGAATAGTCGGGTCGAGCCAATCAGTCGCATAACCGAGCCTGGTCGAACCGATCTTGCCAGTTTTTTGCTGACACGGTCTTCGGCGATCGCTGTCGCGGCTCCGGATTGTACCGGCGAAGGAACTTGAGCGGGTAACCTACCTTCACCAATCATGTTGCTTCTACGTTTGCTTTTCTTTGGGGTGGTGTTTGCGGCTGTGGTCGTGGCTGCAGTTCCGACCTTTATCCTCGTCAACCTGTCTAACGGCGGGAGCGGATTTGGCGTGTGTGGGGATGGTTTAGGTAGCTGTGACTTTGCGTTTGTCGACCCGGTCGAGCTCAGCACCGCTCTCATGCTCGTGTTGATCGTCCTCGTCGCGTTGGTGCGGGTCGGGGTCCACCTCAGCCGACGGATGCGGGCCGAGGGTCAGTAGCTATTGGTCGGCGACCCTGTCGACACTCACATTTAGTCGACGAGCGTGAAGATGCCGTTGTCGATACCTTTGATGATTTCATCGCGAACGCCTCCACGCGGCGTTCCTTGAGTAATGCTCGTCCACCGGTCGTCGCCTTTCCAATAGCAAAAGCGGCGCCGACCACTGAGCATCCTGCTTCCTCTGCGATGTCAACGAGTGCCGCAGCGGTCCGTCCTCTTGCGAGAAAGTCATCGACGATTCCGACCCGGGTCGTGGGGGCAAACACGTGCCTGGCGACCTCTACCCGGTATTCGATACCCTTCATGGGCAAGGAGATTTCTCGAGCGAATGTATACCGTTCGCCAGGACGGACGTATTTCTCGCGTAGATGTACGGCACGCCGAGGACCTGGGCAGCGATAGCTGTCGGAGGAGCGCCGGAGGCTTCGGCAGTGAGCAGTACGTCTGGCTCACGATCGCTGAACCAGTCGGCAATGATTTGACCGACGATGGCAATGATGTCGGGGTGAACGCGATGGTTGAGAAAGCCATCCACTTTGACGATATTGCCGTCGACTGTGGCGTGATTGAGCATGGCTTCGCGTAAGTTCACGCCCGCAATCGTAGAAGACTGGCAGTCCGGCCAGTTTCCGACCAGTCTGAGGCTATGCAACGGTCGAACGGGTCAGAGCCCACCACCAACGAAAAGCGCAACGCAACCACCATCGCCAATCGACTCGCCAAGGTGTACCCCGAGATACGGACCGCGCTGCACTATGGCAGCGCCTGGCAGTTGTTAGTGGCTACCACCATTTCTGCTCAGACGACTGATGACAACGTCAACCGGGCTACCCCCGGGTTATTCAGCCGGTATCCGACGCCTGAGGATCTGGCGACCGCCAACCCAGACGAAGTCGAAGCGTTGATCTACTCGACGGGGTTCTACCGGCAAAAGACCAAGTCGATCATCAGTCTCTCCGAAGACCTAGTGACCAACTTCGGTGGGAACGTCCCCGATAACCTTGAGGACCTGATCACGCTGAGGGGCGTTGGTCGCAAGACGGCGTCGGTCGTGCTCGCCGAAGCCTTCGACCTCCCAGCCATAGCCGTTGATACTCATGTCAACCGGGTGTCCAATCGCCTAGGGTTTACCGTCGAGACGGACCCGAAGAAGATCGAGCAGGACCTCAAGGCTCTTCTTCCGAAGCCGAGATGGGCGAAACTCTCGATGACGTTGATTCAGTTTGGACGTGACACTTGTGACGCCCGTCGTCCCCGGTGCGGGGTCTGCCCGTTGGTCGATCGTTGTCCTTATCCGGATAAGCTTTTGTGAATCGACAGATCGCCAGGCTGGCTGTGCCAGCGCTGGGGACGCTGGCCGCCGATCCGCTCGTTTCGCTGATAGACACTGCCTTTGTTGGGCGTCTTGGTACGGTCTCGCTAGCCGCTCTGGCAATCAACGCGGCAATCTTCTCCGTGGCATTTATGGCGTTCAATTTCTTGGCTTACGGAACCACGCCGCTCGTGGCGCGTGCGTGGGGTCGGGGCGATGCCGCCAGTGTGGCGCGAACGATTACCGAGGCACTCGTATTGGCAGTCGGGCTCGGCCTTGCTGCCACCGCAGTACTCCTAGTCGGCTCACGCCGGTGGTTGGAGATCCTCCAGACTCCGACGGAAGCATTTGATCAAGCACTGACCTACCTTCGGATAAGGGCTCTGGCTGCCCCGGCCGTTCTCATTATTCTCGCATCGAATGGGGCTTTTCGTGGCCGGCAGGACACCCTGACGCCGCTGCGCGTCACGGTGGGGCTGAACCTAATCAACGTGGTTGGAGACGCTGTCCTGATCTTTGTGTTCGGTTGGGGTATCGCCGGAGCTGCGGTCGCTACGGTGGTCGCCCAGTGGCTGGGCGCGATCTGGTTTCTGGCCTTGCTCGCGCCGGACTGGCTTGGCTTGAGAGCGGTCAAGCGGCACGACCTGGTCCCGCTCTTGTCGGCCGGATGGGCAATCATCATCCGGACCGGTGCGCTGTTGGCTGCATTGACTGCCGCCACGGCGTCGGCAGCCCGAATCGGTACTTCAGCGGTCGCCGCTCACCAGGTTGTCATGCAGGTCTGGCTGCTGCTCGCCCTTCTCGTAGATGCGTTGGCTGTGGCCGGGCAAGCGCTGGTCGGCCGATACCTGGGGGAAGGTGATCTAACCATGGTGTCGGCGGTGGTTCGGCAGCTCACGAAGTGGGGCCTGGTTGCGGGCGGTGCCCTGGCAGTCATGGTGATGGGTCTTCGCCCGCTCCTGGGACCGATCTTTGGTGTTGCTCCAGAGGTCGCCGATCTGGCTGTCAACGTTATGCCGCTAGTGGCTGCTGTTCAGCCGTTGGGGGCCGTTCTGTTTGTCGGCGACGGAGTCTTTTTGGGAGCGAGTCGATTTCGATTCCTGGCGTGGACATCTTCAGTGGCGAGTGTCGCATCTCTCGGGGTGATTTGGTGGTTTGACGGGACGCGCACTGACCTAACGGGGGTTTGGCTTGGGGTAAGCGCGCTACTTGTTTTCAGGCTGATTCCCCAGGTTGTGGCGTACGCTCGGCATGGGACGGTCGTGGCTCAGGAACTCCGAGCAACGTAGCGAGGGCGAGTGCGGCTGCAACGCTGAGCGCGGTGACGGTGCCGGACAACCCGATTTCATCGATGAGGATCGACGCTGCCAACAGACCGACGATGGAACCGACAATGCCGGCGTTGTTGATCCAGGTGACAGCCCGACTGCGGATCACGGGCGGGAAGATCTCGTTTCTCCACACGCCGAAGGACGGGATGAGTAGGAATGACCCGAACGCACTCAAAGCGACGAACCCCCCTACGCTCCAAGTGTCGGTCGCGGCATAAAGCGACACGCCGCCGACGGTAGATGTCAGCAGTGCGAGGTAGGTGGTGTACTTGCGTCCGATTCGATTGGCTAGCGCGCTCCCAACGAAGAACCCTGCTCCACCGATCGTTCCGCCGGTAAGGGCAACGACGGCAGCGCGACTGGCGGTCATTCCAAGGGACTCGATGAGGTGTTCGATGATGAACGCGACGGCCACCGTCGAAAATATTGCGAAGAGGAATGACGCAGCGCTCATCCGCCAAAAATCTGCTCGATTTGCCATTGTTCGATACCAGGCGCCGTCAGCTGGCGAGGCAATAGAAATGGGTTCGTCGATTTCCTTTCTCAGGCGGGGAATGGCCAGCAGGCCGATGGCAGATGACGCAAAAACCCAGCGCCAGCCCTCCATAGTCAGGTCGGCAATCGGGAGGGCAGCGGTGGCGATTCCGGCGCCAAGCGAAACTGCCGCCCCGAACAGCGATACTGCGTATGTGCGGCCCTTGCCATGCACAGTTTCCACGATGATGACGGTGCCGATAATCACGCCTGCGGTAATTGCCAGGCGAGTTACCGTCTGGGCGAGAGCGTAGATGCGTATCGACTGAGAAACGCTGGTTACGGTTGAGGCAACGAGTCCAAGGGCGAACGCCGCAATGAACGTGTCCTTGCGAGTGTGCCGGTCGCTCCGCGCAGTGATAAAGATCGCTGCCAACGATCCAAACCGCGCCACTCCGAAAACCGCACTCATCGTCCCGGCAGTGATGCCAAAGGTTCCCCGCACCAGGGGTTCTGTATTGGTCGCGTGTGCACCTGCATATCCGAGAGCGACTCCGGCGACCCACAGCCACAGCACAGCTTGGCGAGCCCGGCCTACCGGGACCAGACGCTCTCCTCGCTCTCTGAGGTCCATCACATATCGCCATCTGTCGGAACACCGACAACCTAACGCTGTCGATATGGGAACATCGGTCACCCGGTCTAGGTTGTTGAGCATAATGATGGTGCCACTGTGACAATTGAATCCCTGGGACTCATTCCGATCCTCATCGCCTTCGGCTTCGGTGCCTTGTCGTTTGTTTCGCCGTGTGTTTTGCCACTTCTACCTGGATATCTCAGCCTGATGTCGGGATATTCGGTCAGTGACTTGCAGGATGGCAAGGCGTCAAGCGCTCGTATGGCCAGGGTGACCCTGTTGTTCATCGTGGGTTTCACGGCCGTATTTATGGCTTGGGGAGCGAGTGCGTCGGTCTTGGGATCCTTTCTGCGACAAAACGCCCGTACCACCAGTGTGGTGGCCGGCTGGGTGGTCGTCGTTTTCGGCCTGATCGTGCTGACGAGCGCTCTCTTCAACGCCCGCTGGCTTCAAACGTTGGTTCGCGAGCGTAAATTCGATATCCGCCCCTCGCGGCTGGGTCCGTGGGCCCCTCCCGTAATGGGGGTTGCCTTCGGGTTCGCTTGGACACCCTGCATCGGCCCAGTACTCGGATCGATTCTGACTTTGGCGAGTCAATCCGAGTCGGCGACCGACGGCATGGTGCTGCTGTTTGCCTATTCGATGGGACTCGGGATACCGTTCTTGTTATCGGCGGTCGGCATGACCAAGGCATTCGGAGCAGTCGGGATGCTGCGCCGGCATCTCAAAACGATCAATATCGTATCGGGCGTGGCGCTGATCGCTTTCGGTGTCTTGATGATTCAGAACCGCGTCTTCGAATTGTCGATCATTGTTTCGGAGTGGCTGCAACGCCTCGGTCTCGACTGGTTGGCTGCCATCTGAGTGGTCACATCGCTGCCGTTGTCGCCTACGGCGATCGCGCGGTTCGGTCGTTGGTCTGGCACTAACCTGCCTCCCACATGCACACAGACTTCGATACCTTCCAAGAACGAGCCTCCCGGTACAACGTCGTCCCGGTCACTCTCGAGGTGCTTGCCGACCGTGAAACTCCGGTCAGCGCGTTCGAGAAACTTGTCGGCGATCAAGTCGGATTTCTTCTTGAGTCGGTCCAGGGAGGGGAGCGCTGGTCGCAATGGTCCTTCTGTGGGTGGGACCCGGCCTTCACCCTCGAGTCGCGCGACGGAATAGCCAGCATCACAGCTGGCTTTCTGAATCCCGAGTTACCGGACGGCAATCCGCTCTCCGTTCTCGACCAGGTGATTCGATGGTACGACTCCCCCGACGAGCCCTCTCTACCTCCGCTCCACTCTGGTCTGGTCGGCTTTCTCGGGTACGACACTGTGCGGTATATCGAGCACCTGCCGGATCGTCCAGTTGACGACCGCCAGCTTCCGGAAATGTCGTGGATCGTGCCTGGGTTTGTCGCGGCATTTGATCGATTCAAACAAACCATCACCCTGGTTAGGAACGTGTTCGTAGAGCCGGCGGTTGACCTGACCGTGCAGTATGACCGTGCGATTCAAGACCTCAACGAAGCGGCCCGTTCGCTTGCCCAACCGTTGCCGTACGAACCGAAACCATTTTCTGGCCTGACCGCCTCCGGAAGTCCACTCGTGAGCACGCTCGGCCCGGAAGACTTTATGGCGGGCGTCGAAGCCGTAAAACGGTACGTGCGAGAGGGCGACGCTTTCCAAGTTGTCTTGTCGCAACGTCTCGAAACAGACTTTGCCGGCAATGCCCTCGACATCTACCGGATCCTTCGAATCATTAACCCTTCCCCCTACCTGTTCTTTGTGCGAACCCCTGATGTATCGATTGCAGGGTCATCCCCTGAATTGATGACCAGGGTGAGGGATGGTTTGGTGTATTCGAGGCCGATTGCCGGTACCCGGCCGCGCGGGCGAACCGAGGACGAAGACCTGACCCTCGAGTTGGAGTTGCTTGCGGACGAGAAGGAACGCGCCGAACACGTCATGCTTATTGACCTGGCAAGGAACGATCTCGGCCGGGTCTGCGAATACGGGTCGGTGCAGGTCGACGATCTGATGGTGATCGAGCGATATTCGCATGTGATGCACATTGTGTCGGGCGTGTCGGGAGAGCTGCGGTCGGGAATGTCAGCCGTCGATGTGATCAGGGCTGTTTTCCCACATGGCACCGTATCGGGAGCTCCCAAGGTGAGGGCGATGGAGATCATCGACGAACTCGAACCCGTCGCGCGTGGGCCGTACGCTGGCGCGGTGGGTTACGTCGATTTCTCAGGCAACGTCGACACCGCCATTTGCCTGCGGACCGTAGTCGTGGCGGATGGAAAAGCCTGGGTCCAGGCTGGTGCTGGTCTAGTCGCAGATTCAGATCCGGCATCAGAATACGAAGAGTCCATGAACAAGGCGGCGGCAGCGCTCGCCGCCGTCGAGGCGGCTGACCGTGAGTGACCCGTCAGCGCCAAGCGGCGACGTGACAGCCGAGTACCTGCAAGTCCGTTCCGAGGTAGGCGTGATCTCGGGTCTTCACCGAATGCTGCGGGTTTCTGGCCCTGACGCGGTCACCTTCTTGCAAGGTCTCGTCAGCCAGGATCTGTTGACGATGGAAGTGGGCACCGTAAAACGATCGATGTTCCTCCAACCGAATGGCAAGCTGGCCTCGCTGCTGTGGGTCGGTGTTGGTTCGGACGAGGTTCTGTTGTTCTGCGATGCGGGTGTAGCTCTTGAAACGGAGCGACTATTGGCCCGCTATCGGATTCGAGTAAAAGCCGACATCGAACTGGATGGGCGTCCCGTTCATGAACTGTGGGGTCCTGATTCGTTCGCAGTATCGGGGATCGAGCCCGGATCATGGCAACGACGCGGCGACAATATCCTCGTGGCAGCCGGACTCGGCGTCATAGGCAGGGTATTCGTCGTCGGAGAAGCCCCGGCAAGTCCGACCGTAGGGTCCGTCGCCATAACGGCGGTCCGGGTGGAAGCAGGCGAACCGGTGATGGGAATCGACGTCGACACGTCGACGATACCTCAGGAGTGCGGGTTCATCGACGAGTCTGTCTCGTTCACGAAGGGCTGCTACCTCGGCCAAGAGTTGGTGGCTCGCATTGACACGCGCGGCCGTGTGAACCGTCGGCTGATGGGGGTGTTGATCCACAGCAATACCTTGCCGCCACCTAACGCAGAAATTGTGGCAGGAGAGAAGATCGTTGGTCTACTCACGTCCCCGACCGAATCGTTGAGTCTGCGCGCCTGCGTTGGTCTGAGTCTGATTCGTCGCGAAGTCGGGCATGGCGATCCCGTCGAATTGCGCTGGACCTTTGACGGCGCCCTGACCACGGTGCCAGCTTCGGTCCATGATTTGCCCCTCGACGATTTTACAAACCCCTAACAAGCGCCAAACAGTTCGCACCGCAATGTGCCGTAGGCTGCCCTCATGCAAGATACGGTTTTGCTTGTGGAGGATGACGATGCCATCGCCGAGATGCTCGGCCAGGTCTTCGAGAAGTCTGGTTATCGGTTCCGACACTGCACCACCGGCGAGGAAGCGGTCACCCGTATCAAGACCCGCGCTCCGTCAGTGGTGTTACTTGATATAGGCCTGCCCGGCATTGACGGCTTAGAGACGTGTCGCCAGATCCGTCAGATCTCGCAACTTCCGATCATCATGTTGACGGCTCGCGACGCTGAGGTCGACAAGGTGGTCGGTCTTGAAATCGGTGCCGACGACTATGTGACTAAACCATTCTCTCCGCGTGAACTCGTCGCCCGCGTCAAGGCGGTGTTGCGTCGTTCCGCCGAGACTCCGGTCGGCCCGAAAGTCGTAGAAGTCGACGGCTGGGTCATTGACCTTGACCGACATCAGGTTCGGTTCGGCGACGGCGACCCCGTTACGCCAACTGCGAAGGAATTCGAATTGCTCTGGCACCTGGCCGACAACATAGGCCTCGTGCTTTCACGGTCACAGCTTCTCGAGGCTGTGTGGGGATACGACTATTTCGGCGAGACGAGAACCGTCGACGTGCACATCCGGCAATTGCGCAAGAAGCTGAGCGGAATTCCCATCGAGACCGTCTGGGGTGTCGGCTATCGGTTCGGTACGTCTTGAGGAGACGTATCTTCTGGGCGATTCTCGGGGTGGTCGGTGTGGTGCTATTCCTAGTTGGTATGACCACGGCGCTGGTCGGCAGGGAAGCGAGTCGGGAGCGAATCTTGACGCAGCTCGAGACCACCACTCAGGTCGTCGGCCGGGACCTGGCTGAGCGTCCGTTGGCGCGAGCCGCCCTCAGGGCTCAAGACGAGGCTGCCGCCAAGATCATCTTGAACCGGGCGGAGCGTACCCAAATGCTTGACGACGGGACATCCCTCACGTTCGGTTTGCTGACCTCCGAGTTCCTTGTTGTCGCTGATGCC
>CBDTUI010000039.1:0-21229 GCA_965363765.1 uncultured Acidimicrobiia bacterium
GGAGCTCGATAAGTGCAATACCGCCGTCTGGGCCGAGCCGATGTCGAAGTGTCAGCGCTGGCGCTCGGCACCGACAATTTCGCCAACCCGACAACCGAACCCGAAGCTATCGAGCTGGTGCAGGTGGCTCTCGACGGCGGGATCACCCTCTTCGACACGGCTAACACATACGCCAACGGAGAAGCCGAACGGATCTTGGGGAAGGCGCTAGGTCGGCGCAGAAGCGAAGTACTGATCGCCACCAAGGCCTACTACCCGACCGGACCGGACCCCGACGATCGTGGCAACTCGCGGCGGGCTCTTCACAAGGCGTGCGAAGCGTCTCTGAAAAGGCTCGGGACCGACTACGTCGATCTGTTCCAGCTCCACCGTCCCGACTTCGAGGTTCCGATGGAGGAAACGATGGGCGCGCTTGCGGACCTCGTCGAAGCCGGTAAAACCCGAATGGTTGGCAGTTCGACATCACCGGCTTGGCGAACCCTCGAGGGAATCAAGCTGGCCGAAGCCGACGGGTGGCAAGGCTTCGTAACGGATCAGCCTCCGTACAACATCCTCGATCGGCGTATCGAAAACGAACTAGTTCCCATGTCCATCCAGTTTGGCCTCGGCCTGCTGCCCTGGTCACCGCTAGCAATGGGCATGCTCGCTGGCCGGTACGCCAACGAGAACGGTCGACCGGCCGCGTCGCGGGCGGCGATCCGAGGTGGAATCTATGCGGAACGGGTCTCACCTGCAGCTATCAACGCCGGGAACCGCTTCGCAGCCCTTGCTCGGGACCACGGCCACGACCCCGCTCAGTTGGCAATCTGCTGGGCGAAAGACCAACCCGCCGTGGCCGCCCCGCTCATCGGGCCTAAGACGGTCGCCCAACTCAAAGGTCTGCTTCCGGTCGGGGACATGATCTTCCCATCTGACCTCAGGAACGAGATCAATCTCATCTGTCCACCCGGCAGTGCGGTGGCCAACTTTCACAATTCTGCTGACTGGATGCAAGCCCAGCTCTTCGACGGTTAGTCACAGGCAGGGATTGGTTCCAGTTCACTCGGGGCAGGTGCGAAGCGGACTTCCAACCCTGAGTCGGCACGAAACAGGAGCGCGTCGTTCGATACCAGTTCAAACGTACCTTCGGTAGCCATCCCGTCGGTTCCTACGGGCATGGACCCGCGTTCAATCGAAGCGGGAGTCCAACTGACTCCCGCAAAATCGACCTCGTAGAAGCCGCAATGCGTAAACACAGTTGCCGCGTACTGCGCCCCGGGATCAGGAGCCTGACCAACATCGGGTGGTGGAGCGGCACATGACCCAGCCAATAACAGTGCGAGAACGATGAGATGTTTCATGAGCTTGTGACGTCTAGAAACCGAAAAGGGTTCAAACGCCGATCAAGGCAATAAGGGTGATCAACGGTGGCACGGCCTGAATGAGGGCTGCTCGCAGCATCGACCGACGACTCAAAAACAGAACTAGACCTGCGCCGACCATGAACAGGCAGCAGTATCCAAGAAGCGTGGTGCGACCGGCTACCTCTGCCGCGAGTAAGACCGAACCTACGATCGCGCCGATACCCAGAAAGAGGTTGTAGTAGCCCTGGTTGGTCATGTTGAACGCGATCGCATCCGCCTGATCCTGGGCTCTGATCCCAAATCGTCGCCACACCGACTCGCGTTTCCACCAAACCGCCTCGAGCAACCAGAAGAGCACGTGCAGCACACCAGACAGAAATCCAAAAACGACAGCGACAACTACCATAACGTCGACCCTACTTCTCTCGACCCGTCAAGGCGGCCCAGAGCCCGGCAATGCGCGCTGACTTCCGGGAGCGAACGACAGCTTTCGAACAGACTCGTTACCATGTGAGCCGTGGACACCCTTTCCGCAGTACTCGAACGAATCGGCGAAACGGAAGACGGCCCGCGAGGTGCTGCGATCGCTCAACTCGCCAAGGCCTACTTACGCCGAAGCGACGACGACACACTCACCGCCAACGAAACCTATGCACGGGTTATAGACCTCTTTGAGTTCGTCGAAAACCGCTCAGAGCCGATCAAGCTACGCGCCTTCAATGCAACGTTGGGGGAACACGGGTACGAGTCAACCGGATCCGTGTTGGAAATCAGCACCGACGATGGGCCGTTTCTGTTCGATACCGTTGGAGCGGAACTGAACCGGCGCGAACTTAAGGTCGTGCGAGCCGAACATCCAGTTTTGGGAACCGTTCGAGAACAGGGACTACTCGAAAGCATCGTCCCCGGTCGGCAATCGACCCACCGCGAATCAATGCAGCATTTTGAACTCAATCAACTGCTGGACACCAAAGAACTCGAGGAACTGGAATCTGCAGTCCTGCAGGTTGTTTCCGACGCTCAGCGAGTTGCTACCGATCATCAGACGATGCTCAACCGCGTTGACCGTATGATCAGCCTCGCCCATCAGGCCGAAGCGCGTTATGCGGCAGACGACATCAACGAAACGTCTGCATTTTTGGACTGGCTGCGTCGAGGCAACTTCATCTTCCTTGGATACCGCGAATACATCATCACAAACACCAGCGAAGGCAAGGCGGTGAACGCCGTAGCAGGATCAGGTCTGGGCCTGCTCACCGACATGACAAACTCCAAAGTCGGGAAACCAGTTCTTCTCTCGACGCTGCGACCCGAGTTGGCCGCCCGCTACGTCGACGGGCCTCTGCTGACCATCACGAAAACGAATCAGCGTTCGTCGGTTCAGCGCGACACGAAGATGGATTACATCGGTCTGCGCCTCGTCGACGGCGACGGGGAAACAATCGGAGAAGCTCGCCTGCTGGGCCTGTTCACGACCAAGTCCGCCTCCGAATCAGCTTTGAACACGCCAATTCTTCGCCGCAAATTGCAAACGATCATCGAATCCGAAGACCTCATCGAGGGATCTCGAGACCACAAAGCTGCCATTGAGATGTTCGATGGCTTTTCCAAGCATGATCTCTTTGCCAGTTCGACAGATGACCTCAAACGTGAGGTGGTTGGCCTGCTCCAAATGGCCAAATCAGGCGGAGTGCATCTATACGTGCGACGGGATCAGCTGGAACGATCAGTTTTCGTGTTGTTGTCGCTACCGCACGAGAGTTTCAACGCCCGCCTGCGCCGCCTACTCCAATCGTATTTCCTCGAGAAGTTTCATGGCTCGTCCGTTGACTACCACCTGAACCTTGCCGAAGCCACCGCCGCTCAGATCCACTTCACGATCTGGCTCGAAAGCGGCGGCATCCCTGACATCCCGTTCAGCGAACTGCAAGCCGACGTTAGGCGGATGGCCCGGTCATGGAGGGACCAAGTTCACGACGAACTAGCTTTGCGAGGATCGGACGCCGATCGCCTCTGCACCGAGTGGTGTGATCAACTCCCCGAGTACTACCGCTCCTCGACTCCTCTCGCCATCGCCGCCATGGACCTTGAGAACCTCGATGCTCTCACCACGTCCGGTGAGAAGTTTCGGGTCGGCGTTCACAATGAACCGGGACACACGTTCGGCGAGCGACTCACCCGCATCACCCTGTATCGAGCTGGCGAGAAGAAGACTCTCACCGAACTCGTTCCGGCCCTCGAGAACCTGGGCCTGCAGGTCGTCGAAGAAGTCCCGACCCGCGTTAAAGGCGGGCAATATCTCCACGACTTTGGGGTCGTCGACGCCGATGGCGAACCACTGGACGCCGACGCCGTCGGCGAACGGGTCGCGGCCGCCCTCGAATCTGTCTGGTCGGGCACGACCGGATCGGACACCTTGGCGGGCCTCATCGTTACGGATGGGCTTGATCACGATCAAGTCGAAATTTTGCGTTCCTATCGCACCTACTGGCGACGGATTCGGCCAGTGTTCACCGAGGGATACATCGACGAAACACTCCTCCGCTATGGCCAGATCGCCAGCGAAATCGTTCATCTGTTCGAACACAAATTCGACCCGGATCGCGAGCCTGGCGACCTCGACAGTGCTGCGAAAGAGATCCTGGCGAAGCTCGACGCGGTTCCGTCGGCCGACGACGACCGGATCCTGCGAGCGCTGGTAACCCTCGTTCAGGCGACGGTCCGCACGAGCTATTACCAGAAGAACCGCCGGGTCCTCAGCCTGAAGATGCGTTCGACCCTGGTCCCTGACATGCCCGCCCCTCAGCCTCTCTTTGAGATCTTCGTGCTCGGCCCCGAGGTCGAAGGCATTCATCTGCGCGGCGGCATGGTCTCGCGCGGTGGCCTGCGGGCCTCGGACCGCCGGGAGGATTATCGGACCGAGGTGCTCGGGCTCATGAAAGCCCAGATGACCAAGAACGCGGTGATTGTCCCGGACGGCGCCAAGGGCGGATTTGTGCTTCGCCACCCGCCGACCGACCGCGAGCAACATCGGGAGGCAGTCCAAACTCAATACGAGGAGTTCGTAGCCGGATTGCTCGACATCACCGACAATCTGGTCGACGGCCAAGTAGTCCATCCACCGTCAGTCCGTTTCTACGACGGAGACGACCCATACCTGGTGGTTGCCGCAGACAAAGGGACTGCCACTTTCAGCGACCTCGCCAACAGTATTGCGGCTCGCTACAACTTCTGGCTAGGCGATGCCTTCGCTTCGGGTGGCTCGGCTGGCTACGACCACAAAGCCTTGGCCATAACCGCCAAGGGCGCCTGGGAGTCTCTGAAACGTCACTTCGGCGAGTTGGGACTCGATCCCGCCGAAGACGAATTTCGAGCAATCGGAATCGGTGACATGTCCGGAGATGTCTTCGGCAATGGCATGCTGCTTTCGGAGAAGATAAAGCTGGTGGCGGCCTTCGACCACCGTCACATCTTCATTGACCCGGACCCTGATCCCGCCAGGTCGTTCACCGAGCGCCAACGACTATTCAACACCCCACGATCGTCGTGGGATGACTACGACCGCGACCTGATCTCGCCGGGTGGAGACATCTGGCCGCGTTCGGCCAAGTCGATACAGCTCTCCGAGGCTGCTCGCGAAGCGATCGGAGCAGACATCGACGGGTTCACCCCGACCGACCTCATTTCTGCCATTCTCCGGGCCCCCGTTGATGTGCTCTGGAACGGAGGAATCGGCACCTATGTCAAAGCGACCTCCGAATCTCACGAGGACGTCGGTGATCGGGGCAACGACGGGTTGCGAATCGATGCTGCTCAACTACGAACCAGGGTCGTCGCCGAAGGCGGCAACCTGGGACTCACCCAACAAGCGCGGATCGAGTTTGCCCACCATGGCGGAAACATCAACGCCGACTTCATCGACAACTCGGGTGGTGTTGACTGTTCTGACCGCGAAGTCAACTTGAAGATCCTACTGAGAATCGCCATGGACGCGGATCGACTTACGCTTGCCGAACGCGACGAATTGATCGCCAGCGTCGCCCCCGACATTGTCGAAGGGGTTCTCTACGACAACTACCTGCAAGCGCAGATCCTGTCACAGGAAGTGCGCAGCTCGGCGCCGCGTCTCGACGCCCACGAAGACCTGATGACCGAACTCGAGGCCGAAGGGATTCTCGACCGTTCGATCGAAGGCTTACCAACCACCGACTTAATGGCTGAAAAACGCGCCGCAGGACAGGGTCTGACGAGACCCGAACTGGCTGTGCTGCTTGCCTACTCAAAGCGCAGCCTCCGCGAGGCAATCGAGACCTCGGACCTCCTGGACGACCCCCATTTTGACGATGACCTCCGGGCCTATTTCCCACCGGCAGTAACCGAACGGTTCGGTGACTTGATCGCCCAACATCCGCTCCGCAAAAGACTGATTGCCACCATCTTGTCCAACGAAGTCGTCAACTCGGAAGGCCCAACGTTCGTTTCCCGGCTGTGCATGCGAGCCGGCGCCGACAAAGCCGAAGTCATCAAGGCCTACCGGATTGCCAGGGAGTCGAGCGGTGTCACCGCACGCTGGGAGGCGATCGAGGAACTGTTCGACAGTGTTGAAACCGGCATCTGGCACAAGCTCATGTCGGGAGCCGACGGTCTCGTCGCCGCTCTCACTCGACGATACCTGGCCGAAGTCAGAGAACGTACGCCGATCGGCGAGGTCGTGTCGACTTCAATTAATGGGTACCGGGAGATCGAACAGATCATGGACGAGGGCGGGTCCGATCGTTGGAGGACTATTCGGACAAGCACGATCGACCATCTCGTGATCTCCAACGTGCCTTTGGAGGTCGCCAAGTGGTACGCATACACGCCGATTTTCGTGCATGCTCCCGGGGCTATTCGGTTGGCTCAACGTTACGACCGCGACCCGCTCGAATGCTTACAAATCATGCTCGCCATTGGGGAGGCGGTCAGCCTGGACCGACTCGACGAGGTCCAGCAGAACTTCACACCTCGAGTTCCTTGGGAACGATGGGCGATCCAGAGCGTCATGGACGACCTGATCGGACTTCGCAGACGGCTCGGAGCGGCGGTATTGCGCAAGGCAGAGGGCAAGACCGGCGAAGAAGCCGTGGCGGCCTACGTCAAGAAACATGGTCGGCAAATCGCCAGGATTCGACGAGTCATGAGCAGTTTTGAGGATGCCTCCCACGAAGACCTGGCCCCGATGATTGTCGCCATCCGGCAGGTCCGCACCCTGCTCGCCTGACCGTTTATCAGGTTCGACTTATAGGTTCGACATCCGCTCAATCGCCTGGCTGAGGACATCATCATCCTTGCAGAACGCAAACCTCACCAGTCGATCACCCTCCGTCGACTCGTAATAAAACGCCGAGGGCGGAATGGCAGCCACCCCTACATTGCGGATCAGGTGCTCGACAAACGCCACGTCACTCTTGAAACCGAATGGTCGGTGGTCAGCGAGGACGTAGTAGGCACCCTCGGGCGCTAGCGCCTCAAAACCGACCTGGCGCAACCCGGTGACGAGTAGATCCCGCTTTGATCGATACATCGATTGCAGATCCGCAAAATACGACTGTGGAGCTCGGAGTGCGGCGGCGGCCCCATGTTGCATAGGATTGGGGGTGGTGAACGTCAGATACTGATGGGCGGCACGCACAGCCTGCGTCAACGTTTCAGGAGCGATCGCCCAACCGGTCTTCCACCCTGTCACCGAAAAAGTCTTTCCGATTGACGACAAGGTGATCGTGCGATCCCACATGCCCGGCAGTGTCGCCATGCGGATGTGTTCAGCGTCGTAGGTGATGTTTTCGTACACCTCGTCGCAGACGGCGATTACATCGTGTTCGTGGCAGAGTTCGGCGATGAGCGTCAATTCGGCGCGGTTGAACATCCGACCGGTCGGATTGTGAGGGGTGTTAACGACGATCATGCGGGTCTTCGGTCCGAATGCCGCTCTGAGTTCAGCTTCATCGAAACGAAAATCTGGTGCATGCAGAGTGACATACGTCGGGATAGCTCCGGCCAGGGCGCATCCCACGGGATACGCGTCGTAGGCAGGCTCAAACAGCACAACCTCGTCCGACGGATTCAGATAACCCAGGAACGTGGCAGCCAACGCCTCGGTGCATCCCGAAGTCACCGTTATCTCGGAGACTGGATCGACTTCCATCCCGCTGACGTCGAGGAAGCGGTCAGCAATAGCCCGTTGGAGCACGCCAAGGCCCATGGACGGCGGGTATTGGTTGGACTCGACCGACAATGCCTCCTTGGCCGCTTCGATCACGAAGGCGGGCCCATCCCAGGACGGATATCCCTGGCCGAGGTCGATGGCCTGATGGTCGCGGGCCAATTCGGTGATCGTCGTGAAAATCGTGGCCCCGAAGGGAGCGAGGCGGTCGGCAACCATACGAACGGACTGTAGCGGTCAACGAGCCAGCAACCCCTGTCGCCCTCTCGGAGCTCTCGCCGAAAGTGTCGGAGCCCTTACCAAGATAATGTCGGGGTGGCGACATTTAGGCGAGATTGGCAAGTGAGTGACGGTTGGAGGGGAGGCACCAACCATAGGAGACCTCATGATCCAAACAGCTCGAGATCTATTCGCCACGTTGCTTGACTATCCCGATGTTCCCCTCCTTCTCATCAGGCTCGTTGTCGGGTTCGTTTTCGCCATCGCCGTGCGCAACAAGCTCAAGGACATCCCGGCCTTTGCCGAACACAACGGCCTCCCGGTGCCAGTTGCATGGGGCCTCACATTCGCTGAGGCAGCAGGCGGAATAGGCTTCATCCTTGGCATCCTTCCGCAACTGGCGGCGTTAGTGATCATGGGCTCGATGGCCGGTTCGATGTTCTTTCACATCTTCAAGTGGAAGAGCAAGTATTGGGCTGCTTCGGGTGGATGGGAGTACGACCTTATGATTTTCGCCATGGCTTCGGTGATTCTGGTCTCGGGCGGTGGCGCTGTTTCGCTCTATCCAACGCTCTAGCTCGGAGTCTCACCGAGGGTGATATCGGAGGATTCTCAGAGAAAACCAACGCCGACTGGGCAGAGACACGTTCGATCCGCGAGACTTGCTCGGGCACACGGACCGGGAACGAGACCAACATGGCAGGCAAGGTAGTTATCGTCGGTGGAGGCATCATCGGTGCCCTCACGGCTTATCACCTCACCAGTAAACACGGCTGGACCGAAGTCGTAGTCATCGACCAGGGCGACCTCCCCCACAACGCCGGTTCCACATCGCATGCGCCGGGAGGCGTCGTAGCGGTCAGCCACAACCAGACTCTGACTCGTATGGCGGTCTATTCGTCGGATCTCTATGCCACGCTCGACCAATACGACGACAAACACCGTCACTACTCCCGGGTGGGTGGTATCGAGTTGGCCAGGACAGCCGACCGTATGGAAGACCTGGTTCGTCTCCATGGCGAATGCACCGGATGGGAAGTCGAGACACATTTGCTGTCTCCAGAAGAGACCGTCGACAAGATGCACATTCTCGACCCGGATGCCTTCGTCGGGTCGCTCTTCGCCCCCAAATCCGCCCAGATCAAGGGCTATCACGTAGTGGGCGACCTCATGAAGCGCAGCCGGGCACGCGGGGCCAGCTTCCACGCTCACACCAAGCTCGAATCGATCCTCCGGAGCAACGGGAGGGTGCGAGGAGTCACTACCAACAATCCGGCGCTGCCTCGAATCGATTGCGACCACGTGGTTATCGCCGCCAACATCTGGACGCCCGCCATCCGGGATGCATTCGGCTACGAGGTACCACTCATGGCCTACCAACATCCGTATGCGATCACTCCGCCACTGCCTGAATTGGCCGACTTCAGCCCCGGAAACCTCGATGACGAAATGACCTTCCCACTCCTGCGAGATATCGACAGTGCCATGTATTACCGCAAACACTGGGATGCGATGGGGATCGGGTCGTACCACCACGCCCCGCAGATGGTGCGTCCGCGCGATGTGGGCGCGTCAGCGATGCGACCCTTCACTCCCGATGATTTCCTCGAACCATGGAAACTGGCACAGGAACTCATGCCGATGCTGCGGGATCGGGAGCCTGAATTCGACACAGCTTTCAACGGGATGTTTGCGTTTTCAGCCGATGGCATGCCGGTCATTGGTGAATCGGCAGTCACTAAGGGGCTGTGGTCAGCCAACGCCGGGTGGATTACTCACGCCGCCGGCATAGCCAAGTCGCTGGCCGAGTGGATGACCACCGGCGAGACGGAATGGGACATGCGCAGCTGCAATCTGTACCGGTTCCAAAGCCACGCGACGACCCCGAAGTTCGTGGAGCGAGTCACGAAGAAGAACTACCGGGAGATATACGACATCGTGCATCCCCGACAGCCGAACAGCGACCCCCGCGAGGTGCGGCTCACGCCGATGTACAGTCGCCATGTTGACGAGGGAGCGTCGTTCACGACGTTTGCCGGATACGAACTACCGAACTGGTTCGAGTCCAATGCCGGTCTCGTCGCCAAGTACCAGGACCAGATTCCCGAACGGACGGGTTACTCGGCCAAGTTTTGGTCACCGATCGCCGGTGCGGAACATCTCGCCGTTCGAGAGACGGCCGGTCTCTTCGATCTGAGTGGCCTGTCCATCATCGAGGTCGCCGGTGCGGGTGCGGCCCGTTTCGCTGACTACCTCTGTTCGAATCGGATGGATGGTCCGGTCGGCAAAGTGACGTACACATGCTGGTTAACCCGATCGGGCGGCATCAAACGGGACCTGGCCGTCGCTCGTATGGGTATCAACCGCTACTGGATGTTTGTGGGAGAAGGAACCCTCCCCCAGGACCTTGATTGGGTGCAACGGAGCGCCCCGGCCGATGTCTCCGTCTCGAACATCTCTGAATCGTACGCCGGGATCGGAGTATTCGGACCAAACGCCCGACTCATTCTGCAATCGATCTCGGATTCTGACCTCAGCGACGAGGGCTTCGAGTACTACTCCGGCCGATGGATCGATATCGGATACGCGCAGGTCTACGCCATGCGCATCTCCTACGTCGGCGAGCTCGGCTGGGAGCTGCATGTGCCGACCGACTCGAGCGTCCGGGTCTGGGATGACATCCGGCGGGCTGGCGAAGAACATGATCTCGTGCTGGCTGGGTCGGCATGCATGGATTCACTTCGTATCGAGAAGGGCTATCGGCTGTGGGGGGCGGACATCTACACCGAGTACGACGTCTACGAGGCCGGGCTGGGCTGGACCGTACGACTTGCCAAAGACGATTTCATCGGTAGGGCCGCCTCCGAGGCAGCCAAGGAAGAAGGACTGGCCAAGAAACTTGTCTGCCTCACGATCGACAATCCTGACTGTGTGCCAACTGGATATGAAGCGATTCTGTTCAACGGTGAACCGATCAGCAGTGTGACGTCGGCGAACTACGGATATTCGGTCGGGACCACGATTGCCTACGGCTACCTTCCTATCCGCCAGAGCGACCCGGGAACAGAGCTGACGGTCAGGTTCCTTGGCAAGGATTACCCGGCAGTTGTGACCTCCGAACCGCTGTTTGACCCCAAGATGGCCAAAGTCCGCGCTTAGCTGCCCGCTCCTCGTTCGACGACCACTGATTTGTGGCACTAGCGGGTGGTACGAAGGGCTCTGTGTTGGACAGTTAGGAAGAAATAACCCAGAAAGAGCTAAAGGATCAGCTTCCTATCGGGCTCGACGACATGGAGCCGAGCCTGTTCCTGGCAGCCACCCTTTTCAGTCGTTGACCTAACCGAGCTTTCCGGGCATGAGCAGTTACAACACGAACCGACCGGACCCACACCGACCAGCACCGGTCGCCGTGAGTTTCTCAGTCATCCAACCCGGGGGCGACTTGACGCCCCGAACGATCGCACCTCGCCCTAGGGTTGTGCCACGTCGCGACCAGGTAAAAGAAGAGCCTATGGAACAACCGAAACGTAGCCGCCGAGGCCGGGCCGGACATGCATCGGAACCGTTGCCAAAAGCGGTTCAACCTCTAATGAATATCCCGCCATACAACCTGGGCACCGAAGAGCAGCTCGACCTGATCCACCATTATTCGATGAGAATCCTCGAAGAGGCCGGGATCGCTTTCTACGACGAAGAAGCCTGCGCCATTCTGCGCGAACACGGGGTAGCGGTCGACGACGAACAGGTCGCCCGGTTCGATCGCGAATTCGTAATGGAATACCTCGCCAAAGCACCCGGCCAATGGGTCCACGCAGCACGAAACCGTGCGAACGACGTGATCATGGGCGGCAATCACATCGTCTTCGCCCCCGTTGCCGGACCGCCATACGTTGAAGACATCTCGGGGGGAGGGAGGCGGGAAGGCACCCTGGCCGATCTGGTGAACTTCATCAAAATGGCCCAGACCTCGCCTTACATCCACAATCAGGGCACCGAAATAGTGACCCCCAACGACGTTCCCTATCAGGAGCGGCACCTCGACATCGTTTACAACCATTTCAAGTACGGCGACAAACCCACGATGGGTCAGTACCCGATCGGCATGTGCGCCCAAGACTCAGTCGACATGGCCCGCATCGTCTTCGGAGACGAATTCGTCAGCAACAACACGGTCCTGCTCGGGGTGGTGAATGTGTCATCCCCGCGCCGACTCGACGACCGCATGCTGGGACTCATGAAGGCGTACAGCCGATCCGGCCAGTCGCTCGTGATGACACCGTTCATACTCGCCGGGGCCATGGGACCGGCCGCCGTCCTGGGGACCGTTGCCCAGGCCAACGCCGAAGCGGTCGCCGCCATCATCTTTGCTCAGATGCTCAAACCGGGCACGCCGTGCGTGTACGGACCGTTCCTAGCTGCAGTAGACCTGCAATCGGGATCGCCGGTATTCGGATCGGCGGAGTCGGTACTCGCCCAGATGCTGGTCGCCCAGATGGCCCGCCGCTACGACCTGCCATTTCGAGGCGCCGGGACCTACGTTTCTACCAAAACGGTCGACGCCCAGGCTGGATATGAGTCAGTCATGTCCATGTTCTCTTCTATTCTCGTGCGCTCCAACTTCGTACTGCACGGCGCTGGTTGGTTGGAGAACGGGCTGGTGTCCGGGTACGAGAAATTCGCCTGGGACAACGAAATGCTCGGCGTGTTCCAGCGGCTACTCGCCGGCATCTCCTGGGACGAAGAGGAGTGGGCGATGGAGTCGATCCTCGATGAGGTCCCTCCCGGCGGCCACCATCTCGGAACCACTCACACCCTCAAACGGTTCCGAACCGCTTTTCACCGGGCCGACCTGTTCGATTATCAATCATTCGAGCAGTGGAAAACGAACGGATTTCCATCAGCCGTCGAACGGGCCTCGTCGAAGGCCCAGCAGTTGCTCGACTCGTACGAACAACCGCCTCTCGACGACGCGATCGACGAAGCTCTCCTGGAGTTTGTCGCCCGCCGACGTACCGAAGTATTACCGAGCGACTTTGAATAAGACATCGAGTAGCTGGGCCGATTTCACCATAAACTGATTAAACCATCCGGACTGGTCCGGTGTGTGTTCAGTGAGATGGTGTCCGTGACCTACAACCCACAAGTTATCTCGTTCGAGACCTTCTACCGGACTGAATACGGTCCGATGGTCGCCCTAGCGACCGCAGTAGGGGGCAACCCCGGCGTTGGCGAGGACATCGCCCAGGAAGCCCTGATTCGTGCCCATAAACACTGGGAACGCATCTGTTCGTACGAGCGGCCCGGAACCTGGCTACGGCGCACCACCATCAACCTGGCACTCAATGTTCGACGTGGATCCCGTCGACAGCGAGTAGCCATTCAACGGCTCGGAAGCCGCCCTGCAGCCCAGGTTGAGATCGTTCTCGACGACACCGGGGTCTGGCAGGCAGTGGCCGCCCTGCCGGCCCGCCAGCGAGCAGCAGTTGCTCTGCGCTACCTCGAGGATCGGTCAATCGATGAGATTGCCCTCATCCTCGAGTGCTCACCGAACACTGCCAAATCCCACCTTCATCATGGTCGACAAACCCTGGCCAGCCACCTCAAGGAGAATCAGAAATGAGCGAAGACCGGATCCGCCGGGCATTCGACGACTTGAGCAATCAGGCCAGGCAAGCCAACCCGGATGCCTCCTTAGGAGAACTCATGAACCCCGCAGATACTCCCAAGAACCGTTGGTCATACCTCGCAGCCGCCGCAGTATTCGTCCTCGTACTCGGATCCGTTGCGGCCGTCTTGAACACCATCCGGTCTCGCGACGTTGTTTCGGCACCGTCAACGACACTATCCACCCCCGACACGACAACCCCGACTGACACCGGTTCAACTACCACCACGCCCGATTCCTCGACAACGACAGTCGATCCTTCTGCTACACCGACGACCACCATCGCGCTCGCCACAAACGCGGTTGGTTGGCATGTCATCGACGTCGCCTCCAACGACGTGCTGAACGTCCGGCAGTCGCCAATGGCCAGTTCGCCGATCGTCGCCACCCTCGCTCATAACGCTGACAACATAACCGTGCTTCCTCGGGCTGGAAACCCGATCGGTGGGGCGGCCTGGTACGGCGTACGCATCAGTGACGGGACCGAAGGGTTCGTAAACAGCCGATTCCTCGCCCATCCAACAGAGTGGGACGCCGGCATCGCTGCAGCACCGTGTGCTGCCGGGCAAAGCTCGGGAGACGTTTCGGCGTCTACGCCCAGCAGTGGCGATGCGTCGGCCGTCGTTGGACTGTTCCAGACGACAACCGGGAACTGTGACCGGTACGTCATCGTCCTCGGGATCAACAGCGTCGACGACTTCGAGACTGCCAACGTACTCGGCGGCGGCGACGTTCGGGTCACAAGCGGCGGCACACGGGTCACTGTGGAGCTGCCGTCATCGGTTACTGGAGTCGCTCCACAGGCAACCAACGCCGACTTCTCCAACGCACTGGCCCTGACTGTGCTGCCAATCAACACGACTGGGACGGCAGATGAGCTTCAGGTTCGCTTCCTGCACAGCTCGTCACGGTTGGCCGGTGTAACGGTGCTGTCAAACCCAGCCAGAATCGTTGTAGACGTGAAATCAGCGCCCACCGGTACCGGGCTCGACTATGCGCCCATAATTGGGACCGGCAACACCTTCTTCGAGCATCCGGTGGATCAGTCGGCCGATAAACTGGGCGTGGAGCACCCATTCAGCATCACGGGATACGCCCGCTGGTTCGAAGCTCAGGGTTATGCCACGGTCATCACCGCCGACGGCGCCCAGCTGACCGATGTCGCCTGGTCCGGGCCGTCGCTCACCTCATCGAACGGATCCAGGGCGTCGGTGTACGCGTTGTACATACCTACCTGGGGAGAGTTCACGTTCACACTCGACCTCCCGTCCGGCGGCTATCAGCTATTCGTCGGCGAGGACTGCATGAGCGCAGACGGCAACTCAAGCCAACCGTGTGGGGTGACCGAGAACTTCGACGTCGCTCCCTAGTTCGCAGATGACAACACCCGGCCCCGGACGTGGCATCATTGCCCGTCCGGGGCCAACCTACGAGAAAAACAGGAAGACCGATGACAACATCAGAGGGACCCAGTCGCAACTACCTGCCTGCCGCCGTCGCCGTGGTCTTCCTGATCGCCGCCGGTTGGTTTGCCTTCAAGGCACTTGGTTCACCCGATCCTGCGGTTTCGAGTCCCTTGACGTCGATCACAACAGGCCAAACATCGGTCCCAGCCTCCACACCTCCGCCGTCGACAACCACCGCTCCCTCGTCGACCCCACCCACGACCAACGCCACCACGCCAACAACCGGGCCATCGACCGATGGCTCGACGACCACTACTACCACCATTCGCGTGGACACCTCAACGAACGTCGGTTGGTACGTCACGGGAGTGGCCGCCGGCGACGTGCTGAACGTCCGTTCGGCCCCTTCGGTGAATGCCGAAATAGTGGGGATTCTCCGGCCCAATCAGGACGATATCGCAGTCCTCCCGATGGCCGCCAATCCCATCGGCGGAACCGCCTGGTACGGGGTCCGTTTGCCAAGCGGCACCGACGGGTTCGTGAACAGCCGGTACCTGGCCCACCCCAACACATGGGACGCCGGCCTCAAAACGACCGCCTGCACCGCCCAGATCAGTACTGGATCGCAGGTGGCAACGACCCCGGCCGATGGTGACGCCACCACCGTGGTCGGTTTGTTTCAGTTCCAAACGGCCACCTGCAGTCGCTACGTCATCGTCCTCGGCAACAGCACCGGTGACACCTACACGGCCGGAGAGATTCTCGGCGGCGGGGATGTGGTCGTAACAAGCGGGAAGACTCGGGTGACTGTCGCCCTTCCCGACCCGATCGTTGAAGTGGTCCCCCAGGCCACCAACAGCGATTTCAATTTGGCGCTGGCGTTGACCGTGGTGCCGGTCGAGCGCCCGGACGGATTGGAAGTTCGTTTCCTCCACCAAACGGGGCGAGTCGCCGGGGTCACGGTCTTGTCGAACCCCGCCCGAATCGTGATTGACGTCGCCGAAGCACCAGTCGGAGAGGGGCTCGACTTTCGCCCGGTGGTCGAGACCGGGAATACCGTGTTGGAACACCCCATCGACCAGTCGAACGACAACGTCGGCGTACGAGGTGGTTTCACTCTGATTGGCTACGCCCGCTGGTTCGAAAGCCAGGGTTATGCCGAACTGAAGACGCGCAACGACGAGGACCCGGACAGCATCACATGGTCAGGGCCTTCGCTATACGCCAGCGACGGGGGTTTTGTCGCAGTGACTGCCCCCCACCAACCCACCTGGGGGGAATTTATCCTCACCGCAACGGTGGCACCAGGGAAGTATCGACTTTTTATCGGCGACGACTGTATGAACGCCATCGACGACACGATCCGGCCCTGTGGGGTCACCGAGTCGTTCGAGATTCTTCCTTAGCCAGCGTCACAGCGCTAGTTCGGCCAGAGTCCGCAACGTCGACACGTCATTGACCGAAACCAGCATGGTCGATACTCCTGCACCCTTCCATACGTCGAGGCGGTCTCGGACCATATCTCTAGTGCCCACCAGATTGACCTCGTCCAACAACTGATCCGGTACCGCCGCAAGTGCGGCCATCTTCTCGCCGGCCAGATACAAATCCTGGATCCGCTCAGCTTCGGCTTCATAGCCGTATCGAGCGGCAAGGTCGTTATAGAAGTTCCGCCCCTTGGCGCCCATCCCCCCGACATACAGTGCCGTCTGGGGGCGCAGACGATTCCGTGCGGTTTCGACATCATCAGAAATGACGGCTGCAACGCTTGGAGCGACATCGAACGCCTTGCCAGGATTAGTCGATTTTGCCAGTCCGGCGGCCAGGCTCGGTCCAAACACGTCCGCGGCCCGCTCCGGGGAGTAGAACACCGGGAGCCATCCGTCGGCGATTTCAGCCGTGAGCGCCACGTTCTTGGGGCCGATAGCTGCGAGGTAGATGGGGATCTCGGATCGCAAAGGATGCGTCATAAGTTTGAGCGGCTTGCCAAGCCCCGTCGCTTCAGGTCCTGCATACGGAATCTCATAGTGGGTCCCCTCATGGGTCAGGGGCTGTTCTCGGCGTAGGGCGTCACGAACAATGGACACGTACTCTCTCGTTTTTCCGAGCGGCTTGCCGTACGGCTCTCCATGCCAGCCTTCCACCACTTGTGGTCCTGACAGTCCCAGCCCGAGCAACACCCGGCCGCCAGACAGCCGATCGAGCGTTGCGGCTGTCATGGCAGTCATCGATGGCGTACGGGCAGGCATCTGGAGAATGGCGGAGCCAAGGTTGATCGTGGTTGTACGCGCCCCAACCCAGGAGAGCACCGTGACGGCATCTGAGCCCCACGCCTCGGCTGCCCACACAGAGTCATACCCCAGCCGTTCGGCTTCCAAAACGAGCCCCATATCCGTGGGACGATCCCGGGTGAGGTAGCCGAGATTGAGTCCAAGCTTCATGAGCGCCACGTCTCCACGACCGGACGGACACCCGTTTCGGTAGCCAAGTGCGTCATCAGAATGTCATGCGGTTCGAGCGGAACCCTCTCGACGAGTGCACCGACGCTTGTGATGCCGACCTTGAGCACGTCCGGGCGGCAGCTGGCCAGAAGGCGGTCGTAGTAACCACGCCCATGGCCGAGGCGTCCGCCTCGCCTATCGAAAAGCGCTCCCGGGACGAGGACCACATCAATCTCATGCGGATCGACTTCTACGGAGCCCTCCGCCGGCTGACGGTAGCCCCATCGATGGATCTCCATTGCGGAGGAGGCAAGATGAACCGTGAGTCCACCAGTCTTCGGTGTTCGGGTCAGCAACAGTCGGCCCGCCCCGGCCACCGACTCGACATCTGGTTCGCCCGGCATGGACGAATACGTCAGCACGGTCGGGCGTTCAAGCGAACTGAGGAAACGATCGATCGCGGTATGAATCATGTGCTGGTTGAAACGGTGGGTCTGGGATCCGGCCCACGATCGCCACAGTTGTTTGGTTGCCATGAGGGGCGAGCCTAACGGGGGACGACTACATTGGTTGGCCATGATTGCTTGGATCAGAACCGGACTGTTTATTGCGAGCGGGTTCATCGCAACGGTCCTTGTGTCGATTGCCTTGATAACCGTGGCAGCCGTTCGGCCCAATTCTCATTTGCTTGACGGGATTCTCCGGTGGTGGAGTCGAACTTGGTTCAGACTGGGTGGAGCAGAATTGGCGGTGGAAGGCGTTGATGTCGATGAAAAGCGATCGTACGTGATCGTTTCGAACCATCAGTCCAATTTCGACATCATGACGAGCCTTCTGGCAGTGCCGGTTCCCGGGCGGTTTCTTGCTAAGAAAGAGCTGTTCCGGATCCCGATCGTCGGTTCGGCGATGAAAGCAACGGGCATGGTCAAAGTCGATCGATCTCAGCACGGAGCCAGCGTTCACGCCCAACTCACCGCCGACGCAACCGCCAACACAAACGCCGCCCGGAGTGTCATCGTGTATCCGGAAGGCACACGGAGCCGAACAGGCGACCTTATGGACTTCAAAAGAGGGGCATTCGCGATTGCGATCGCAGGTGAACTGCCAATCCTACCGGTCACCATCTCAGGATCGTTTGAAGCATGGCCGCCCGGCGGGACAGTCAAGGGAGGCCCGATCGTGGCCAGAGTTCATCAACCAATCGAAACGATCGGAATGAGCAAGGCCGAAGTAGGTATGCTCGCGGACCAGGTCCGCGGGATCATCGCCGCTGACCTAGTTGACCTGAACAGGCGACTCTGACTCGATGAGTCTCGTCAAAAGACGGGTCAAGGACGCTAGTTCCTCTTCGTTGAGAATCTCCCCGAATCCTTCTAATAGCACTTCGCGGTAGGCAGGAAGACACGTCTCGTACATCTCGACGCCATCCGGCAGCAGCACGGCATACTGTCCTCTACCGTCCTCGGCGGCGCTCTCTCTGGCGACGAAGCTTCGCTTTTGCAGTCGATCAATCCGGCGGGTGAGACCCGAACGACTGGTGTACAGAAGGTCTGCAAGGTGGCTCATCCGTAGCCGGCCATCGGATTCGATCAAATGCTTGAGGATCTCAAATTCGCCGCACGACAAGCCGGCGGCTTTCCATAGGCGTCTGTCAAAGGCGCCGAGCGTGCGCATGTGCGCGCCGACCAGCGCATGCCATGCGGCGTAGTCTTCTTCCATTTTCGGTTCCCGTCCCAGGTTGCCAATATCGATGGTAGGTCATGACCGGTCTCTCTTCGGTCCGTAGGCGGGGCCAAATCCAATACCTTCCAGGTGACTAGTCAGTCGTATATTCCCGTGAGGTACATGGCGCCATTGCGGCGCTCACATAGCATGGCTCCTGCCGAAGTAACCAGCTGATACCGATCAGCGTCTTGCTCCTCCGTCCACCAGCGACCGGTCCTTCGCCAGGGACCAGCCCAATTCAATACCGGCTCCCAGCGGCTTCGTAGCCGCACCCGGGTGGGCTGCTCTCCATCCCACTCGACTTCGATCCGTTGGTTGCCTGGAGCAACTAACGCCGGGGCGGGGCCCGGAGTTGCCCCCGGCCAGGGCGCAGACACTTCAATTGTTTCGGGAGGTTCACCCCATCGGTGCCAATTCACCTGATCAGCAGGATCACGACCGCCCTTGGGAACAGCACCGAGGACCAGATCGGGTCCAATCAGCGCCTGAACTCTAGCGAGTGCCCGATCAGCCTCCATCACGGCCACAGTATCTTCAAAGAACCCCAACTGACGGCCACCACCCGACACGTCGGCAGGCGACAACCGCAGGCGGACCATGCCACCAGTGATGCCATGTGACTCGATCCATGCTCGCAACTGCCACCACACCCGTTCGGCGAGCATTCCTTCGTCGAACGGGTCAGCATTTCTCCAAACCCGAACGCGAATAGTTCCATCGGCAGCTTCGGCTTCAACCTCGACCCGGTGGGTTGCCGAACCGTTCTTGCGCAGCTCCCCCACTAACTCGGCCGCCACGGCTCTGGCAGCAAAACCAACTTGCTCGAGACGTTCCAGCGGACTTTCAAACTGGCGCTCAACAAACACATCAACGGGTAGCGGGCGTGGTTGGGTCGAACGATCCTGTCCGCTGGCTAGCTGGTGAGCCCGCAGACCCTCAGCCCCGAATCTCGAAACCACGGTGTGACGAGGTAGCTGTGAAAGCTGACCCAACGTAGAGATACCCAGCCAACGAAACGTCGCCACCAGATCTTGATTCGTCAGCGAATCAATGGCTTCTTCCGTAAGAAACGCGGCATCATCAACCACGGCGTACACCTCACCGGGTTTGGCTGCTCCGGCAGCTCGCCTGGCGGCGAAAGGACTGTTCGCCACTCCGATCCGGGGGCGCTCGGGAGTCGCAATGGTTTTGGCGATGAGCTCAACGAGCTCACCTTCACCACCGTAGAACCCCACTGCTCCGGCAATATCGATAAACACCAGACCCGGTTCGGCAACTTCGACCATCGGGACAAGGTCTTCGAGACTCCGGACCACCGGCTCGAAACGGGCCAGCTCAGCCGAGATGTCCTGGTCAAGTACTAAACCCCCCGGGCACATCGCCTCGGCACTACGTCGTTTCATCCCCCGTGTCACCCCGGCACTCTGGGCGGCCAGGTTGGCCGCAACAACATGGTGGCGGTCAGCTACAACACACGGCTCACCCGACGGCGCGTCCTGGCGAAACAACGCCCAGGTTTCCCACCAGATGCAGAGCACTCGTTCCATCGTCTTCAACTCCAAATCGTGTTTCCATGCCCCGCACTCCCTTGCCAGTGGCATAGACAGAGATACTGCGAGCAGCCAGACGTCCGTGGCCCTGATCCGGCCCTGACCAGGAAACGTTTTCGGCCGTCAAACGCAGGTGAGCTATCCCGGCCGGTAGACGGCCAGTGACCGGTCGTAACGCAACGGCGGCCCGCTCCTGACGAGCTTTGGCGCCGAGGCGACGCAGCACCTGGTCAGGAATCCCCGAAGGGACTTCGGCATAGATGCCCCCAAGGCCCGTAAGCAAGGCACCCAGCACTGACGGCCATTGCGCAGCATCTGCGCAGCGAATCACCGAAAGACGAGCAGGAGGAATTCCCACTTCCCAGGCAGCCACCGGACAGAACCAACCCCGGGTATCCACAATGGCGACCGGAGCACGCTCGGCAATCTCAGCCAACATCACCAGCGCCAACCGGGTAAGACCAGCTCCCATCTCACCTTCCAACCCGACGACCTGTCCGGGAACCATCGACAACTCGGTGGTACGGCCAGGCAATGTGGTCGAATGGGTCGCGATTAGCGCGGCTAAATCTTCTCGGGAAGCCGGATTTCGCCCGGGCTTTAGGTGAGCTCTTTGCCGCACCTTTTGTTGAACGTTTTGTTGAAGAAGTGTCGCCGCTGCCATGTCCACTCGTAGAG